>NZ_JBFTLG010000009.1:0-206935 GCF_056396305.1 Arthrobacter sp. 05T420 | reverse complement strand
GCTACCTGCACCCGGGCGACAAACCCGGCATCGGCGTCGAATTCAACGAAGAAGCCGCCGCCGCGTTCCCCTACCAGCAGGCCTACCTGCCCTACAACCGCCTCGTGGACGGCACCGTCCATGACTGGTGACCAGACCCTGACCGGTAACCAGAAGGCCGCTGCTCGTGGCCGCCACATCGTGGTGATGGGTGTCTCCGGCTGCGGCAAGACCACTATCGGCGACCTCGTGGCCCGCGAACTCGGCGTCCGCTTCCTCGACGGCGACTCCCTCCACCCGCTGGAGAACGTCGCCAAAATGGCGTCCGGAACGCCGCTGACGGACGAGGACCGCTGGCCGTGGCTTGCCACCGTGGGCGCCGAACTCGCCGCCGCGGGGCCAGCAGGGCTGGTGTTGGCCTGCTCCGCGCTCAAGCGCAGCTACCGCGACGCCATCCGCGCCCAGGCGCCGGAGACCGTCTTCCTGCACCTGCACGGCAGCCGGGACGTGCTCGGCGGCAGGATCGAAGGCCGCTCCGGCCACTTCATGCCGTCCACGTTGCTGGACTCCCAGCTCGCCACGCTCGAGCCGCTCGAAGCGGACGAAGCCGGGACCGTGGTGGACATCGCCGCCCCCGTGGAACAGGTCGTCGCCGCCGCCCTCGCCGGCCTCGCCGGTGGGCCTGCGGGGACAACGCCGGACGCCTCGTTGTCGGGAACTGGTGCCGCGCCCGCCGCCGCACCGTTCGCCGTCGACCTTCAGTCCGCGCCGTTCCACCTCGACGGCGACGCCATCGCCTGGGTGGAGTCCACCATCGACTCCATGTCCCTCGAGGAAAAGATCGGGCAGCTGTTCATCAACCACAACAACGATTACTCCCCGGAATACCTCGACGGTGTCCTGGAGCAGTACCACGTGGGCGGCATGCGGTACCGGCCGGGGCCCTCGGCCGAGGTGCAGGAACACATCCGCTACGCGCAGTCCAAGACGCGGGTGCCGCTGCTGATTGCGTCGAACCCCGAAATGGGCGGCGCCGGGAGCTGCGACGACGGGACGTTCGTCTCGACCCACCTGCAGGCGGGCTCGCACCCAGACAAGGACATCGCCCGCCAGATGGGGCGCGTTGCCGGGGTGGAGACCGCCGCGCTGGGCTGCAACTGGGCCTTCGCACCGATCGTGGACATCCACTACAACTGGCGCAACACCGTCATCTCCACCCGGGCCTTCGGCAACACCCCGGACATCGTGGTGGAACGGGCCAAGGAGTACTTCGACGGCATCAGCGAATCCCCAACCGTGTGCGCCATGAAGCATTTCCCGGGGGACGGCCTGGACGAACGCGACCAGCACGTGGTCACGTCGTACAACACGTTCGGCTATGAGCAATGGACCCGGACCTACGGGCATGTGTACCGGGAGATGATCGGCCACGGCGTGCAGTCCATCATGGCGGGGCACATCGGTGCGCCGGACCTGTCACGGCATTTCCGCCCCGGGCTGGCGGCGGAGGACATCCTGCCCGCGACCCTGGCGCCGGAACTGCTCCAGGACCTGCTCCGCGGCGAGCTCGGGTTCAACGGGCTGATCCTCACCGACGCGTCCCAGATGATCGGCCTGACCCAGGCGATGAAGCGCAGCGAGCTGGTCCCGGCCACGATTGCGGCCGGGTGCGACATGTTCCTGTTCTTCCGCAACCCGGCCGAGGACTTCGGGTACATGATGGACGGCTACAAAACCGGGGTCATCACGGACGCGCGGCTGCATGACGCCCTCCGCCGGATCCTGGGCCTGAAGGCCTCGCTCGGACTGCACAAGGCCGCGCGGGAATCCCTCGTCCCGCCGGCCGAAGCGCTGCAGCTGATCGGGAGCGCGGCGCACCGGGCGGTGGCCGCGCAGATCGCCGACAAGACCGTCACCCTGGTCAAGGACACGGCCGGCAACCTGCCCATCACGGCGGCGACGCACAAGCGCATCCGGCTCTACGGCATCTCGGGCGGCGCTGACTTCACCCGGGCGGACCCGCTGGCCTACCTGGATGTTGTCCGGGACGAGCTCGAAAAGGCCGGTTTCGAGGTCCATGTCTTCAGGACAGCCGCGCAGCGCGAGGCCGCCGGCGAGACCGGGGTGAACTTCATGTCCGTCATCTCCGAGGAAGCCACGGCGGACTACGCGCAGAAGTACGACGCCGCGTTCGTGTTCGCCAATGTCAAAGGCTTCGCCCAGGAGGCGGCGATCCGGATCAAGTGGTCAACGCCCATGGCGGCCGAGATTCCCTGGTACACCACCGAAGTCCCGACCGTGTTCGTCTCGCTCAACCAGCCCAACCACCTCATAGACGTGCCTATGGTGAAGACGGCCATCCACGCCCACGCGGGCACGCCGGAGGCCATCCGGGCTGCGATTGAGAAGATCCAGGGCAAGTCGGAATTCCAGGGCACGTTCAACGAGAACGTCTTCTGCGACTCCTTCGACACCCGGCTCTGACGCGGCGTTTCCGAACGGCCGCTGCGCAAAATATCCTGCGCTACGGGAATCCCCGTAGCGCAGGATATTCTGCGCAGCGCCAACCAGAATGCGCCGCGAATTACCCCCTCCCGCGGCACCCCGCGCAGGCGTAGCGTGGGGCCATGGAGAAGACCGGATGCGCGGTGGTGGGCGGTGGACCTGCGGGGATGATGCTCGGATTGCTTCTGGCGCGGGCCGGGGTGCAGGTGACGGTGCTGGAGAAGCACGCGGATTTCCTGCGCGACTTCCGCGGCGACACCGTGCACCCGTCTACCATCCGGCTCATTGACGAACTCGGGCTCGGCCAGGAATTCCGCCGGCTGCCGCAGAGCCGCCTGAAGAATGTCGTCTTCCCGGTCCCGGGCGGGCCACCGGTGACCATGGGCGATTTCAACGCCCTGCCCCCGCCGTACAACTACATCGCCATGATGCCGCAATGGGATTTCCTGAGCTTCCTCGCCGACGCCGCAGCCCAGGAACCGGGCTTCACGCTGCTCATGAGCCACACCGCCACCTCCCTGGTCCGCAACGGAGGCCGTGTCCGCGGAGTCCGTTTCCGGACCCCCGACGGCACGCAGGATGAACTTCTTGCGGACCTCGTGGTTGCCACAGACGGCCGCCATTCCGCGTTGCGCACCGCGGCCGGGCTGGCGCCAAAAGAGTTCCCGGTGCCCTTCGACACCTGGTGGTTCCGGCTGCCCCGCTATCCCTCCGAAACGGGTGAGGTGGCCGGGCTGGTGCCGGCGTTCGGCCCCGGCGAGGCGCTGCTGGCCCTGTTCCGCAACGACTACTACCAGATGGGCTACCTCGCCGCCAAGGGCACCGACGCCCGGATCCGCGCGGAAGGCGTGGAGGCTTTCCGACGGCGGATCGCGGCGCTACGCCCGGACCTTGCAGACCGCGTTGACGCCATCGAGTCCCTCGACGATCTCCACTGGCTGGACGTGCGCCTGAACCGGCTGCACACATGGCACATCAACGGGCTGCTGTGCATCGGGGACGCGGCGCATGCGATGTCCCCGGCCGGCGGCGTCGGAATCAACCTTGCCATCCAGGACGCCGCGGCGGCTGCCGAGTACCTGGCTCCCGCACTGCTCCGGGGCCGGGTGACCACGGCAGACCTGGAGAAAGTCGAACGACGGCGGCGGCTGCCCACCGTCATCGTGCAGACCGTCCAACGGATCATGCAACGAGCGATCTTCGTCCCGATCATGACCGGGAAGCGGACAAAGTTTCCGGCCGCGGCACTTTTCCTCGCCCGGCACGTTCCGGCGATCCGCACCATCATTCCCCGCTTCATCGCCTTTGGTCCGCGCCCCGAGCATGCACCTGCCTTCGCGCGGCGCGCCCCGCAGCACAGCTAGCAGAGGGGAACACGCTGTTAGTGCGGGCCGGTAGGTCTCGCGTGGGAGATCGGGGCGCGCTGACATCTGGCCGCCCGCCGACATACAGGAAACCGGCTGGGAATCCGCGGCGGGGCGCCCACTAAACTGGGACGCATGACTGCCACCCGTGACTTCGCAGCCGACGCTGCCGCTGCCCGTGCCCGACTGCTGGAACTGATCAAGGAACTGGCCGTCGTCCGCGGCAAGGTCATCCTCTCCAGCGGCGCGGAAGCCGACTACTACATCGACCTGCGCCGCATCACCCTGCACCACGAGGCGTCCACACTGGTGGGACAGGTCATGCTCTCCCTGATGGAAGACGCCGGAATCGATTTCGAGTGCGCCGGCGGGCTCACCATGGGGGCAGACCCGGTGGGCACCGCCGTCATGCATGCCGCCGTCGACGCCGGCCGCCCGGTGGACGCGTTCGTGGTCCGCAAGGCGCAGAAGTCCTACGGCATGGGCCGCCAGGTGGAAGGCCCCTCGGTGGAGGGCCGCAAGGTCCTGGTCCTGGAGGACACCTCCACCACCGGCGGTTCCGCGCTGACCGCCGTCGAAGGCGTCCGCAAGGCCGGCGGCAACGTGGTGGCCGTCGCCGTGATCGTGGACCGCGACACGGGTGCCAAGGAAAAGATTGAAGCCGAAGCCGGTGTCCCGTACCTCTTCGCCTTCGGCAAGGACGAACTGGGCCTCAGCTGAGGCGTTCCCCCTCTGACCTGCGCGGGTGGACGGGGTAGGGGCCGTGACCTATCATTTGCTGGATACCCATCCGTTCCATTATCTGGAGAACACGCGCCATGCTCCCGTCCGAAAAGTTGCTGAACAGCGGTGTGGATCGTGGTCCGAAAGGCCAGGACACCGGGATCTCGGTGGGCACGGTTGACCAGATTCAGAACCTGATCCTGGACAGCGCGGACTTTGAAGCGTTCCTGAACGAACTCGCGCGTTTTTCCGCGCACCAGGTGGCGGGCTCCGGCGACGACGCGCTGTGCGGAATTACGCTGCTGCGGGACCGCAAGGCCGCCACGATCGGCTGGAGCAGTGACTCCGCCCGCGAAGTGGACGAGATCCAGTACTCCCTGTCCCAGGGCCCCTGCCTGACCGCCGCCAAGGAGGAACGGGAGGTCTACGTCCCGGACCTCTTCGACGAGGACCGCTGGGGCCCCGACTACGCCGCCGCCGTCGCCTCGCACGGCCTGCGCTCGGTGCTGTCGGTGCCTTTCCATCTCCAGGGCGACGCCCAGGCGGCGCTGAACCTCTACTCCGATGTCCCGCGCAAGTTCGACGGCGACGTCGCCGTCCGGGCCCGTGGCTACACCCGCGAGATCTCCCAGGCGCTGCGGCTGGCAGTCCGGTTCTCGCTGCACACGGACAGCGCCACCAACCTGCGCGCCACGCTGGAATCCCGGACCACCATCGACATGGCGATCGGGATCGTCATGGCGCAGAACCGCTGTGACCAGGAAACCGCGGTCCGGATCCTCTCCGATGCCTCCAGCAACGGCAACGTCAAGCTGCGCGATATCGCCGCCTCGCTGGTGCAGTCTGTGGGCGGAACGGCTACCCGGACGCACTACGAAGAGCCGGATCGGCGTCAGGCAGGCTGAACTGGCGGCCGCCTATGACTTGTGTGCAACCACAAGCGCGGATACGCTGAATGCGGTTGAGCCGTCGGCCATAGAGACCTTCTTTGGAGTACCTATGGACCAAACGCTGCAAGCCCATGTCAAACTCGACGTCGTTTCCGACGTCGTCCGGATTAGTGTCCGGGGGAGCCTCACGCAAGCCTCCCGCCCCTCCCTGATGCACGTTATCCAGCGGGTTCGCCGCATGGGGATCACCTCGCACATCCGGGTCGACCTCGGCCTGGCCTCCTTCGTGGAGTCATCGGCGCTGGCCGGGCTGCGCAACGACCTCAACGCGATCGACGGCGGAAGCGCCGGCTCGGAGACGGCCGGCATGCCCGCCCCCGGCGGCGTCTCACTGGACTTGACCCCGCACAGCGACGATTGCGCCGCACTGCCCACGCTGGACGTGTCCGGGGAATTCCTGGCCTCCATCGATCCCTCTGGCACCCGTCGGCTGACCCGCTTCTCCGACGACGAACTCCTCGCCGCGAGCGACTCCGTGTTCGGCCTGCTCGACGACCCCGCTGGCACGGCCCGTTCGGAACTGCTGGCGACCTACGACGCGATCAGCATGGAGATCACCCGCCGCGAGGTAGGCCGCGAGCCCGAGCCTGTGTAGTCGGCCAGCGGCGCCGCCGGCGCTCCCGGCTGCCCTTCCGTCTTCCGGATTAGTCCGGTTTCTCATCCCCGGCGGACCGTGGATACGGTAGTGATGTGCCGGCCGAGGTGGAACCGAACCATCCGCGAGGCCCCGGTACTGCCGAGGCCCGCATGCTCCGCCGCGCCGTCGAGCTTAGACGGGTTTCCCGGCGCACTTTCCTGATCGGCGCCGGGTCCGCTTCTGTGCTGGCGGCGGACATGCTGTTCACGCGGCGCGTGCAGGACGATCGGCGTGTCACCCGGATCCTCGAAGTGCCCGATGACTTCGCCGAACGGTATTACCCCCACGCCAGCTGGATCCTGTTCCCCGGCTACAAGACGGGCTGGGAAGAAGCCCTGTGGATCCTGAACGCCCTGCGCGGCTCCCTCAACAAGAGGGGCCGGCTCGCCGCCGTCGGGTATTCCAACGAGGGGCTGGACATCGACGAGGTGGTCATTGCGGTGATCGAGCACGTCCGCGCCCACAATCTCACCACCCTCTACTTCTACGGCCACAGTTTCGGCGGCATGGTGGCAACCCAGGTGGCCGCCCGGCTGCGCGAGCTGCACGGCGTCGAAGTGGCGTTCATCCTCCTCGACTCCAGTCCCGCGAGCCGGCACGACGTCCTGGACCAGAGCTGGTTTGAGGGCGTGGTGCTGTTGTACGAAAGCGGTTTCCGCTTCCCCACAGTGCTGCGCGGCGGCTACGAGCTCGGCGAGAGGATGCTGCACAAGAATGAACGCAGTTGGGGGCAAGTGGTGGACCAGACCCTGGAACAGCTCTCCCCGATCGCGCCGTCTAGCGTGCTGATCCAGTCCGAATCCGCCTACATCTACCACTTTGAGCCCAGCCGATTCGTCGGGAAGCTCGGCGGAACAAAGATGGCGTTCATCGGCAACCCCGCGGACAAGACCGTGGACTACGAGACCGCCCGGGATACCTGGTCACTAACCTATAAGGCGAATATGGCCTCGGATGACCTGCGCACTGACGGGGCGAGGCCGGAGCACGCGAGCCCGGGCTGGAGCCCGTTCGTCTACCGGCCCATCATCGACAAGCTCCAGGACGACCTCTTCCCGCTGCCGGGCGGCGGCGGGAAGATGACCGCGTTCTGAGGTCCTCCTCAGATCTGGTTCTTGAGGTCTGCCACGGAGTTCAGGATCTGGTTCGGCCGGAACGGGTACGCAGCGATGTCGTCCCGGTGGGTGATGCCGCTGAGCACCAGCACCGTGTGCAGGCCCGCTTCCATGCCGGCGATGATGTCGGTGTCCATGCGGTCGCCGATCATGGCCGTGGTTTCCGAGTGCGCGTCGATCTGGTTCATCGCCGAACGGAACATCATGGGGTTGGGCTTGCCCACAATGTACGGTTCCCGGCCTGTGGCCTTGGTGATGAGGGCCGCGATGGCGCCGGTGGCGGGCATGGGCCCGTCCTTCGAGGGCCCGGTGGCGTCCGGGTTGGTGGCGATGAAACGCGCGCCGGCCAGGATCAGGCGGATGGCCATGGTGATGGCTTCAAACGAGTAGGTGCGGGTCTCGCCGAGCACCACGAAGTCGGGGTTCTGGTCGGTGAGGATGAAGCCTGCCTCGTGGAGCGCCGTCGTGAGTCCTGCTTCGCCGATCGTGTAGGCGCGGTTCCCCGATTCCGAGCCGCGGACCTGGTCCTTGAGGAACTGGGCAGTGGCCAGGGCCGAGGTCCAGATGTTCTCCTCCGGGATTTCCAGTCCGGAGGAACTCAGCCTGGCCGCGAGGTCCCGGGGGGTGAAGATCGAGTTGTTGGTGAGCACGAGGAACCGCTTGGAAGTATCCACCCAGCGCTGGATCAGTTCCGATGCGCCCGGGATGGGCTGGTTCTCGTGGACCAGCACGCCGTCCATGTCCGTGAGCCAGCACTCGATTTCCTGGCCGCTGCGGTACACGGATGCCGATGAACGTACTTCGTCTGACTCGGTCGCCTGCTTCTCGCGCTGGTCTGCCATGGTGTCCTCCGCCGTAAGTGTGCCGCTACCTGCCACCCAGTCTAGTGTTGAAGGCGTGACTGAACCCGAAATCCCCGGCACTGCCGGCGTAGAGCCAGTGCCAGAGACTTCAGCGGCGGCAGCGGCAGAGGCAGAGGCCGCGCCCAAGGCGGAGGTCGGCGTCGGGCCCTGGGAAGGCGACCTTCCACAGGGCGAGCACTGGGACCCGGACCTCCTGGCGGACGGCGACCGGCGCAACGTGGTGGACAAATACCGCTACTGGAGGCACGAGGCGATCGTGGCAGACCTGGACTCCAAGCGCCACAACTTCCACATCGCGATCGAGAACTGGCAGCACGACCTCAACATCGGCACCGTGGTCCGGACCGCCAACGCGTTCCTCGCCAAAGAAGTCCACATCATCGGGCGACGCCGGTGGAACCGCCGCGGGGCCATGGTCACGGACCGCTACCAGCACGTCCGCCACCACCCCACCGTTGGGGACTTCGTGGCCTGGGCGCAGGCGGAGGGGCTGGCGATCATCGGGATCGACATCTTCCCGGACTCCGTCCCGCTGGAAACCTACGAACTGCCCAAGGACTGCGTCCTGGTCTTCGGCCAGGAGGGCCCGGGCCTGACTCCTGAGGTCCACGACGCGGCGCTGGACACCTTGTCGATCGAGCAGTTCGGCTCGACCCGCTCCATCAACGCAGCCTCCGCCGCCGCGATCGCGATGCACGCCTGGATCCGCCGCCACGTGTTCGGCCAGCTCCCGGGATAGGGGCTTCTTCGCTCAAACGCTGCGCGAGAAGGCACTTCACGGCAGTGTTTGCGCCTCACATTGCCGTGAAATGCCTTCTCAACGGCGTCTGCGGGCGTCACCTGTGGAAAACGCTCCCGGCGCACGGCGGAAACGGTCACAATGGGCCATGCGCCGGGCACCACTTCCCCTCCATCTGACCACCGGCTCCTTCTCGCTGCGCGCCGCCGACAACGCCGGTGTCACCCGCACCCGCACCGAAGCTCAGGATCTCGTCACGGTGTCGCGCGGGATCCGGGTGCCCGTGGACTCGGCGTCCTCAGGCGCGGCTGCCCTCCGGGCCTACACCGAGCTGGATGACGAGTCCATCCTCAGCCTCGTATCCGCGGCGCGGCTTTGGGCGGCACCTCTGCCGGGCTGTCTGGAGGAGGATTGGCGCATCCACCTTGCCCGGCGGCGGGGCCTCAGCAGGCCCCGCCGGGTCAACGTTGTAGGGCACGTGTTGACGCTCTTCCCCGACGAGGTGATGGAGCTCGACGGCGTCCGACTCACCTCGCCGGCCCGCACGTGGTTGGACCTGTCCTCAGTGCTGGGTGTGGATGATCTGGCTGTGGTCGGAGACTTCCTGGTCTGCGGGCACGGCCCGGAGTTTCCCGTCCCCCGTGACGCCTTGTGCAGCGTTGCGGAGCTGCGGGCCATGGTGGCGCGGCATCCTGGCAACAGGGGCGTGAGAAAAGCCCGCGCCGCCGTCGAACTCATTCGTGTCGGCGCTGACTCGCCGCCCGAAACGCGGCTGCGTCTGGCGCTCATCCGCGGCGGCCTGCCCGAGCCGGCCCTGAACGAGGTGGTCTGGGGTGCAGCGGGCGCCCCGGTGCTCTGGCCGGATGCCGCCTACCCCGAGTGGCGTATCGCGCTCCAGTACGAGGGCGCACACCACAATGGGCAAGACCAGTACCTGCGCGACATCCGGCGGGCGGACACTGCAGCGATCTCCGGATGGCTTGAGGTGCGGGTGTCCCGGCTGGACCTTGCGGGCGAGCATCCCACGGCGGTCAGCAAGGTCCGGGCCGCGCTGGAGAGCCGCGGCTGGCGCGCGAGATGACACTTCGCGGCAATGTTTTCGCCCAACACTGCCGCGATCTGCCTTCTGGGCGGGCGCGTGCGGATTCACGTGAGGGATAGGGCGGAGCCGCCGGGGCGCGAGTATTACACGGGCGCAGTGACCGGAGACACGGCCCCGGCGCAGGAATGACTAGGATGGTTCGTAGCCGACGAGGTTCCCTCCAGGATCACCAGCCCGTAGACGAAATTCACTTTAGGAGTCAGCATGCCCATTGCAACCCCAGAGATCTACTCCGAGATGATCGACCGCGCAAAGACGGGTGGCTTCGCCTTCCCCGCGGTCAACGTCACGTCCTCCCAGACCCTGAACGCCGCCATGCGCGGCTTCGCCGAGGCTGAGTCCGACGGCATCGTCCAGGTCTCCACCGGCGGCGCGGCTTACTGGTCCGGCGCCTCCACCAAGGACATGGTTGCCGGCTCCCTGGGCTTCGCGGCATTCGCCCGCGAGGTGGCCAAAAACTACGGCGTCAACATCGCCCTGCACACGGACCACTGCCCCAAGGACAAGCTGGACGGCTTCGTGCTCCCGCTGCTCGCTGCTTCCGAGGCCGAGGTCAAGGCCGGCCGCAACCCCTTCTTCAACTCGCACATGTGGGACGGCTCCGCCGAGACCCTGCAGGAAAACCTGCGGATCGCCCGGGAACTGCTCGAGCGCACCGCGGCCGCCAAGATGATCCTCGAAGTTGAGATCGGTACTGTAGGCGGCGAGGAAGACGGCGTCGAGAACGCCATCAATGACAAGCTCTACACCACGGTCGAGGACGCGCTGGCCACGATCGACGCGCTCGGTTCCGGCGAAAACGGCCGCTACATCACGGCGCTGACCTTCGGCAACGTGCACGGCGTGTACAAGCCGGGCGGCGTCAAGCTCCGCCCGGAGATCCTCAAGGATATCCAGGAGCAGGTGGGCGCCAAGATCGGCAAGGCCAACCCGTTCGACCTCGTGTTCCACGGCGGCTCCGGCTCCTCGGACAAGGAAATCGCGGACGCCGTCTCCTACGGCGTCATCAAGATGAACATCGACACCGACACCCAGTACGCCTACACCCGCCCGGTGGTGGACCACATGTTCCGCAACTACGACGGCGTGCTGAAGGTCGACGGCGAGGTCGGCAGCAAGAAGCTCTACGATCCCCGCGTCTGGGGCGCCTCCGCCGAGGCCGGCCTGGCCGCCCGTGTGGTCGAGGCCGCCCAGCAGCTCGGCTCCACCGGCAAGACCTTCTAGCCATGTCCGACGAGTTCCGCAAGAACCTGATGGGTCCCGAGCCCACGCTCCTGCCTGCCGAGACTGAGATCTACCAGCACCTCGCGCTTGGCCAGGAAGCCTTGGACCTCGTGGCGAAGCACCCCACGTCCTCGCTCCTGTGGGCCATCCTGGCCGAGGAGGCCTGGAACGAAGGCCGCACCATCGATTCCTACGCGTACTCGCGGGTGGGCTACCACCGCGGCCTGGATTCGCTGCGCCGCAACGGCTGGCGGGGCGTCGGGCCGATCCCGTGGGAGCACGAACCCAACCGCGGCTTCCTGCGCTCGCTCTACTCGCTGGGCCGTGCGTCCGCGGCGATCGGCGAGGCCGAGGAGCCGGAGCGGATCGAAAAGTTCCTCAAGGATTCCGATCCCGTCGCGAGGGCCGCGATCGAGTCCGAGGGCTGACCCAGGCAGCACACGACCAGGCAGCACACCCCAACGCGGGGTCACTTACAGCCCATTTCACCCCCGTGGACGGGCCGTAAGTGACCCCGCGTTGGGGTTTAACGTGCGTTGGGGTTAGCGAGCGACGGCGGGCTCCCACCTTGAGGTGGGAGCCCGCCGTCGTCAAGTGTTCAGGGCCGGGACTAGCTGGCTTTGGCCAGTCCCGTCCGGGCCATGGCATCCGCGTACGCGGTGTGCATCTCGGCCAGGTACTCTTCCTGCCGGGCAGGGGTGCCGGCGAATGCCCGGCCGCTGAGCGAGCGGACCTTGTAGGTCTTCAGGCCGCGGCGCCAGATCATGGGCACCTCGGTCTTGAGCAGCAGGTTGGCGAGGCGGTTGGCCTCGGTGCCGTGCGCCACGATCACGGACGCACGCGGGACCAGGGCGAGGAACTTCAGCAGCGGCTTGAGTCCGGCCGAGATCTGGTCCGGGGTGAACTTGCCGTTGGGCTCGTCGCCCACGTGCCACGGGTGGACGTTCCACGGCATGACGAATTCAGGACGCAGGCCCAGCTTCCACTGGATGCCCAGCATGCGGGTGGCCGCCTCGTCATCGCCGGCGGTGATGAAGCCTGACGCATCCGCCGTGCCGATGTTGGAGTACAGGCTGATGATGCGGCACTCATCGACGTCGTGCATGGGGTCCACGTAGGGGACAGCGGTGCCAGCCTTGGTTGCCTGGAGGGCATCAAGGAGCTCGTTGACGGGGGCGACGCTAGGTTCGTACCGGCGGCTCAGAAGCTCTTCGCGGAAATTTTCGGTGGCCAGGGCTGTCATATGGTGCTGGGTCTCCTGCGGGATTGGCAAAGCAGCCACGCCGGTTGCGGGCACGCCAAATATTGGGCATGCGGAGCAATGGTGTGGTGTGAAAATGTGGTGTGGACCGATTCCTAGTCGATCCCTATCAGTCTATCAAGCCCCGCGAAATGCAGTGCCGGCCCCGCCTTGCCGCCCGGTGCTGCTACCAGAGCCGCTTGGTGGCGCGGCGTGCCCCTTCGCCGAGGGCCTCCAGCTTGGCGTACGCAATTTGCGGATGCACCCGGCCGCCCAGCCCGCAATCCGTGGACGCAATGACATTCTGGCGCCCCACGAGGTCTGCGAAGCGCACGATCCGGTCGGCCACGAGGTCCGGGTGCTCCACGACGTTGGTGGCGTGCGAGACGACCCCGGGGATGATGACTTTCCCCTCGGGCAGCTTGGTGTCCTCCCAGACCCGCCATTCGTGCTCGTGCCGGACATTGGCCGCCTCGAACGAGTAGCCGCCGGCATTGATCTGCAGGACTGAGTCGACGATGTCCGCGAAGGGGATGTCCGTGGTGTGCGGGCCGTGCCAGGAACCCCAGCAGACATGCAGCCGGATCTGCTCCGGCGGAAGATCACGCAGCGCCCAGTTCGTTGCCTCGACCCGGAGCTGGATGAACTTCAGGTAGTCGGCCAGGCTCGGCTCGGGGTTGATCTGGTCCCAGCTCTCCGCCAGGGAGGGGTCGTCAAGCTGGACCGTCAGGCCGGCGTCGATGATCGCTTTGTATTCCTCGCGCATCGCGTCGGCGCAGGCATAGAGGAGTTCCTCATCGCTCCGGTAGTACTCATTGGCCACGCGGGCGCATGACCCGGGGGAGAGGGAGGCGACAAATCCTTCGGTGAGGCCGGCCGCGGCCAGGCCGGTCTTCAAATTGGCGATGTCCGAGGCCGCGAGATCCTGGCCCGTGTAGGTCAGCGGCCCGGCGATCTTCGGCTGCGTGACGGCCTTGCGGTGGGCCAAAATCCCGGAGGTGGGGTCGTTGTAGGCTTCGTCGAACGTCAGCCGGTCCCGCCGGTCGGGGAAGGAGGTCAGGACGATGTGGCCCGGGGAAGAACGGTGCACCTTCGCGTCGGCCCAGCGGTCGACGTCGGTCGGCTCCAGTCCACCGAGCCGGGAGAAGGAGTAATTCCACCAGGCACCGTAGTCCACGGAGCTGGACATCGTGTGCCCGTACTCGCCGTCATTGGGGATGTCGATACCCAGCTCCTTCTGGCGCTGGATGACGTCCACGACAGAAGTTTCGAGCAGGTCGAGGAACTCGGGCGTGATGCCGTCGGTTTCCTTGGCCTCGTTCGCGGCGATCAGCTCGATTGTGCGCGGCAACGAGCCGGCGTGGGTCACGCGGATGTGGTCGGTGTTCTGCGACATGGCGCGGTTTCCTTTCCATCGGTCCTGGCGGTAGCAGCCTGGCCGGCCATGGCGGCCGCGGTAAGCCGCTCGGGATGCTCACTCCCACTCAATTCCACTCCGGGTGGTCCCGCAAGTGGTGCCCGCTATGTGTCGAGCCTGGCCTGGTGGATGATGCAGCTATGACGAACGCCATGAAGAAGAAAGAATCGTCCGCTGCCGCCGTCGACGCCTTCGAGGGCGTGGCCGCAGACCTCGCCGGCGCGGGCGTCGCGCTGGGCCAGACCTTTGGCTCCCGGGCCCTAATGGTCAACCGCAGGGCGATGGCCTGCCTCAACGGGGATGCGATGGCCTTCAAGCTGGGCCGGAATTCGCCCCACCACGTCCGCGCCCTGGAACTCCCCGGCGCGCAGCTCTTTGATCCGTCCGGGATGGGGCGCCCCTTCAAGGACTGGGTGGAAGTGCCTGCGGCCGCCGCGGACGCGTGGCCCTCACTCGCGGAAGCCGCCCTGGCGTTCACCACGAGCTAGCTGCCACGTCCAAACAAGGACCCAAAGCGATGCCGGTGACCGTTTTCGGCTAAACTTGGGTGGTAAGAGCCCCGGAACTCTGGCGTTGGGTAAGTGCACAGCGGTAGATTCGGGGCATTCTCATGAACGGCGCTGAGCTGCCGTGACCACCTGGTCATAAAATGTAGTTCGGCCCGAACGAATGGGGGAGGATCCCATGCCAGCAATCGTGATCGTCGGAGCCCAATGGGGCGACGAAGGCAAAGGTAAGGCCACTGACCTGCTTGGTGGCCGCGTCGACTACGTCGTCAAGCCCAACGGCGGCAACAACGCCGGGCACACCGTCGTCGTAGGCGGTGAGAAGTATGAGCTCAAGCTCCTTCCGGCCGGCATCCTGAGCCCGAACGCGATTCCGATCATCGGCAACGGCTGCGTGGTGAACCTGGAAGCCCTGTTCCAGGAGATCGACGGACTGGAGGCCCGCGGCGCGGACACCTCCAAGCTGCGTGTCTCCGCCAATGCGCACCTCGTGGCGCCCTACCACCAGGTGCTGGACAAGGTCACCGAGCGTTTCCTCGGCAGCCGCGCCATCGGCACCACCGGCCGCGGCATCGGCCCGGCCTACATGGACAAGGTGGCCCGCCTCGGCATCCGCGTCCAGGACGTCTTTGACGCCTCCATCCTGCGCCAGAAGGTCGAAGGCTCGCTGCGCCAGAAGAACGAACTCCTGGTCAAGGTCTACAACCGCCGCGACATCGAGGTGGACGAGATCGTGGAGTACTTCCTGTCCTTCGCCGAGCGCCTGCGCCCGCTGGTCATCGACAGCACCTATGTCCTGAACACCGCCCTGGACGAAGGCAAGGTGGTCCTCATGGAGGGCGGCCAGGCCACGTTCCTGGACGTTGACCACGGCACGTACCCCTTCGTGACGTCCTCGAACCCGACCGCGGGCGGCGCCTCCGTGGGCTCGGGCATCGGCCCCACCCGGATCTCGCGGTCCATCGGCATCATCAAGGCCTACACCACCCGCGTGGGCGCAGGACCGTTCCCCACCGAACTGTTCGATGAGATGGGCATGTACCTGCAAAAAACCGGCGGCGAATTCGGCGTCAACACCGGCCGTCCCCGCCGCTGCGGCTGGTACGACGCCGTGTTGGCCCGCCACGCCTCCCGCGTCAACGGTTTCACGGACTACTTCGTCACCAAGCTGGACGTCCTGACGGGCATCGAGCAGATCCCGGTCTGCGTGGCCTACGACGTCGACGGCGTGCGGCACGACGAAATGCCCATGACCCAGACCGAGTTCCACCACGCCAAGCCGATTTTCGAGTACTTCGAGGGCTGGACCGAGGACATCACGGGCGCCCGCACCCTGGAGGACCTGCCGGAAAACGCCCGGAACTACGTGCTGGCCTTGGAGAAGCTCTCCGGCACGCGGTTCTCCGCGATCGGCGTCGGCCCGGACCGCGACCAGACGATCGTGGTCAACGACCTCATCAACGACTGACGCCACTGACTCACTGACGCTTCACAAACTGGCGCTTCACTAGCTGGCGCACGACGGCGGCGGGCCACCCTGGAATGGGCGGCTCGCCGCCGTCGTCGTTTAAGTTCCAGTAGCGCCGTCCCCCGCGTCGCCCGGCCACCTGCTGCGGGCTGAGGGTTGACGCCTACCGGTGTCCGACCGTGCAATGTATTGCATCTTTGTGTTCACCCAGCCGTTTCCCACCGCGAGCGAAGGACCGACGATGGCCATCACCGATTTTGAGCGCTACCCCCTGATGTTTGGACCGAGTCCCATCCACCCGCTGCCTCGGCTCAGTACGCATATGGGCGGGGCGCAGATCTGGGCGAAACGGGAGGACGTCAACAGCGGCCTCGCCTTTGGCGGGAACAAGACGCGCAAGCTCGAATACTTCGTTCCGGATGCCTTGGCGCAGGGCGCGGACACGCTTGTCTCGATTGGCGGATACCAGTCCAACCACACCCGCCAGGTTGCGGCGGTCGCCGCGAAACTCGGCCTTAAGGCCCGCCTGGTTCAGGAAAACTGGGTCGCCTGGCCGGATCCCCTGTCCGACCGCGTGGGCAACATCCTGCTCTCGCGCATCATGGGCGCCGACGTCCGGCTGGAGAGCGCGGGCTTTGACATCGGCATCCGCGGTAGCTGGGAGAACGCGATCGAAGAGGTCAAGGCGGCCGGCGGCAAGCCGTACGCGATCCCGGCCGGCGCGTCCGACCACAGGCTGGGCAGCTGGGATTCGCCAACTGGGCCTACGAGGTGGAAGAGCAGGAACGGGAACTCGGTATCTTCTTCGACACGATCATCGTCTGCACCGTCACGGGCTCCACCCACGCCGGGATGATCGCGGGTTTCGCCGGCCAGGACAAGCCGCGCCGCGTGATCGGCATCGATGCTTCGGCCACCCTGACGAAAACCCGCAACCAGGTTGAACGCATCGCCCGGAACACCGCCGAGCTGATCGGCCTGGGCAGGGAACTGCGTGACGACGAAATCAACGTCATGGAGGGTTGGGCCGGGGACAGCTATGGAATTCCCGTCGACTCCACCCTGGAAGCCATCCGCTTGGGCGCCTCGCTCGAGGCCATGATCACCGACCCCGTCTACGAGGGCAAGTCCCTGGCCGGGCTGATCGACCTCGTGAAAAGCCGGGAGATTCCGGCCGGGAGCAACGTTCTCTACGCCCACCTGGGCGGGCAGCTCGCCCTCAACGCCTACAGCGGGCTCTTCCGGTCCTCGAGGCGGTTGCGCTATCACCTTGGGTCGCTCTGAGCTCTGAGAACCACCCTAAGTGACAGCGCAACGGGTCGGATGGCAATGGGTGGGATGGCTGCGGGTTCCCTGGGGGCCCCCCGTCGTTAAGTCCCGGCACCGCCGGCCCCAAAAAAGAAATCAAGAAAATTCCGATTGGTGCGTAACCTTTCCGGCCCGCCCAGCGATTACCCCTTTGTAAGCGCCGCCGGAGTTCGGACCCCCCACCAGACCCCGGCTGGCCTTCCACCGTAAGTGCCGACCGGCGCCTTCCCCCCATTTGGTCTCCGGTCGGCCCTTTACCGCAAGCGCCGGCCGGCGCCTGCCCCCATGGGCGCCGGCCAGCCTTTTCTGGACGAGAGTGGGCTGTCGACTGCCCCCAACGAGGCCTCAGCCCGCCTTCCACCAAAAAAACAAAGGATGTATGTCTGTAATGAAGAGTGTTAGCAAGACCACCAAGATTGCTGTCGGCGCCGCCATCCTGGCAGTCGGAGGTTTCTCCGGCATCGGACTGGCCAACGCGGCCCAGATGTCCGGCACCGAGCAGGCTGAAGTGAACCACGCTACGCCCGCCACGCCAGCTGTCCCGGCCGTTCCGGCCACACCTACGCTCCCGGCAAAGCCCGCCGCGCCGGCTGTCCCCGCAGTTCCGGCGACCCCGTCGACTGATGGCTCGCCCAAAGGCCACACTAACGCCGACGCCGACGTTGACGGCACCGAGGCTGCCGGCGAAGGCTCCGTCGACGGTTCCGTTGACTCAAAGGCCGGCCCCACCGTCAAGGGCGACGCCCGCGTCAAGGGTGCTGCCGGCGAGGCACGCGCCAACGCCAACGTCAAGTCCGCAGTTCCGGCCACCCCGGCCGTCCCCGGCGCCAAGGGCGTCCCGGCAACCCCGGCTGTGCCGGCAACCCCGGCCCAGCCGTCCGTCGAACTGCCCCAGCACGACAAGCAATTTCCGGCTGTTTAGCCTCGACCCGGCACGGGTCTGACAGCAAGGAATGTGCCCTGACTCTGAAGGGCTCCGGGGTGCGGCCGCTAGACTTGCCGGGGCCGCACCCCAGCAGTAACGGAAGGACAGCCTCTTGGCACAGCAGCTAAGCGACGACGAATTGTCAGCCGCTTTAGCTGGTGACCCATCAGGTGTCAGCGCCGTGTACACGGTGATTTCCCCGGCCGTGCTGGGATACTTCCGGGCCCGGGGCGTGGACGACGCCGAGGCCCTGACCCAAGACGTGTTCGTGGACGTCCTGCCGAAACTGGCCGGCGTCAGCGGCGGCCACACGGGTCTGCGGACATTCATTTTCTCCGTCGCCCACGCCCGGCTGGTCGACTACAGGCGGCGGGCGGAACGCATGCCCCACCTGGCCGAATACGACCCCCTGAACGACGCGCGCTACTCGGCATCAGCCGAGGACGAGGTGCTCGGATCCCTGGGCGGTATCTCGGACACTCTCGCGATGCTCAATGAGGAGCAACGGGAAGTTCTGGTCCTGCGGATCGTCGCGGACCTTTCCATCGAACAGGTGGCCGGCATCATGGACAAGACGCCGGGTGCCATCAAGCAGCTTCAGCGCCGCGGGCTCAGTGCCCTGCGCGAACTCGTAACCGAAAAGGACCACGCAGCATCATGACCGGCACCCGCGACCCCCAGCAGGATGGCAGCATCCAGGCGATGCTGAGCGACTCCGGCCTCGAAGCCGCAACCGAGCTCCGGAGCGCGCTCGAACTGCTCCGTGCCGTGGCCCCGGACGCGGCTCCCGCGCCCCGCGCCGACCTCGCGGCACTGCTCGCCGCTGGATCAACTCGTTCCAATGCCCCTGTCCTAGCCACGACGATGGCGCTGCCCACGGTCGCGACGACGGCGCTGCCCGTGGTCGCGTCCGCGGAGGCTGCCGCCGATGAATCGCTGCCGGCCGGGGTCACCAGCCTCGCCGAGCGCCGCGGCCGGAAGCGTCGGCTGGCAATCGTCGGTGGCGCCGTCGTGGCTGCCATGACCCTTGGTGCCGGCGCTGTGGCGGCATCCAGCGAGGACTTCCGGCACAGCGTCAGCCAGAGCGTCAGCGTCATTTTCCAGCCCGCGGGGCCCGGTACGCCGGACCCTGAGCATGTCCAGCCGTCGCCGTCCTCGGTCCCGGCCTTCCCTGCGCCTGCCGCGACGTCCCCTGCCGGCACCCCGGAGCCGGCACCATCCAGGGCCCCGCGGTCGGCACCCACTCGTGCGGCAAAGGACGGCGACGAGGACTCGGACAAGCAGTCCGGACGCAGGCCGCGCACCACGCCGCCGGCTTTCGGGCGGGGCGGTATCCTGCCGTCGCCAGGCCAACGGCCAGGGCTGCCCGCGCCCGGCCTCCCCGGCAACGGTAACGGTAACGGCAACGGCGACGACAACGAGGATCTGCCCCGCGGTCCCGGTCGGACCATGCCAACCCTGCCCGGCGTCGTTCCGACCAAGGCCCCCTTCCACCCATAACCGCCCTTTTTAACCCTGTTGCGCTATCACTTAGGGCTGTTCTGAGCGCTCAGAACAGCCCTAATTGATAGCGCAACTGGTGGGGTGTTAGGCCAGGACCTGCCGTTTGGAGGAGATGACGCCGGTGTCGAAGCCGGCCAGGTGCAGGCCGCCGTGGAACCGGGCATGCTCAATCTTCACGCAGCGGTCCATCACGACGTCGAGCCCGGCGGCTTCGGCCTCCTTGGCCACGTCCTCATGCCACGAACCCAATTGCAGCCAGAGGGTTTTGGCGCCGACGGCGATGGCCTCGTCCAGGACGCCCGGCAGGTCACCATGCTTGCGGAACACGTCCACAATGTCCGGGCTTTCCGGCAGATCCGCCAGCGACGCGTACGTCGGCTGCCCCAGGATTTCCTTCACCACCGGGTTCACGAAGTAGATCTTGTACCGGGTGGAGGACTGCAGGTAGGTGGCCACGAAATAGCTCGCGCGCGACGGCTTGTCCGAGGCGCCCACAATCGCGATCGACTTCGCCTGCCGCAGCAGGTTCAGGCGCTCCGGCGCCGACGGGCCGGTCCAGGTCCTGGCAACTTCTGCGCTCATGCGTTCGCTCCGATCGTGCAGGCTGCTGCTTCATCATCCGGTCCGGCAGGCAGCGAGTCCGCGTGCGGCTCCACGGCCTGCTGGGACGCGGCGTCGAGCGCCTGGTCCAGGTCCCAGAGGATGTCGTCGATGTCTTCGAGCCCGATCGAGATCCGGACCAGGTCCTCGGGGACACCGGCGGACTCGAGCTGTTCGGGGCTGAGCTGCTGATGGGTGGTGGACCCGGGGTGGATGACCAGGGTCCGGGAGTCGCCCACATTGGCCAGGTGCGAGGCCAGCTGCAGGGCCTCGATGAACTTCTGGCCCGCGGCACGCCCCCCCTTGACGCCGAAGGAGAAGACCGAGCCGGGGCCCAGCGGCAGGTACTTCTTGGCCCGTTCAAAGTGCGGGTGTGAGGGCAGGCCGGAGAAGTTCACGTAGGCCACGCGCTCGTCCGCTTCAAGCCACTCAGCCACGGCCTGCGCGTTCTTCAAGTGCTCGTCGAGTCGCTGGGGGAGCGTTTCGACGCCCTGCAGCAGCTGGAACGCCGACTGCGGGGACAATGCCGGGCCGATGTCGCGCAACTGTTCGCAGCGCAGCTTGGTCAGGAACCCGTACTCGCCGAAGTTGCCCCACCAGGACACGTTTCCGTAGGACGCTACGGGCTCGGTCATCGTGGGGAAGTTGCCGTTGCCCCAGTCGAAGCGGCCGCTTTCGACGATCACGCCGCCCAGGGTGGTGCCGTGCCCGCCGAGGAACTTGGTGGCGGAGTGGATCACGATGTCCGCTCCGTGCTCGATCGGCCGCACGAGATACGGCGTGCTCAGGGTGGCGTCGACGACCAGCGGGACGCCAGCGTCGTGCGCCACCTGCGCGAGGGCCGCAAGGTCCTGGACCTCCGAGGACGGGTTGGCCACCACCTCGACAAAGATCGCTTTGGTGTTTTCCCGGACTGCCGCGGCGTAGTCCGCCGGGTCGGTGCCTGGGACGAACGTGGTGTCCACGCCGAAGCGGCGCAGCGTGACGTCCAGCTGGGTCACCGTGCCGCCGTAGAGCTGGGACGCGGCGACGATGTGGTCCCCGGCCTGGGTCAGCGCGGCGAAGGTGATGAACTCCGCCGCCATGCCCGAGGACGTCGCCACGGCGCCGATGCCGCCCTCCAGCGAGGCGATGCGCTCCTCGAACGCGGCCACGGTGGGGTTGCCGATCCGGGAGTAGATGTTGCCGTATTTCTGCAGCGCGAAGAGGTTTGCGGCGTCCTGGGTGTCCTTGAACACGAAGGAGGTGGTCTGGTAGATGGGGACGGCGCGGGCGCCGTGCTCGGCGTCGGGGGTGCCGCCGGCGTGCAGCGCGCGGGTGCGGAAACCGAACTTGCGGTCAGCCATTACGCAGCCACCTCAACGTTTGCCACCGGGGTCTGGGACAGGTCCAGCTCGACGCCGTTCTTGCGGGCCAGGTCCGCCTCGAGTTCGCGGACGATCGGCAGGATGTCCTGACCGAACGCGGCCACTTCCTCCTGGAAGTGCAGGTAGCAGGTCAGCATCAGGTTCACGCCGATCTTCTTGTACTCCACGATCCGTTCGGCGATTTGCTCCGGGGTGCCGATCAGCTGGGTCTTGAAACCGTCGTTGTACTGGATGAGGTCCTCGAAGGAGGAGTCCGACCACATGCCCTTGCCGTCCTTGGTGGACGCTCCGGCTTCCTGGACTGCGTCGCGGAAACCCTCGACCGCCGGTTTGTGCGCCTTCGCCACGATCTCCCGGAGGGTCTCGCGGGCTTCCTTCTCGGAATCCCGCGCGATGACGAAGCCGTTGAGGCCGAACTTCGGGGCGGCCAGGCCCGAGGCAGTCCCGCGCCCGGCCTCGCCTGCGGCAGCGACAACGCCGGCGATGTTCTCCTTGAACCCCTCGAGGTCCTTGCCGTTGGAGAAGTACCAGTCGGCCACGCGGCCGGCGGTGGCCTGCGCGGCTGTGGAGTTGCCGCCGAAGAAGATTTCCGGGTGGGGCCGTCCCGGCACGTCCACCGGGGCCGGGTTCAGGGTGAAGTCGGTGATGTTGTAGTACTTGCCGGACTGGCTGTATTCCTGCTCGGTCCAGAGCCCGCGGAGGACCTTGATGAATTCCTCGGTGCGGACGTAGCGCTCGTCGTGTTCGAGCCATTCGAGGCCGAAGTTCTCGAACTCCGCCTTGAGCCAGCCCGAGACGATGTTCACGGCGGCGCGGCCGTTGGAGATATGGTCCGCGGTGATGATGAACTTCGCCAGCACACCGGGGTGCCACATACCGGGGTGCACGGCTGCAATGACTTTCAGCCGCTCGGTTGCGGCCAGCAGCGCCAGGCTGAAGGACGTTGCCTCGTGCTGCTTGTCCGCGCCATATGAGGCGGCGTAACGCGTCTGGGACAGTGCGTACTCGAAGCCGGAGTTCTCGGCGATCCGGGCCAGCTTCTTGTTGTACTCGAAGTCCCAGCCGGTGCGCTGTTCGATGGTGGAGACCACCAGGCCGCCGGAGACATTGGGAACCCAGTAGGCGAACTTGAGGGGTTCGGAAAGTCGGGCGACGTTGCTGATTTCACTCATGAGTGTTCCTTTGCTTCCGGGGTATTTCGGGTGCGCAGCACATCCTGGATGTCCGCGATGGATGGTTCGTTCTGGAGCGACGTGGTGTCCCCGAGCGTGGTTCCGTCGAACAGTTGGGTCAGCAGCCGGCGCATGATCTTGCCGCTGCGGGTCTTGGGCACATCGGGAACGACGACGACGTCGCGCGGCTTCGCGATCGGCCCGATCGCCCTCGCGACGTGGGCCTTCAATGCGGACGCGATGTCCCCGGTGGCTGCCGAATCCTTCAGCACCACAAACGCGACGATCGCGTGGCCGGTCTTGGGGTCCGCGACCGGGCAGACGCCGGCCTCCACTACGTCCGGGTGGGAGACGAGCGCCGACTCGATCTCAATGGTGGAAAGCAGGTGTCCCGAGACATTGAGGGTGTCATCCACCCGCCCGAGGATCCAGATGTCGCCGTCGTCGTCGTACTTGGCGCCGTCACCGGCGAGGAACCAGCCCTGTTCGGCGTATTGGCGCCAGTACGAATCAAAGTAGCGGCGCGGGTTCCCCCAGACCGTCCGGGCGATCGCCGGGCCAGGGGAGTCCACCACGATGAAACCCTGGACGCCCGGCGGAACCATATTGCCGGCGTCGTCCACGATGCGCGTGCTGACGCCGGGCAGGGGGCGGGCCGCGCAGCCGGGCTTGAACGCGGCGTCCGTCTGGGCGGGGGAAAGGATGGTGGCGCCGGTTTCGGACTGCCACCACGTGTCCACCACCGGGGCGGTGCCGGCGCCGATGTTGGCCCGAAACCAGCGCCAGGCCTCGGGGTTGATGGCCTCGCCAACCGTGCCGAGCAGACGGATGGAGGAGAGGTTATACGTGTCCGGGACGCCGTCCGGGAACCAGCCCATAAGGGAGCGGACCAGGGTGGGCGCGGTGTAGTACTGCGTGACCCCGTAGCGTTCGATGATCTCAAAGTGCCGGCCCGGGTGCGGGGTGTTGGGGGTGCCCTCGAAGATGACCTGCGTGGCGCCGTTGGAGAGCGGGCCGTAGAGCTCGTAGGTGTGCGCGGTGACCCAGGCGAGGTCCGCCGTGCACCAGTGCACGTCCTGGTCCCGCAGCGCGGCGTCGGGGTTGCTGAACAGGTGCTCGAAGCTCCAGGACGCCTGCGTGAGGTAGCCGCCGGAGGTGTGGACCAGGCCCTTCGGCTTGCCGGTGGTGCCGGAAGTGTACATGATGAACAGCGGCGTCTCGGCGTCGAACGCCTCCGCTTCGTGGACGTCGGAGGCGGTCCCGACGGCGTCGTGCCACCACACGTCTCGGCCCGCTGTCATTGGGACGGTCCCGAGCTCCTCCGCCGGAGTGGTCCGGTTGACCACCAGGACGTGCTCGATCGCGTTGTCGCCGGAGACGGCGGCATCGGCGTTGTCCTTGACCGGCACGGCGGTGCCGCGGCGGAACTGGCCGTCGGTGGTGACCAGGAGTTTGGCGCCGGTGTCCTCCACCCGGAACCTCAAGGCTTCGGCGGAGAAACCGCCGAAGACCAGGGAATGGATGGCGCCGATGCGGGCCACGGCGAGGGTGATGATCACGGTTTCGGGGATGACCGGGAGGTAGATGACCACACGGTCGCCCTTGGTGATGCCCAGGTCCAGGAGGGCATTGGCGGCCTTGGACACCTCGCGCTGGAGTTCGGCGTAGGTCACTGCACGGCGGTCACCGGGCTCGCCCTCGAAGTGCAGGGCCACCTTGTCCCCGCGCCCCGCCGCTACATGGCGGTCGACGCAGTTGTAGGCGACATTGAGCCTGCCGCCTTCGAACCAGGTGATCTGAGGACCGGTCCCGGCCCCGACGTCGGCCGGGACGCGGCGGTGCGCGGTGTGCCAAGGCTTGCCGCCGTCCGGGGAGCCGGCGGGCAGGCCCGCCCAGTCAAGGCGGAGGGCCTGGGCTTCCCAGAACGCAACCGTCTCTGCCTGGAGGGTCCCTGCGGTGGCTGTGCCGCTGTGCCGGGGGGTGGTGCTGCGGTGACGCGCCGGTCCGTCGGTGGGGGCGCCGTGCACTGCGCCGTCCGTGGGCTCGGTCAGGGACCATCCCGACGAGCCGCGAGAGGAGCCGGGCGCGTCACGCAGCCCTGCTTCGATCGCCGTCGCGTCCGAAGTGGTTTGTGGGGATGCCTCGGACGCAGTCCGGGCAAAAGTGGGCAGGGTGGAAGAATTCTCTGGGGTCATTGCAGCACTCCATCGGTCCTGGCAGTAGCACCCTTGGTTCCTCCCGTTCCCTCGAATTGCACCGAAGGAGGGCGGAACAGTTCCGTGGGAATGGTCGTCTCACGTCACCGGGGGTTGCTGCGGCTTCATCGATCCAGGTCTCTCGGCCGCTCGGGATGGTCACTACCTACTAGAACCGAAATGCAGGATTCCACAAAATCCGAGGCTTCCGCACTGTAATATTCGTTCACGGCGCCGCACGGACGGTTCGAATCATTCATTTATTCGACGATTGTCCAGAAAGGGCGCAGGAGTAAGGTTGATGCATGGCCCACGTTAACGATCCGGCAGTCATTGACCGCCTCATGCGAACCAAAGGCACATGGGCAGTGGTCGGCTTGACCACCAACCAGTGGCGCTCGGCGTACGAGGTCTCCCTGTACGTCCGGGACCGGATGGGCATGGAAATCATTCCGGTCAACCTGCCCGGCGACGACGTCCACGGCGAGAAGGGGTACCGCTCCCTGGCGGAGATTCCCGCAGCGAAACACCCGATCGACGTCGTGGACTGCTTCGTCAACTCCCAGAAGGTGGGGGCCGTCATCGACGAGGCCATCGCCGTAGGCGCCAAGGCCGTCTGGCTGCAGCTGGGCGTCTTCGATGACGCCGCGGTGGAGCGCGCCAAGGCCGCCGGGCTGGACGTCGTCGTCAACGAGTGCCCCGCCCGCGAAGGCTGGCGCGTGGGCCTCTAGCGGCCCAGCAAACACGATCAACCGGTTTGAAAGAGTCGGTTACAAAATGTGACCGGCTTTTTCCGTATCCGCCACCTTGCCGTGCGAGATGGGCTCATATCATCCCGAGCGGCTGAGAGATCTGGCTCCGTGACGCCGCAGGCGGGGACTGGCTGCTGTACGGCAGGAAGTACTACACCACCGACACCATTTTCGCCGAGTCCGTCGTGCCGGACGCCAACATCATCCGGCGCTCGGAATCCACCACGCACCAGCCGGCCTTCTTTCAGCTGGTCCAGCTCGCCGTCCTGGCGGTCATCGGCCGGGCGGCGCTGACCGACGCAACGCCCGGACCGCGGCCACCCACAACCCGGCCGTGTTCAAGGCCCGCACCGTGGGCGACTACGAAATCAACGGCACCACCCCGGAGGGGCTGCACAGCATCGGCGATGCCCACGCTGCCGGGTAGGCCGCAGCCGGATAGGCTCGTGCCATGGACGTTGCCACCCTCCGCGAGATCTGCCTGAGCTTCCCCGGCGCCTTCGAGGACTTTCCGTTCGGCCCGGAAACATCCGTGTTCAAGGTGCGGGCCGCCGTGGCAGGAGGGTCGCGGCAGGACGCCAAGATGTTCGCGGCGTCCGCCATGGACCCGGCGGACTGGTCCGTGAGCCTCAAATGCGAGCCGGCCCTGGCCGAACAGCTCCGGGCCATCCATCCGGAAATCACCGGTGCGTGGCACATGAACAAGACGCACTGGAACGGGGTCCGGCTGGACGGATCGCTGCCGGACGACATGATCCGGGACATGGTGGAGGATTCCTATGACCTGGTGGTCGCGTCCTTCAGTCGAAAGCAGCGGGAGCAGCTGGGCTGGGCCGGACTCGCGAGGGGCGAGGACACATGAGCGGCGACCCTGACGCTGGCCGCCTCGCGCCCGGCGGCCTGAACTATCCGGGCGTTGGCTCCACCGAGCACGGGCAGGCTCCGGAAGGCTTTTCCTGCGTGGTGTCCCAGGCTCACCTCGGCGACGGCCCTGCCCTGTACCGGCGGGTGGCGCAGGGGATCCTGACCTGGCAGCTGCAGAAACGCTCCGGGCTGCGCGTCCGTACCGACTCCGACGCCGTAGTGCCCGGCGCGCGCGTGGTGAGCGGATTCGGCGTCGGGCCCTTCCGGATCAACGCGCCCTGCGAGGTGGTGTGGGTGCGCAGGCCGGTGCCCGGCGACGGGCCGCAACGGGCAGGGTTCGGGTACGGCACACTCCCGGGTCATCCCGTGCGGGGCGAGGAGTCCTTCGAAGTGGAGATTGACGCCGCGGGGCGGGTGTTCCTCAAGATTACGGCCTTCAGCAGGCCGTCCAACTGGTTTTACGCGGCCGGCAGTGCCCTCGCGGGACGCGCACAAAGGCATGTCACTTCCCGATACATTGGGAGTGCACACGAACTGGCCGCAGGTGAAAACTGAGCAGGAGCAGGTGGATGCTGGAACAGAAAACCCTTGACCAATTGTGGAATTTTGACGACCCCGCCGGATCCGAAGCCCGTTTCCGGGCGGCCGCCGCCGATGAAAGCTACGACGACGACGAACGCGCCGAACTCACCACCCAGCTGGGCCGGGCCATCGGGCTGCAGGGCCGCTATGAGGAAGCCGATGCCCTGCTGGATTCGGTCGATGCCGATGAGCCCACCGTCGCGGTCCGGGTGCTGCTGGAACGCGGCCGGGTGCTCAATTCCAGCGGCCACCCCGGGATGGCCGTGCCGCTCTTTGAGCAGGCCGCCGAACTCGCGGACCACTTGGGCGAGGAATTCCTGGCCGTGGACGCGCTGCACATGCTCGCCATTGCCGACTCCGCCCACGCCGAGACCTGGACCCGGAGCGCGCTGGAGTATGCCTCCACGGTCCACGATGACCGGACCAAACGGTGGATAGTCTCGCTGCACAACAACCTCGGTTGGACGCTGCACGACGCCGGCCGCTGCACCGAGGCCATGGGGGAGTTCCAGCTCGCCGAGCAGTGGGCCGACCGGATCGGCACCCCGCACCAGCAGGAACTGGCCCGCGAGGCCATCAAGGCCTGCTGACCGCCTACCTCCAACTGGAACGCGGGGTCATTTACGGCCCGTAAATGCCCCCGGAACGGGCCGGATGTGACCCCGCGTTGTCTGGTTGCAAGAATGAAAGCCCGATGTACCCACACCGAAAGGCGCAGCCGTGATCTTCATCGTCGTTAAATTCAAGGTCAAGCCGGACTGGTCCGAGCGCTGGCTGGGACTCGTGGACGGTTTCACCCAGGCCACCCGCCAGGAGCCCGGTAACCTGTGGTTCGACTGGTCCCGCAGCGTGGAGGACCCCAACGAGTTCGTCCTCGTTGAGGCCTTCAAGGACGACGCCGCCGGAGACCATGTGAACAGCGCCCACTTCAAGCAGGCCATGACGGACATGCCGCAGGCGCTGGCCGAAACTCCCCGGATCATCAGCCGCCAGCTCGACGGCGAAGGCTGGGACCGGATGGGCGAACTCACCATCTAACCCCGTCGATAGGCTTAGGGCATGTGGATCGGATGGATCGAATTCGACATCCTTCTGGGCGACGTTCACAGCCTCAAGGAGAAGCGCTCGGTGGTGCGGCCGCTGCTGGCGGAGCTGAAGCGGCGCTTTGATGTCTCCGCGGCCGAGGTCGGGGATCACGAACAGTACCGGCGCACGCAGTTGGGCGCCGGCCTGGTGGCAGCCGACCGGGCGCACCTCGTGGACGTGCTCACCGCCGTCGAACGCTTCGTGGCGGCCCGGCCCGAACTCGACCTCCTCAGCGCCCGGCAGCGGGAGCTCCGCAGCGACGACTGACCCCATTCGATTGCTCCCCTAAGCCCCGTCGCGCAGTTAACGAACGATTGCTCCATAGGTGCCTTTTTGAGGCCTCATAACGGCACTTATGGAGCAATCGATGGGCGTTGTGGATAACTTCTGCGACGTCGGCGCCGAACTGGTCTGATGAAGCAATGAAAACCGCGCGCCCGCTGCCCGGCGAACTCCGGGGACGCCCCTTCACCGTCGCCGAAGCGGCAGAGGCCGGAGTGTCGCCGAAACGGCTCCGGCACCGCTCCCTCGCGGCGCTGGGCCGGGGAATCCGCGTGCAAAGCGCGACGCCGGGGCTTCCCTTGAGCGTGCGCGTGCGGCCTTTCATTGAGGTCAATGAGCGATGCGCCGCGTCGCACCTCACCGCGGCGGAGCTTGTTTCGCTTCCGGCGCGGCAACAAAAGGAGGCACCGCCGATGTACCACGTGATCAGGCCCGAGGGCGCGGCCCATCTCAACCGGCCACATGTCATCGTTCACCGGATGAAGCTCTACGACGACGAAATCACCCTGCTGGACGGAATTCCTATCACCACCCCGGAGCGAACCTGGCTGGACCTGGCCGAAATACTGACCGTAGACGAACTCGTTGTGGCCGGCGACAGTTGCGTCCGGGTGCCCAGACTTGAGTTCGAGGGCCGAGACATGCCGCTCTGCAGTCTCCAGGACCTGCAGCGGATGATCGACCGGCACAAGGGAAAGCGCGGACTGCGCAAGGCGAAGGAGGCCATCACACTCATCCGGGTGGGCTCGGATTCGCCGCCGGAGTCCTTGCTGCGGCTAGCCATAGTCCGGGCCGGTCTCCCGGAACCGGAGCTGAACGTGCCGATCATCGACGACGCCGGAACGCGGCACCACGAACCCGACTTGTCCTATCGGGAGTACAGAATCGGCATCGAGTACGAGGGCGAACACCACGGTGACGAGGTTCAGATCGTTCGGGACATCGCCCGTTCGGAGAAGTACACGGCCCTCGGCTGGACCGAGGTCCGGATCTCCAAGCGGCACATGAACCGTGATGCCAAGGCCGCCGTGGCCAAGGTCCGCGCCGCACTCCTGCAGGCGGGCTGGCGGCCCCGCCGCTAACGAACGATTGCTCCGCAACTGCCGTTTTGAGGGTTCAAACTGGCAGTTGCGGAGCAATCGATGGGACTGGTTAGCCGAAGTACTTCGGCAGGGTCGCCTCGTGGGCTTCGCGGAGTGCGTCGAGGCTCATGGTCTCGACCCCGTTGATCTCCAGCGTGCCGCCCTCGGCATCCACCACACCGATCCGGACATGCGCGAAGCCGCGGGCGGTGCACATGTCCGTGAAGCGGATTTCCTCCGAACGGGGCACCGCGACGACGGCGCGGCCCTGGGTTTCGGAGAACAGCGCCGTGAACAGGTCCACGCCGTCGCGGTCCAGGACGTCCTGCAGCGCGATCCGGGCGCCCACGCCGTAGCGAAGGGACGACTCCACGAGGGCCGCGGCGAGGCCGCCTTCGGAGAGGTCGTGGGCGGAATCCACCATGCCGTCGCGGGAGGCGTTGATCAGGATCTGCCCCAGTTCGCGCTCGGCTTCCAGGTCAACCTTGGGCGGCAGGCCGCCGAGGTGTCCGCGCATGTTGGACCATTCCGAACCGTCCAGCTCTGCCGCCGTCGTGCCCAGCAGGTAGATGGCCTGGCCGTCTTCCTTCCAGCCAGACGGCGTGCGGCGGGCGACGTCGTCGAACTTGCCCAGCACCGCCACCACGGGGGAGGGGTGGATGGGCGTGGTCCCGGTCTGGTTGTACAGCGAGACGTTGCCGCCGGTGACCGGGATGCCCAGCACCATGCAGGCGTCGGACAGGCCGCGAATGGCTTCGGCCAGTTGCCACATGACGTCGGGATCCTCGGGGGAGCCGAAGTTCAGGCAGTCGCTGACGGCCATCGGCACGGCGCCGGAGGTGGCGACGTTGCGGTAGGCCTCGGCCAGCGCCAGCTGCGCGCCGTGGTACGGGTCGAGGTAGGTGTAGCGGCCGTTGGCATCGGTGGCCAGGGCCACGCCCAGGCCGGTTTCCTCGTCCACCCGGACCACGCCCGCGTCGTCCGGGAACGCCATGGCCGTGTTGCCGCCGACGTAGCGGTCGTACTGCTTGGTGATCCAGGACTTGTCGCACATGTTCGGCGAGGCGACGAGTTCGGTGATGGCGGCGGCCAGGTCCGCGGGGGCGGAGGGGCGGCCGGTGTCCTGCACGGACCCGGTGAAGGAGTCGGCCTGGACGGCGTCCTGCCATTCGGGGCGGGCGTACGGCCGGTCGTAGACCGGACCGTCGTGGGCCACGGTGCGGGGGTCGACGTCGACAATCACGTCGCCTTCCCACGTGATGATCAGTCGGCCGGTGTCGGTCACCTCGCCCAGCCAGGAGTACTCCACGGCCCACTTGTCCATGACCGCTTCAAACGCGGCGATGTTCTCGGGGGTGACCACGGCCATCATGCGTTCCTGCGACTCGGACATCAGGATTTCGCCCGGGGTCAGGGTGGGGTCGCGCAGCAGGACAGAGGTCAGCTCGACCTCCATGCCGCCGTCGCCGTTGGAGGCGAGCTCGGACGTGGCGCAGGAAATGCCTGCGGCGCCCAGGTCCTGGATGCCCTCAACCAGGGAACCCTTGAACAGCTCGAGGCAGCACTCGATCAGGACCTTCTCGGCGAACGGGTCGCCCACCTGGACCGCGGGGCGCTTGGACGGCTTGGTGTCATCGAAGGACTCCGAGGCCAGCACGGAGGCGCCGCCGATGCCGTCGCCGCCGGTGCGGGCACCGAACAGCACCACCTTGTTGCCCTTGCCGGAGGCGTTGGCGAGACGGATGTCCTCGTGGCGCATCACGCCGACGGCGAGTGCGTTGACCAGCGGGTTGCCCTGGTACACGGAATCGAAGACCATTTCGCCGCCGATGTTGGGCAGGCCCAGCGAGTTGCCGTAGCCGCCGATCCCGGCCACGGCGCCGTGCATGACGCGGGCGGTGTCCGGGTGGTCAATGGCACCGAAGCGCAGCGGATCCATCACCGCTACCGGGCGGGCGCCCATGGAGATGATGTCGCGGACAATCCCGCCGATGCCGGTGGCGGCGCCCTGGTAGGGCTCCACGAACGACGGCGAGTTGTGGGACTCGATCTTGAACGTCACCGCCCAGCCGTCACCCAGGTTGGTGACACCGGCGTTTTCGCCGATGCCAACGAGCATGTCCTTCTTCATTTCCTCGGTCACCTTGTCGCCGAACTGGCGAAGGTGGTTCTTCGAGGACTTGTAGGAGCAGTGTTCGCTCCACATCACCGAGTACATGGCGAGTTCCGCACCGGTGGGGCGGCGGCCCAGGACCTTCACTACCTCGTCGAACTCGTTCTGCTTCAGGCCAAGTTCGGCCCAGGGGAGCTCGGTGTCCGGCGTCTTGGCCGCGTGCTCGACCGTGTCGATGTTGAACTTCCGCGCGGTCTCCGCGGGCGCCGCCACTGCGGGTGTCTCCGTCATTTGTTGTCTCCCACGATTTTGTTCAGGACAGAGGTGAAGAACCCGAGACCCTCGGTGCCGGAGCCGAGTTCGGGGCCGAAACCGGCTTCCACAGCGTGCTCGGGGTGCGGCATGAGGCCCACCACGTTGCCTGCGGCGTTGGAGATGCCGGCGATATCGCGGCGGGAGCCGTTCGGGTTGAAGCCGACATAGCGGAACACGACGCGGCCTTCCGCCTCGAGCGCATCCAGCGTCTTCTCGTCGGCGATGTACTGGCCGTCCTGGTTCTTCAGCGGCACAGTGATTTCCTGGCCGGCGTCGTAGTCCCCGGTCCAGTCCGTCGTGTTGTTCTCCACGCGCAGGACCTGGTCGCGGCACATGAACTTCAGGTGGTCGTTCTTGATCATGGAACCGGGCAGCAGGTGCGACTCGGTCAGGATCTGGAAACCGTTGCAGATGCCCAGCACGGGCAGCCTGGCATCGGAATTGGCGGCGTCGATGATCTTGGACATCAGCGGCGCGAAGCGGGCGATGGCCCCGGCACGGAGGTAATCGCCGTAGGAGAAACCGCCGGGAATCACGACGGCGTCAACGTCGCCCAAGGTGGTGCCGGCGTGCCAGAGCTCCACCGGGGTGGCGCCGGCCAGCCGGACCGCACGGGCGGCGTCGCGGTCGTCCAGGGTGCCGGGGAAGGTGACGACGCCGATCTTCGCACCGGCGAGCCGGGGGTGCGCGGCGACGGCAACAGCCTCGCCGATCAGGGGGAGTTCAGTCATCTCAGGCCTCAACGACCTCGACGTTGACGACGTCCTCGATCACCGGGTTGGACAGCAGGGTCTCCGCGGCGTCGCGGGCCTGGGCCAGGATCTCCTCGGTCACCTCGCCGTCGACCGTGAGTTCAAAGCGCTTGCCCTGGCGGACAGAGCTGAAAGCGGTGAAGCCCAGCCGGGGCAGAGCACCGACGATGGCCTTCCCCTGCGGGTCCAGAATCTCGGGCTTGGGCATGACGTCGACAACGATCCGGGGCATCCGGCAACTCCTGTGCGTGAGCGTTGGGTAAGGGCGCAGCGGAGTGGTGCCGTCTCACGCCGATCCGCTGTGTGTTGAGGACTGCTTGGTGAATACACTGCTTTGTGAACACAACGTGAAAGGGCGCTCCGCGAGCTTGCATGCCCATTCTACCGGCCCCGGTGCGTCCGGCCGTATTCGGCCTGGGAGTGTGAACCCGGCCGCACGGGCAGGTCCTTGAACTGGACAAATGGCGTTGCCGGGGCGGCTGCGGCCTATGGTCCGGGCTGCCGCGGGTCAGTAGGATGTGCGCATGGCTGAGAAACCGAAATCCGTGGTGTTGTCTGTTGTGGCTGTCGCAGTGTTCGCCGGGCTGGGCCGGATGGTGCTGCAGAAGATCAAGGCCGACCGTGAGGCGAGGGCGAGCAAGGTGGCCGGTCCCCTGGATGAGAAGACCCGTGCATGGATCAGCGACGTCGTCCGGACCCCGCGAAAATAGGCCGGCGGTAGCCGCCAGCTGGCCAGCGGCGGGCCCGGGGGCGGTTCGGGGGCCGGTCCTTCCCCGCGGGGGCGCCGCCTGGGGCACCGAAGGGGCGCGCGCCGGCGGCCCCAATTGACGCAGTTCAGCGGCGTAGTAGTCGCATCATGTCGTGTCGGATGACAATTCTAAAAACCTTCGTGTGGTCTATGTCATATCTCGCTCTCAGTCTGTACTGTATGAATCGGCTGGTATCCGTCGGGGCGAGCCGGGCGACCGCCCAGTGAGTTCCCGCCAGTCCGCTGGGCCCGGCATTGAACCGGGCCGTTCCTTTACGAAAGGTTCGAACACTCGTGACATCACCAGGAAAGAGCTTCCTTCGAAGCGGGGGACTCCGGAGGGCCGCGGCACTGACCCTGGGCCTGCCGGTTCTTCTGTCCAGCATCGCGATCGCCCCCGCCAACGCGGCCCCGGCGCAAGGGCCGGCCGTAGCCGGCGTCGGACAGAAGAATGTTGATCCGAACAACTACAAGGACGGCCGCTACATTGTGGTCCTGGCGGAAAAGCCGTCCGCAACGTACGACGGCGGGACGGCAGGCTTGGCGGCCACCAAGCCTGCGGCCGGCAAGAAGCTGGATGCCAACAGGGCCGAAGTCAAGCAGTACAAGGCGCACCTGGAACAGAAGCAGGCCCAGGTAGCCGGTCAGCAGGGCGTCAAGATGCAGCGCCAGTTCACGGCAGCCCTCAACGGCTTCAGCGCCAAGCTGACGGCGGACCAGGCCGTGAAGCTGGCCAAGAACCCCTCGGTTCTGCTGGTCGCGCCGGACACGCAGAACGCACCCGACTACTCCAGCACCGACTTCCTCAAGCTCAGCGGGCCCAACGGCACGTGGAACACCAAGTTCGGCGGCAAAGACGCTGCCGGCAAGGGTGTGGTGGTCGGTGTTATCGACACCGGGTACACCCCGTCCAGCGCCTACTTCGCCGGCCAGGCGGTTAAGCCGCTCACCGGAGATCCCGTTGTTGGCGTGCCGTACCGCAACGCGGACGGCAAGATCCAGATGCTTAAGGCCGACGGCGAACTCTTCACGGGTGAGTGCCAGACCGGTACCGACTTCGACGGCACCGCCTGCAACTCCAAGGTCCTGAGCGCCCGCTACTTCGGCGACGCCTTCGCGGACAGTGTCCCGCCGGGAGACTGGGCCCCGGGCGAACGGCTGTCTCCCGTGGACGCTGCCAGCCACGGAACCCACACGGCCAGCACGGCTGCCGGAAACGCCGACGTCGAAGCCATGGTTGACGGCCGGAGCTTTGGAAAGACCAGCGGCATCGCGCCGGCCGCGAAGCTGTCCGTCTACAAGATCTGCTGGGAAGACAAGGATCCCAACACCGGCGGCTGCTACTCATCGGCGGCCATCGAGGCCATCAACCAGGCCATCATGGACGGGGTGGACGTCCTGAACTACTCCATCTCCGGCTCCACGGACACCACCACGGACCCGGTCTCCATGGCGTTCCTTTCCGCCGCCTCGGCCGGGATCTTCGTCGCCGTCTCCGCCGGCAACTCCGGCCCGACCGCCGGCACCGTCAACCACGGCGCACCCTGGCTGACCACGGTCGCCGCCACCAGCTTCTCGCAGGAACTGCAGGGAACGGTCGAGTTCTCCGACGGCAGCAAATACCGCGGCGCCAGCATCATGAACAGCCAGGTAACCAATGCCGGCGTTGTGCTGGCAGCCAACGCGGCAGCCGCCGGGAGCACCAGCCCGGCCCTGTGCGGTGACGGCTCGCTGGATCCGGCCAAGATCGCCGGCAAGGTTGTGGTCTGCGACCGCGGCGTCGTTGACCGAGTGGCAAAGAGCGCCGAGGTCAAGCGCGGCGGCGGCGTCGGCATGATCCTCGTCAACCTGACCAACTCCTCGCTGGACACGGACAAGCACTCGGTCCCCACCGTCCACGTGAACCCGCCCGCCACCGAGGCCATCAAGGCCAAGGTCGCCGCCAACCCGGCCATCACGGTTTCCCTGGTCAACAAGGACACCACCGGCCTGCCCCTCGAGGCGCAGCCGCAGATCGCCGGGTTCTCCTCCCGCGGCCCGCTGCTGGCCGCCGGCTCCGACCTGCTCAAGCCCGACGTTGCGGCCCCCGGCGTGGCCGTGCTGGCCGGCGTTTCGCCGATCGGCACCGGCGGAGACAGCTTCGGTTTCCTCTCCGGCACCTCCATGGCGTCCCCGCACGTGGCCGGCTTTGGCGCGCTGATCCTGGCCAAGAAGCCCATGTGGTCTCCGGCGACGGTCAAGTCCGCGATGATGACCACCACGAGCGATGTCAAGAACGCTGACGGTTCCAAGAACACCGATGTCTTTGCCACCGGTGCGGGCCAGGTGGACCCGGCCCGCGTGCTGGACCCGGGCCTGGTCTACGACGCGACCACGGAAGACTACCTGGCGTTCGCCCGGGGCACGGGTTTCGACGTGAGGATCCCGGGGATCGGCATCATCAAGCCGCGGGACATGAACCTTCCGTCCTTCGCCCTGGGCAACCTGACCGGGAAGATCGAGGTCACCCGCACACTGACCGCCCTGACCCCGGGGGTCTACAAGGCCAAGTTCAACGTTCCCGGCATCAAGGTCAGCGTGACCCCGGCTGTTCTGAATTTCAGCGCCGCCGGTGAAAAGCGGTCGTTCAAGGTCTCTTTTGAGAACCAGGGCGCACCTCTGGGCAAGTTCGCGACCGGTTCGCTGACCTGGCAGGGCGCCGACAAGAACGTGGCGTCGCCGATCGCGGTCCGTCCGCAGTCTGCTGTGGCCTTGTCCGATGTCGCTTTCACCTCCCAAGGCGGCAGCGGTTCCGGCGCCATCAAGGTGGTCTCCGGCACCAACTCGCCCATCAACATGACCCTCGACGGTCTCTCGAAGGCCGACTCCACGGCCGTCGAACTTGTCCCGGGCCCGTTCACGGGGGGTCAGGATGCCTCGAACGTCGTCAAGAGCGTCCAGGTCGAGGCCGGGGCTCCGCTGGCCAAGTTCTCGGTCATTTCCGCGGATCCTAACGCTGACTTCGACATGTACGTCATGACCCCGGAAGGCCCGCTGACGGTCGCGACGTCCTCGGCGAGCGAATCGGTGTCCATCCCCAACCCGACTCCGGGCAAATACACGATCTACGCCAACCTGTACGCCAGCCCGAACAACCAGCCCACCAAGGCCTCGGTCGACGCTGCCGTGCTGGGCAAGGTTGTGGGCAAGTCCTCGCTGAACCCGAACCCGCTGCGGCTCACCAACGGCAAGGCCGGCACGGTCATGCTGAACTGGGCAGGTCTGGAGACGGGGTCGTACATCGGCCGGGTCACCTTCGCCGGTGCCAGCGATCCCACGTTCGTCTCGGTCCTGGTGAGTCCGGCCGGCGCCGTAGTGGTGCCGCCGACCTCGGAGGACCAGGACTCCAACGACGGTCCGGGTGACAACGCCGACGGCGACACCGGTCACAAGGACAACAAGGACAAGGGCAAGAAGGTGAAGCAGGAGCAGGGCAAGATCCAGAACAGCGATCAGACCTTTACCCCGAACAACGCCATCTAGTGGACGCCAGTTAGGCAGAATCACCAAGAAACGGCAACGGCCGGCGGCTCACACCGCCGGCCGTTGCCGTTTAATCCGCCGGGGCCGTTAAGTCTGCCGCGAACGTGCGGCCCTTGCCCGGAAGCGTCAGATGGCGCCCGTGGATCCGGCTACACCGCCGAGCAGCGGCGCCATGGCGCGCCAGCGGGCGATCTCGCAGCCGTCGGTCCGGCTGAAGCGGCTATCGACCTCGCGTCCGAGGTACCAGCCGGTCACGACGGCGGTCTGCGGGCCGCCGTACTGCTGCGTGCACAGCCTGGGAGGCCCCGGCTTGGGAAAGAAGATGGCCTCGCCGTGGCGCCGGACGGCTTCGAGCGCGGCGGCCGGATCGGGCAGGGTGGATGCGGCGGAGGGGGAGCCGTCGCCGGCTTCGAGCCTGAAGGTGTATTCCGGGGCGCCGGGGGCCTCGGTGAGGCGGATGGTCAGATCGACGTCGTTAGGGTCGTGCCGGGCGTTTTGGGGGCTGGCTGGGTCTGTCATGACGGTCCCTTCAGGCTGGTGTCCGGCTCCGGGTGCGGGCCTCCGGTAGTGGGGGCTGTCGCGGCCGCGGCGTTGAGCAGCGGCGTCAGCTCGTCCAGGAGCCGCTCGCGGAGCTGCTGCGACTCGGCTGCGAACGCCCGCTGATAGTCGACGTACTCGGCTTTGCCGTCCGGAGTCTCGATCTGGATGGCCGGGTACCCCCAGTCGGCGAGGTCATAGGGCGACGCCCGCATGTCCATGGCCCGGATCCGCCACGACAGTTCGAAACAGTCCATGACCAGCTCGCTGGGCAGCAGCGGGGAAAGCTTGTAGGCCCACTTGTAGAGGTCCATGTTGGCGTGCAGGCAGCCCGGCTGCTCCATGGCCCGCTGGTTCTCCCTGCTGGGAACCATGCTGTTCAGCGGGACGGCGTCCGGTGTATAGAAGCGGAAGGCGTCGAAGTGCGAACACCGGATCCGGTTCTCCTCCACCACCTCGTCGGTTCGTCCGGACCCCAGCCGCAACTGCAGGTACTCGTGCCGGAGGTCGAATTTGTCCTGCCGGTAGACCATGGCCCACTCGTGCAGCCCGAAGCAGCCGAACTGGGCCGGCCGCGCGGCAGTCCCGGCGAGGATGATCCCGGCGAACTGCAGCGCCTCCCGTCGGTCCCTGAGGAAGGCGCCGACGTCGACAGTCACCGCATGCGACTGCGCCGGCAGCCCGGCGGCGGCGAGTTCGGCGGCGTCGGCCGCGCGGTAATACTTCCACCCGGTCCGGGCCGCTGCCTCGGGGCCGGAGAGCACGACGCCGGCACCCGGGTGCCAGCGCAGCAGCTGGCCGGGTTTTTGCGTGTAGTAGGTGAAGAGGAAGTCCTCCACCGGGTGTTTCCGGCCGGCGGAGCGCCGCTCGAGGTAGGGATCCGCATAGCGGCGGACGCGTTGCTGGTGGGCGGCCTGGCGTGGCAGCCACTCTTCCTGCTGGAGGTGCAAGGGCCTAACTCGCCCCGCCAGATGAACCCAGAACGTCCTTGGCGGCGTTCCAGGCGGCGATTTCACAGCCGTCCTTTTGGCTGTAGGTCGCCTGGACCTGGTGTCCGTCCACGACGCCGGTGACGGTTGCCACCTGTGGGCCGCCGTAGATTGCCGGCTGCCCGGGGGCCTGCTGCACGGTCGCCTGCTGGGTGCAGATCTGGCCCTTGCCGGCCGGAGCCGGGCTGAGGATGGCCGGGTTGTTCTTGATGGCGATGCACGCTGCGGCGGCGTTGGGGTGCTGGCTCTCGGCCGCGGGAACCCCGTTTTGGCAGACGAGCGTGAAGTTGGTCGCGGTGCCGGTTACCGTCGGCTTGATCATGATGGCGAGTTCGGCGTTGCCTTGTCCCGGGCCGGACGGCAGCGGAACAGCGGAGGGTGACGGTGCCGGGGATGTCGTCTCTGTGTCCGGCGAAGGGGAGCCGGACGGGGCTGTGGGCGCCGGGCTGGTGGGAGTGCCCGTCGTCGTGCTGGGGGAGGGGGAAGGGGTGGGCCCGCCGTTTGGCGTGCAAGCGGCCAGTGCGGCGGTGGCCATCAGGACGGCCGCCAGGGCAAGTGCCGGGCGGCCCGATTGCGTGCGCATCAGCAGTCCTCCTCTTTTTTGCCCAGTCTACCGCCGGGGCGCGTCGTCCGGGCCTGGCCGTGTGGCAACGATCAGTTCCATCATGGACGCGTGCAGCTGGCCGACCTGCTCACGCGTCAACTTCAGCCGGGCCATCATGATGCCCGGGACTTCGGTGGCTTGCTCTCGAAGGGCGGCTCCGCGCGGCGTCAGCCGGACATCTAGGGTGCGTTCGTTGCCCTCCATCCGCTGGCGGGTGATGAAACCGGCAGTCTCGAGGCGGCGCAGCAGCGGCGAGATGGTTGCCGGCTCCTGGGCCAGCGCGTCACTGATGTCGCGGACGGACCGTGGGCTCGCTTCCCAAAGGCACAGCATGACGAGGTACTGCGGGTGCGTCAGGCCGAGCTTGTCCAGGACGGGCTTGTAGGCGCCCACCACGCTTCGGGAGGCCACCGTCAGGGCGAAGCAGAGCTGTTGTTCCAGGAGGAGGTCGTCCTGGGCTGCCCGGGCGTCCTGCACGTCCTGCGCGACGTGTCCGCCCTGGACGTCCTGCCCGCCCTGGATTGCTGGGGTTCCTTCGGTCACACCGACTCCTTCAAATGATTAGTGCACTAATGATTAGCGTACACTGGGAGCATTGACTTATTCTCAGGAAAGGATAGCCATGGCCAAGGAAAACGCCGTCGAGAGATTCATGCGGGCCACCGGGAAGTTCCGTGCAGTGTTCGGGCCAGCCAACCGCAGTTCACTCGGCCACGAGATGACCGAGCAGAACAGGCGGCTGCTGGCAATGCGCCAAGCCGAGACCCAGCAGTGGGAGACCGTGCACCGCCCCGACGGCAGCACCTACGTGGTGCCCCGCAACCCCGACGACAAATCCCTGCGTTAGGTCCCTTTTAGCGGCATCCCACCCGGGCCATTTCCCGCCGTCGGGCGTAAAATGAGGGCACTGACACACCGCTGTGCAGGATCCTGAACCACCCGGGACGAGGAAAGGGGGTGGAACTAGTGACACGTGCGGTCAGAGCATTCATGGAAAAGACCGACAAGCTGAAGCTCCTGTTCGGACCCGCAAATCGGGGCGATACCGCGGCGCCGGTAGTTCACCAGCATGACGACTTCGAGCACGCCTCGGAGGACGACCTGGCAGGCTTCGAGGTCGAGACGGACGCGCAGGGGCACCACTACGCTGTCCGGAAAACGGATCTCTGGAAAGAAGAGATCTGACGAGGCCTGTTGCGCCCGTCCCACTCGTGCCGGGGGAACCTGGGTTCGGGGCATCCGGGCGGCGGCGTTCCACGCGGTCGCGTGGAACGCGGCGCCAACATGCGGATGCGGCCGAGAACGGGGAACGCGGACACAGGCAGGCGGAGATGGGAAGGGAGCGGCAGGCGCCGCTCCCTTCCCATCTCTATGCGTCCGGGTTTCTGCCCGGGTGCGGCTAGCGGCCCGTGCCGCCGTAGACCGTGGCTTCGTCCTCGCTGTCGAGGTCAAACGCCCTGTGGATGGCGCGGACAGCGTCGTCCAGCAGGTCCGCGTGGGTGACCACGGAGATGCGGATCTCCGAGGTGGAGATCATGTTGATGTTGATTCCGGCCTCGGAAAGGGCCGCGAAGAAGCGCGCGGACACTCCCGGGTGCGAGCGCATGCCGGCACCGATCAGCGAGAGCTTGCCGATTTTCTCGTTGTATTCGATGCTCTCGAAGCCGATCCGTTCCTGCGCGGCGTGTAGTGCGGCCAGGGCTTCAGCGCCCTCGACGATCGGGAGCGTGAAGGAGATGTCGGTCCGGCCCGTGCCATGGGTGGAGACGTTCTGGACGATCATGTCGATGTTCGAGTGGGCGTCCGCGATGACCTGGAAGATCGCCGCCGCCTTGCCGGGGATATCCGGTACGCCGACCACCGTGACCTTGGCTTCGGAACGATCGTGTGCAACGCCGGAGATGATTGGCTGCTCCAAGGCAACTCCCTCTTGAGTCGTGATCTTGTCGTCGGCGCCTGGCAGGACCCAGGTGCCTTCGTTCTGGCTGAATGAGGATCGGACGTGCAACGGTACGCCGAAGCGGCGGGCATATTCGACGCAACGCAGGTGCAGGATCTTAGCGCCGGATGCGGCCAGTTCCAGCATTTCCTCGCTGGAGATGCGGTCGATCTTCTTGGCGGACGCGACGACGCGCGGGTCGGCCGTGTAGACGCCGTCGACGTCGGTGAAGATCTCGCACACATCGGCGTCGAGCGCCGCGGCAAGGGCCACCGCCGTCGTGTCCGAACCGCCGCGGCCGAGCGTCGTGATCTCGTTCGTTGTGTGGCTCATGCCCTGGAATCCGGCCACAATCGCGATGTGCCCCTTGTCCAGGGCGGTGCGGATGCGGTGCGGATCGACGTCGATGATCCGGGCCTTGCCGTGGATGCCGTCGGTGATCATGCCGGCCTGGGATCCGGTGAAGGACTGGGCCGAGGCGCCGAACTTGTTGATGGCCATGGCCAGCAGCGCCATGGAGATGCGTTCCCCGGCGGAAAGGAGCATGTCCATTTCGCGGGCCGGGGCGGAATCCGTCACCTGCCCGGCGAGGTCAAGGAGCTCATCGGTGGTGTCGCCCATGGCGGAGACCACCACTACGACCTCGTCGCCGGCGTTATGGGCGTCCACGACCCTCCGGGCGACGCGCTTGATGCCCGCCGCGTCCGCCACCGAGGAACCGCCAAATTTCTTCACGACAAGGTGCTTCGTGGCGGCGGCCGAGACGGGCAGCGTCTGCGATCCGGGCTGGATTTCGGTAGTGGGCAAACTCATTCGCGCACCCTCACTGGAGCATCGGGGTTCTGAGCCAGGCAACCAAACGGCGCGACGGCGTAACTTCTCACCCCAGTTTATCGCCGTGCCGCCCGCGCCGTTGAATTGTGACCGAATGGCAGACACGCCGGGCCTGTCTCAACTGGACATTCCCCTTGGCGGCTCCTGGGAGTGGACATGAGGGGAGAGGGCGCGGCGCAGTGCGGGCAGCCAAGGCCTTCGCGGGGGCATGCTCGACGCTGCCGGTCAGGAGTGGACATGCTCTCCCGTTTTAGCGGGACATGCTCAATCTTGGCGGGCAGGAGTGGGCACTACGGCAGTATGTCCATTCCTGGATGCAGGCACGGGGCATGTCCTCTGGTGGAGCAGGTGAGTGCGTGCGGGAGAGTGGGCCAGCCACGGCCTTCGCGGGGCATGCTCGACGCTGCCGGTCAGGAGTGGACATGCTCTCCCGTTCCGCGGGAGATGCTCATTCTTGGTGGGCAGGAGTGAGCATGAGGGCAGTATGTCCGTTCCTGGCTGCGGGCGCGGGGCATGTCCGGTGGGCTCTAAAGCGGGCGCAGGTGGCAGGTTCATTCGTGGGCGTGGGCGTGGGCGTGGGCGTGGGCGGGGGACATGTCCATTTTTGGGCGCTGGCGCGGGGCATGTCCACGGGTGGGGTGTGGTGGGGTGGAACCACGACGCCGGACTGCGGCACTGCCGCCCGTGCCGGCAGCCGGTCGGAGAACGCTAGCCGCGGTCCAGCCGGTAGCGCCAGGACGGCAGCTGCTTTCCCGCCGTGTCCTCGGCGAGGGGGAAGAAATGGTCCTTCCGGAAGCCCAGGCTTTCCAGCAGCCTGCGCGAGGGAAGATTGGGCTCGTAGACCCCCGCGAAAATGGTCTCGCTGCCGCGGGCGCTGAAAAGCCATTCGACCAAGGCGCCGGCGGCCTCCCGGCCGAGGCCGAGCCCGTGGTGGTCCGGGTGCAGCACGTAGCCCAGACTGGCTGCCTCTGCCGGAATCCGGCCGGGCGCCGGTGGCTCCTCCGTGTTCCATGTCCGGCCGTCCCCAACTACTTCACCGGTGGCCCGGAGCTCGATCGCCCAACCGAAGTGAAACCACTCGGCAGTGGAGGCTGCCGCGGCGGTCAGCGCCTGCTCGAGCCGGGCGCGGTTCTGCGCCCGGGTGAGCGGACCGTGCGACAGGTAGCGCGTCGCCGCAGGATGGGCGCGGAATCGGAGGAGAGCGCGGGCGTCGTCTGCTGTCAACGGACGCAACAGCAAACGCTCGGTGAGGAGCGGTGCCGGGGTGTCACTGCCGGTCGCTGCCACGAGTCCGTCAGCTCAGCGCGTTGCGGCGGCCCTCGAAGGCCCTGCCGAGCGTGACTTCGTCGGCGTATTCCAGATCCCCGCCCACGGGCAGGCCCGAAGCGAGCCGGGTGACAGCGATGCCGATCGACTTGAGCATCCGGGCAAGATACGTCGCGGTGGCCTCGCCCTCCAGGTTGGGATCGGTGGCGATGATGATTTCCTGGATGGCGCCGTCGTTGAGCCGGGTCAACAACTCCCGGATCCGGAGCTGTTCCGGACCGATGCCGGCAATGGGATTAATCGCGCCGCCCAGCACGTGGTACCTGCCGCGGAACGACCGCGTGCGCTCCACCGCCAGGACGTCCTTGGATTCCTCGACGACGCAGATCACCGTGGGATCCCGGCGCGGGTCGCGGCAGATGTTGCACAGTTCCTGCTCCGTCACGTTCCCGCACACCGTGCAGAACTTGACCCGCTCCTTCACCGAGGTGATGGCGTCGACGAGCCTTTTCATGTCCTGCGGATCCGCCTCGAGGATGTGGAAGGCCAGCCGCTGGGCAGACTTGGGCCCCACCCCGGGAAGGCGTCCGAGCTCGTCGATCAGCTCTTGAACTGCACCTTCGTACACAATGTCCTCGTTCGTTTGGGGTGGTGCCGGGGCCAGCCGGCAGGGGGTCTGCTAGAAGCGGGGCGGCAGCGGGCTTCCATCCAAGGAGCGCTCCTCCACCAGTTTCCCGCCCAGAATACGCTCGACGGCGGCGCGGCCGAAGACGCCCGATTCCTCGATGGTTTCGTCGTCGGCGCTGGGGATGTCCTGCACGTACACGGTGGTGGCGGCAGCGCGGGCGGGGGCTTTCGCCCGCCCGGCCTCGGCTTCGGGGCTGTTCGACAGGCGCTGGTACAGGCTTTGCCGGCCAGCCGGGGCGTCGGCCTCGGGAGCGGTGGTCACCGCAACAGCCTCCGCGACGGCCGCGGCAGCAGCGGCAGCCACGCGTGGCGCAACGGACTCCGCGACAGCCGGCATCGGAGCCGCTTCGGCGCGGGCAGTGTGTTCGGAAGTCAGTCCGGACGTCGAGGACAGGACGCCCGCGTACTCGGGGATCTGTGCCGCCGCCGGTTCGTAGTGCACCGGTGCCGGCTCGGGCTCGGGGGCCGCGGGCTCGGCATCCGGAGCCGTGTATCGGCCGAGGTTCGAGTCGCTGCCGACCGTCCAGACCCCAGGTGACTGCTCGACGGCGCGGGCCCACGCGTCGGCCGACGGGTCCTGGCCTGCGTCCGGTTTCCCGGCGGGGGATGCCGCGGCCTTGGATATCTTCGAAGCCGGGGATTTGCGGGCTGGAGCCGCTGCCGCGGGCTCGGCTCGGTGCGGCGTAGCGGCGGGTGAGGGGTCCCAGTCCATGGGCGGTTCTTCGTCCAGCGGCGGGGCGTCCTCGTCCCGGGGCGGTCCCCAGTCTTCATCAGGGTCGGCATAGGAACTGGAAGCCTCCGAGGGCCCGCCCGCCTCGACGGCAGGCTCGACCGGCTCGGCCGCAGGGGCAAGCGCCTGGAGGTCTGCCGCTGGCTCAGCGGCCGACATGGTTGGCGTCACCGGCGGTGCGGCGGCGGGGACGTAAGGCGGGGCCGGCGCCCCCGCGGCGATGCCTTCTGCGGGTTCGTTGGCCGGAGCTGTGGGGGGCTGGGGAGCGGGGCTCAGGCCCCAGGCGACGTCGGCCGAAGTTGCCGCCGTCGGCGTCGCTGCCGGAGTCTCCGGGCTAGCCAGCGCTTTTGGGTTTGGCTCAGAGCTCGCTGGGCTGTTGCTGCCGCCGGCCACGGCCCGGATCTGGCAATCGATGCCGATCGTCTTGTGGATCGCCTGCCGGAGGTTGTCGGCGTGGTCGGCCCGGCCGAAGGCCCCCGCTAGCCCCGTGGTGGTGAATGCCAGGGTCAGGACGTGGTCCTCGAAATGGCCGACCTGGGCGTTGGGTTCCACCAGTGCCCAGGTGCTGCGTTTGATCTTGGTAAGCGTCTGAAGGACTTCGGGCCACGCGCGGCGCAAGACCTCCACGTCTGTTCCAGGGCCGGCCGCAGGACCGGGAACCGGGCTGGGAACCGCGGCAGGCGCCCGGCCAGCGTCGGCGGGCTCCGGACGCGCAGGGACGGAGGGTGCAGGGGCGGTCGCGGCAGTCTGGGGCGCGGCTTCCTGTGCGGGCTCGACTGACGGGGCCGCAGCCGGGGCAGTCTCTGCCGGTGGCAGGACGGGCGGAAGCGCGGCGGAGGGAACCGGCGCGGGCCGGCCGGCCGCCGCGGGTTCGTCTACCGGCCAGTCGCTGGTGCTGACCCGCGGTGCCGTCAGCGGTTCCCGCGCAGGCTCGTCGCGCCGGGCGGGTACGGGGGCTGTGGCAGGCGGCGGGGTGGACACGGCAGTGGCGGTTGCGGGCGCCGGGGGCGCGGGCGACGGCGCAACGGGCATCCGTGCAGTGGGCGCCTGGGCGGCAGGCGGCTGGGGAGAAACCGTCTGTTCAGGGCGCGAGGGCGGAACGGCGGCAGGTGCGGGAGTGCCGGCGAGGGGAGCTCCGACGTCGTTCCCGGCGTAGTTCAACCGCCGCTCGACGCGATCGATCCGGGCCGCGATGCCGCGCTCGGTCTGCTCGGAGCTGGGCAGCAGGATGCGGGCGCACAGCAGTTCCAGATGCAGGCGCGGCGAGGTGGCCCCGGTCATGTCCGTGAGCGCGGTGTTGGTGACGTCCGCGGCGCGGGAGAGCTCGGCCGCTCCGAGGTTGTGAGCCTGGTTCTGCAGGCGTGCGATCTGGTCCGCCGGCATGCCGCGGAGGATGGACTGGGCGCTTTCTGGCATTGCCTGGACGATGATGAGGTCGCGGAAGCGTTCCAGCAGGTCTTCGACGAAGCGCCGCGGATCGTGCCCGGTCTGGATGACCCGGTCCACTGCGCGGAACACCGTGGCCGAATCCGACGCGGCGACGGCCTCGACGACATCGTCCAGCAGGGAGGCGTGCGTGTAGCCGAGCAGGGCCACCGCGAGTTCGTAGTCCAGGCCGTTGGGTCCGGCGCCGGCCATGAGCTGATCCAGCACGGAGAGGGAGTCGCGGACCGAACCCCCGCCCGCGCGGATGACGAGCGAGAGTACACCGGGGGCCACGGGGACGTTCTCCTGGGTGCAGAGCAGCTCAAGATACGCCATGAGCGGCTCCGGCGGCACCAGCCGGAAGGGGTAGTGGTGCGTGCGGGAGCGGATGGTGCCGATGACCTTGTCCGGCTCCGTGGTGGCGAAGATGAACTTGATGTGTTCCGGGGGTTCTTCGACGATCTTGAGCAGGGCGTTGAATCCGGCCGACGTGACCATGTGGGCTTCGTCGATGATGAAGATTTTGTAGCGGTCCCGGACCGGGGCGTAAGTGGCCCGTTCGCGGAGATCGCGGGCGTCGTCCACGCCGCCGTGGCTGGCGGCGTCGATCTCGATGACATCGAGGGAGCCGGAGCCGCCGCGGGCGAGTTCGACACAGCTGGGGCACTTGCCGCAGGGGGTGTCCGTGGGGCCCTCGGCGCAGTTCAGGCAGCGGGCAAGGATGCGGGCCGAGGTGGTTTTACCGCAGCCGCGGGGGCCGGAAAAGAGGTAGGCGTGGTTGACGCGGTTCTTGCGCAGGGCCGTCATCAGCGGCTCGGTGACATGCTCCTGCCCGATAACGTCCGCGAACGAATCGGGGCGGTATCGACGGTAGAGGGCGGTAGTAACAGTCACAGATAAACCCTACCAATCGGCACAGACATAAAAGACCCCTCATGCACCCGCCAGAGCCCGCTTACCCTTGCTACCTTCCGGTCCTGGGGGAGTTCAACAGGATGACGCCACATGAGGGGCCGTCAGCAATATTACCTGACGATTGGGTGTGCCTCGAATTGGCCGGGTCTGGCCCCTCCTCCGCGGCGGGACATGCCCTTTTTTTCGGGGGCAGGACTGGATGCACTGGGATTATGTCCAGTTTTCGAACGGGCCGCGGGGCATGTCCTGTGGCGGGGGTGGGGGAGGGCGGGGCATGCCCATTTTTCGCGGTCAGGACTGGGCCATTTGGGATTATGTCCAGCCCCGATGCTGGCCGCTGGGCATGTCCTGTGGCGGGGTGGGGCAACGTGGGGCATGTCCTTTATTCGCGGTCCAGGATCGCGGAGCCGGAGCGGCGGGCAGTGCTACGGGATTATGTCCAGCCATCGTGCCAGCTGCGGGGCGTGTCCCGTCGTGGGGTGGAAGAGCGTGGGACATGCCCATTTTTCGCGGTCAGGACTGGGCCATTTGGGATTATGTCCAGCCTTCGCATGCGGGAGGGGGCATGTCCCCGGAAAAGCCCCTGCTCCGGGCGGGGAGGGGCCAATTGGGCGAAGCTGGAAAGTTCAGGTATTCTAGTATCTGCTTTTGATTCAGAAGCAACTGGAGAATTCGCCTAGCGGCCTATGGCGCACGCCTGGAACGCGTGTTGGGTTAACGCCCTCGGGGGTTCAAATCCCCCATTCTCCGCGGTTGGCCCCGGTCCTCGGACCGGGGCCTTTTTGCGTCCTCAGGCTTTTGCATCCTGTGAGGATATGGCCAAGAATGCGTCCGCGGTCCGGTCAGTGGCACCGCCAAGGCTTCGCCGACCCGAGCCCACACCAGCGCCCAGGCTCATGCCCCGCCAGCTGGCCCGGTCCGTCGCTCGGCCCCAACGCCCTGTCCGCCGGCCCCTGGCACCGCCAAGGCTTCTCCGCCCCGACCCCACACCAGCGCCCAGGCTCAGGCCCTGTACCCCAGCCGGCGCAGGCGGGCCCGGGCAGCCTGCTCGCTCGGACCCATCCGGCCCAGCGCAAGATGCACCACCCCGAGCGTGACCCGGGTGGCCAGGGATACCGGAAGTGGAATCGGGCCCAGCCGGGCGGTCCGCAGCCCCAGCAGCTCGCGGTACCTGGGTTCGAGGCTCGTCACCGCGGCCGCGAACAGCACCCGGTAGCCAGGCCTGAGCGCGGGGTGGAGGGGCGGGTCGCGAATGAACGCCACCGTTTCGGCGACCCGTTCATCGCAGCGGAGCTCGCCGTCGTCGTACCAGCGGTCCAGCTGCTGCCGCATTTCCGCTTCGCTCAACGGCGGGGCCTCCACGCCCATCAGCCTGCCGGCTTGGGCCCACTCACGAACATAGGCATCAGGGCCGCCAGGGATCGGCCGTCCCCATAGTTTGTGGGCAGAGAGGAAGGCATCGGTGAAGGCAATGTGAACCCAGCGGAGCAGTTCGGGATCGTTGGCCGCGTAGCTGCGCCGGATGCCGTGGCCGTCCACAAATTCTCCCCGGACCGTCCGGTGAAGCCGCAGCACCCAGTCCGACGCCGCCCTGGCCGTATCCGTGGAGCCATAGGAGACGGTAAAGATCCAGCGGATTGTGCCCGCCAACCGGCCCAAAGGGTCCTCGCGGAAACGGGAGTGATCGTGGACTCCGGCCAACGCGCCCGGGTGGAGCGCCTGCATCAGCAGTGCCCGGATTCCCGCCACGATGGTTGGCATGTCACCGTGCACGGCCCAGACTGCCGAGCCGGGTAAGTGGTAGCCGGTGTCGTCCCCCTCGGCAAGGCGCGGCACCCACTCGGGCACGGCATCGCGCGTTCCGGTGAACGTCTGTTTGAGCTCGGCCTGCCATTCCCTAAGGACATTGCGCATCCCTTATTCTTACCCGGCTCGGCGGTGCCCGGCACCTGTAACTCCCCGGTGGACTACTGGGCCGCCACCGGCCAGCTACTGGGGATATCCGCGGATCTCCGATTCGTACAGCAAAAGGAGTACGCGGACGGTTCACAGACCCGGCCGTGTGTGGTCACATAGGGAGGTGAGTTCGTGAAGATTGGGGTCTTGCGGACAGATTGCGGGAGTCACATCGTGGGAAAACACTGGGGAAACTCATCGAGTGAGCAGTCAGCAAGGTCACGGACCATTGCCGTGCGCTGCGTGTCCGGAGGACTGTGCCTGTCTCTGGCCGTTCTGGCGTTCGGTGGCTTTCAGGGGCTGAACGCGCACGCGCCTTATGGGGCGCCCGCCGCCGTGCCCACCGCCGCCATGCCGCCCTCCGGCGCCGTCGGACCTGCACCCCTGGACACGCTGGCCCACTCTGCGGCGACCGCTGCCCCGGGGACTTCAGGCACTGTCACCGCAGACGCCCAGGCGCTCCTGGCCTTCAGCCGCAGCACCGTGGACACGGTCACCAAGCAAGGAGTGCGGGGCGAGCTCAATGTGGCCGAGGCGACCCTCAGCCGGCCCGCGGCCGGTTTCCTCATGTCCCCGCTGGAATCGCTCGTGCCCACGTCCCCGTTCGGGCTGCGAACCAGCCCCCTGACGGGGCACGCGGGCGAGTTCCACTGGGGCCAGGACTTCGCGGCACCCTGCGGCACCCGGGTCTACTCCGCCGACGCCGGTGTGGTGAGGGCCGTGGGGTGGCACCCATGGGGCGGCGGCAACCGCGTGGAAATCGACCACGGCAACGGTCTCATCACCACGTACAACCACCTGGAGGCGATCGCGGTCAAGAAGGGCGACTCCGTGCGGGTGGGGGAGGTCATTGCCCGGGTGGGGACCACCGGATCCTCCACCGGCTGCCACCTTCACTTCGAAACGATCCTCAACGGCTCCCACACCAATCCGCTGGACTGGACGTTGCTCCCCATCAAGCAGGTGGACCAGCTTGGCACGATCGACATGATCAGTTACGCACCCGACGCCGGCAAGGCAACCAACGCGGGGATTGGCTGGGCGATTCCTGTCCGGGAGGACCTGACCCACGTGGTGGCCGGCGGCGCACAGGAACAGCCTGCCGAGGTGGCCGCCCATCCGCCAGCGAGTGCCTCACCTGCAGCTACCGAAGCCGCCGCCGACTCACCCTCGGCAAAGCCTTCCGCCACCCCGACGCCGACGCCGTCCGGCACGGTCCCCGCGAAGCCGACCCCGACGCCGTCCGGCACAGTCCCCGCGAAGCCGACCCCGACGCCCACCGGAACCACGCCTGCGACCCCGACGCCGTCGGCAACTCCCTCCGCGACGCCGACGCCGACGCCGTCGGGAACTGCCTCCGCGACGCCAACGCCGTCCGGTACCGCTCCCGCGACGCCGACGCCCACACCAACCCCGACGGCAACAACCCCCGCCAAACCGTCAGTTCCGGTGCCGGTCATGCCGTCGGTACAACCGACGACCTCCGTGCCAGCGACGCCCTCCAAGCCCGCGTCTGCCTCCGCGACCGCGACCGAGGCCGCGGGCAGCACAACTCCCGTGGCGCCACCCAGCCGGCCCCTTGCACCGGCCCCGATCACTGTGCGGCCGGGCCCTGTCACGGCGCCGGCCGATAAGCCGAAGCCGACGGCGGTGACGCAGTCGGCCACAACAGCAGTGACAACAAAGGCCTCGCCGACGTCGACGCCCACGCCGAGCCGCTAGCCGCCGGCAAAGCCCGTCCGTGCACGGCGGCGTGCGTGACCGTTGCCCGCGCACGGCGCCCGCGAGGTGCCCGACCGCGACGGCGTACACCAGTGTGCCGGGTCCAGGCCACGGGCCCAGCGGGGGATGCGCACCCATACCCGCACGGCTCGGTGCCGAATAATGGGGGGACCAGTTACCACCTGCTCCGAACCATCGACATCGCGAGGACTCGCCCATGACAGCTCTGCACTCCATTCCCCTGACCCTCATCGACGGGACCGAGACCGATTTTGGACGGTTCAGGGGAGAGGTGGTTCTGGTGGTCAATGTGGCGTCCGAGTGCGGTTTCACGCCCCAATACGCAGGACTCGAGGCGCTGCACAACGAATTCCGCAGCAAAGGCTTCCAGGTCCTCGGCGTCCCCTGCAACCAGTTCGCCGGACAGGAGCCCGGCGGCGACGCCGAGATCGCCGAGTTCTGCCAGCGCAATTTCGGCGTGACTTTCCCGCTGACAGTCAAGGCCAACGTCCGGGGAAAGAACCAGCACCCGCTCTATGCCGAGCTCACCAAATTCAAGAACGGACTCCTGCCCGGCCTGGTGAAGTGGAACTTCGAGAAGTTCCTCGTGAACCGCGACGGCGAGGTCATCGCCCGCTTTGCGCCCACCGTGGGGCCGGACTCACCGGAGATCATCGAGGCTGTTCAGTCCGCCCTGGACTAAAACAGCCCGCCCGGACATACGCATCCGCGGCCTCTATCCCTCAGCATGCTTACCCCCTAGACTGGCCGAACCCTCCAACGTTCCGGGCACATCCACGGCGCAGTCACCCCTGACAGCCGCCCTTCGGCAGTGCTGCCGAAGTGTCCGTACGGAGGGCGCATCAAACAACTTCGTCTATCACAGCAGGGCCCCGTGCGGGTCCGTGAACGCAGGAGGAATGAGATGACAGGGAACAAAGCCGTTGCCTACAAGGGGCCGGGAAAGGTCGAACTGATAGACATCGACTACCCCACCTTTGAACTCAAGGACGGCCCGGGGGTGAACCCCGCCAACGTCGGCCGGCAGGTGCGCCACGGCGCCATCATCAAGACCGTTGCCACGAACATCTGCGGCTCCGACCAGCACATGGTGCGGGGGCGCACCACGGCCCCCACTGACTTGGTGCTTGGACACGAGATCACCGGCGAAGTGGTGGAAGTGGGCCCGGATGTTGAATTCATCAAAGTGGGGGACATCTGCTCCGTCCCGTTCAACATCGCCTGCGGGCGCTGCCGGAACTGCAAGGAACGCAAGACGGGCATCTGCCTGAACGTTAACCCCGACCGGCCCGGCAGCGCCTACGGCTATGTGGACATGGGCGGCTGGGTTGGCGGCCAGGCCAACTATGTCCTGGTGCCGTACGCCGATTGGAACCTGTTGAAGTTCCCGGACAAGGACCGTGCCCTTGAAAAAATCATGGACCTGGCCATGCTCTCGGACATCTTCCCGACCGGATTCCATGGCGCGGTCACGGCGGGCGTCGGCGTCGGCTCCACCGTCTACATCGCCGGGGCGGGCCCCGTAGGCCTGGCCGCTGCGACCAGCGCCCAACTGCTGGGTGCCGCCGTCGTAATTGTGGGGGACCTGAACGCGGACCGTTTGGCCCAGGCGCGCAGCTTTGGCTGTGAGACCGTCGACTTGAGCAAGGGCGGCCCGGCGGAGCAGATCGAGCAGCTCCTCGGCGTCCCGGAAGTCGATTGCGGCGTTGATGCGGTGGGCTTCGAGGCCAAGGGCCACGGTGTCGGAGCCCAGGAAGCCCCGGCAACCGTCCTGAACTCCCTCATGGAAGTGACCGCCGCCGGCGGCGCCCTGGGCATCCCCGGGCTCTACGTCACCGGTGACCCGGGCGGCGTGGACGAGGCTGCACAGAAGGGCTCGCTGTCGCTCAGCCTCGGAACGGGCTGGGCGAAGTCGCTCAGCTTCACCACGGGACAGTGTCCGGTCATGAAATACAACCGGCAGCTGATGATGGCAATCCTGCACGACAAGGTACACATCGCCAAGAACGTCAACGCGAAGGCCATTACCCTGGAGGACGCGCCGAAGGGGTACGCCGAATTCGACGCCGGCGCGGCGACGAAGTTCGTACTCAACCCGAACGGCTACCTGAGCTAGCCCGAAACCCGCACCCGGCGGCACTGCCCGCCCCGCCCCGTTGAGCTGGGGTTTCGGCAGTGCCGCCGGGCGCCCGCGCCCCCGCATATGCCTGCGGGAGCATATGAGGGTAGGCCTCCTGTTAACGCACGATTTTCCAATATGCCTGTCCCAGTTTTTACATTGTTTGCCCAATGTCTGGTTGGATAGTTATTACTGAGAGGGACACTGGAGGCACCGCTTCCACCCAACCAAGAAGGTAGCAATGGAGCGCATCGAGGCCGAGCACCCCCGGCCACGTCATTTCCTACTTCACCTGAGCGACCCCCACTTGCTGGGGGGTCCGCAACCCCTGCACGGCGTCGTGGACAGCGAAGCCCTGCTCCGGCAGCTCTTCGAGGAGGTCCATGCCTCGGGGGCCCGCCCCGAAGCGGTGATCTTCACCGGGGACCTCGCTGATCTCGGGGAACCGGAAGCCTACGCCAAGCTCCGCGCAATCGTGGATCCGGCGTGCAAAGCCCTGGGGGCGAAGGTCATCTGGGCGATGGGCAACCACGACGACCGGGCCAATTTCCGGGCCGGGCTCCTGGACCAGGCCGACAACGACGCGCCGGTGGACTACAGCTACTTCGTCAACGGGCTGCGCATCATCACCCTGGACACCTCCGTGCCCGGCTTCCACCATGGCGAACTAAGCCACGACCAGCTCGATTGGCTTGCTGCTGAACTGGCCACACCGGCCCCGGACGGGACCATCCTGGCCCTGCACCACCCGCCGGTGCCGTCCGTGCTGGACCTGGCCGTGCTCGTGGAGCTTCGGGGCCAGTCTGCGCTGGCCGGTGTCCTGCGCAACTCCGATGTCCGCGCCATCCTGGGCGGCCACCTGCACTACTCGACCACCGCGACATTCGCCGGCATCCCCGTGTCCGTGGCCTCAGCCACCTGCTACACCCAGGATCTGAACGTTGCCGTGGGCGGCACCCGCGGCCGCGACGGCGGGCAGGCGTTCAATCTGGTTCACGTCTACGAACACACGATCGTGCACTCCGTGGCGCTGCTCGGCGACACCCCGGCCGTCGGCGAGCTTGTCTCTCCTGCGGAAGCCCAGCGCCGGCTCGCCGCCGCGGGGATTTCGATCCCGGAGAAGGCCAAGCTCGAGGCCCCCGCCCGGACGGCGGCGCATCCCAAGTTCACCACCCTGAACTGACTCATGCGCCGGCTGGCGCACGCCCCAAACCGGCGCGGCGCCGGCTTTGGTCACGGTTCGTTACTTCTCCCAGGGCGCCTTGATGGGGTAGTACTTCTCCAGGAAGTCCGTGACCAGCTCGGCCCGCTCTTCCGCCGGGACCTCCGGGAAGCTGCCGTCGTTGAGGCAGAAGAAGTCCATGTTCCGCTTGGCCAGGAGCTTGGGAAGGTAATTCAGGCCCGCTCGCGCCGTGGTGTCCACATATCGCACCCTGGCAGCGGTCTGGGTCACGGCCCGGCCCGTGAGCAGCGCATAGTAGTGGTAGAACGAATTGGTCACGGAGATGTTGTCCGCGGCCCGGAACGTGCTCGCGGCGGTCTTGGCAAATTCGGCCGGGAACTCCTGTTCCATCTGCTCCACCACGCTGCGCCGCAGCGGAGCCGCCGTGTGCTCCAGGTGCCGGGTGGTGATGCGGCCAAAGCGGTTCCAGAGCAGCTTGCGGTTCACCCGGGCGGCGTTCTCAAAGCCGCTGCGTTCGGCATCGTTGTCGCCCAGCCCAATCCGGGTCTCGGCCTCGATGAACTTCGTGATGCCGCCGGGGGTGAAGAACATGTCCGGCCCCACGGCGCGGCCGAAGAACATGTCGTCGTTCGAATACAGGAAGTGCTCGGAGAGGCCCTCGATGTGGTGCAGCTGGCACTCCACGGCCTGGGAATTGTGCGTGGGCAGAACCGACGTGTCGGCGAAGAACTCTTCGCTGCGGACGATCGTCACGCCTGGGTGTTCCGCCAGCCATGACGGCGTGGGGGAGTCCGTGGCGATGAAGATCCGGCGGATCCACGGGGCAAACATGTAGATCGAGCGCAGGGCGTACTTCAGCTCATCGATCTGGCGGAAGCGGGCCTCGTGGTCATCTCCCTCGCCCACCACCACGCCGGCCATGCGGGCACGGCGGGCCGCGATGTACTCGGGGGAGCTGCCGTCAACCCATGAGAACACCAGGTCGACGTCGAAGCTGATGTCGCTGGCATGGTCCGCGAACATGTTCTCAATGGTGGGCCACGTGTGACCGTAGCGTTCCACCGTGCCGCGCACCGCGTCCTGCGCCAGCATGGTGCGCCGCGTCAGGGAATTCTCGATCGGCAGGATCAGCTGGTCGCCCTCGAAGCTCCACAGCTCCAGCTGGACGCCGGCGGAAGCGCCGAATTCAAAGCCGCCCTCCGGCTCCACCCTGGGCCGGTACAGCCGGAAGATCCGGGACTGGCGGTTCGGCGACAGCTCGCCGTCGGCCACCAGCACGGCGGACTTCTTCTTGGCGTCCACGCTCATGGAATAGAACGGCTCGTCGCGGCACGCCTCCACGAGGGCGTCGCGGAGTTCCTTGCGGTCCTTCCAGTCGACTGCGATGACCGGGCGGTGGTTGTTGCCGCGGACCAGCAGGTAGTTGAGGCCGGCGTCGGCCAGAACAGCGCGCAGGAACATCAGGTCCTCCACCATGGCCTGGTACGGCGTGCGGTTCTCGTTGATCAGCGCATAGCGGCCGCGGCGACGGACAACATCGGAGCGGGTCCGGAATCTGGCGACGGCGGCCGCCGACGTGATCTCGGCGTGGGCATCCGCGGATGCCTGGCTGCCATAGTAAATCTCGTCTTGGATCGCTGCTTCGGTAATGTCTGAGCTCCCGCTTCTTTGAGTGCGTTGGTGTCTACTTGCATGATAACGCGGGCCTCAAAATTGCCGCGGAAAACCGGCCGGCACCCGGGTGCATGACGACGGAATGTGACGACCGACCGAGACAGTGAAATGTGACGGCGGAACGGGCCTCAGCCGGTGACGACGGCCAGCCAGTGGTGCAGGAAGGCGGCGCCGGCGTCGTCGTGGATGACGTCCTCGGCCAGCCCCAGATCGGCAGCAGTGAGAACCTCGTAGGGCTTCACCGGGATGCCGTCCGCGGGCCGGACGTCCACGTGCTTCACAGCGTGATCGTTGTGGTGCAGCCAGTCGGCCATGGCGTAGTCCGTGCGGGAATCGCCCACCGTGCGCCAGGCCTGGGGCGTGATGCCCTGGGCGGCCAGGAACTCCACAGCCCGGCTCGCGCCCAGGTCCTTGCCGAGCCGGACCGATTCGATGTCGGTGGAGATGATGGTCGGATCGACACGGAAGTCGACCTGGTCATCCGAATCGGGGACGTGGTGGTCCAGCCGCACCACGCCGAGCCCGTGCCGGGCCATGAGGCCCATGGCGTCGGCGTCGAAGAGTCCCTGCTCGGCCAGGTAGTCAGAGCTGGCGACGGCAATGTGCTGTTCCACGGAGACCATGGCCCGCTTGGTTTCGTCGTAGAACATGTGGGCGGAGTAGTCCTCGGCGACCAGCCGGCGGACGTCGTCGCCGAAGGCCTCCGGGATGGCGAGCTCACGGTCCACGTGGACCGGGCCGGGGCCTTCCGCGGTGTAGCTGAACCAGACGGCGCCCTTCTCGCAAATAGCGTGGATGAGGGTGCCGGCGGGCATGCCGGCAGCGATCATAGGTTCCATGACCTGCTCGCGGATGAAGGCGTCGGACCGTCCCGTGTTGAAGATGACCGGCACACCGGCAGCGGCCAGGGCCACCAGGTCCGCGATGATGCCGGGCTGCACAACGCGGGTGACCGGGCTCGCGACCGGACCGTCGACGTCGAGCAGCAGCGCCAGCAGGGGAGCCGACGGCGACGGAACAGGGGCAGTCTCGGGTGAAGTCATACGGCCATTCTGTCAGCCGCGCGGAGCGTTTGCGTGAACTGTGCAGAAGATCGACGGGCCCGCGCCCGATGTGCGCTGGATGTGACTGGCGGCAGGGCCTCGTGTGACAGATGGTTACTGTTTGGCCACAACCTCTCGCCGCCCGTGGACTTTGATTCCTTCGGGCGTCCAAGTTCCATAGGCTGGCATGGTGATATTCAAAGCTGTGGGCGAGGGACGCCCGTACCCCGACCATGGTTACACCACGCCCAAGGACTGGGCGGCCCTGCCGCCGCGTCCGGTTCGGCTCGATGAGCTGGTGACCACTAAGCGCACCTTGGACCTTGAGGCCCTGCTGGCCGAGGACTCCACGTTTTTCGGAGACCTCTTCCCGCACGTCGTGGAATACCGCGGCGTCCTCTACCTTGAAGACGGTCTGCACCGGGCAGTCCGCACCGCATTGCACCAGCGCACTGCAATCCACGCGCGGGTCCTCGTGATAAATGGCTAGGAAGCCGCGAGACCTCAGAGTTCTGCACGGGCACCGCGTTATCAGTGGCTCCGAACTGCGGGCCACTTTTGTGGAGCAGGAAGATGCGGCAGACAATCCCGTCCGGCTGCGGCGCAGGATCCTGCACGGCGTCGTCCTGGTGATGCTGGTCGGCCTGATCGCGGCGGCGATCGTGGTGGCCCTCGCCATCATGAACGGCCAGATCAAACTTCCCGCGACGGCGGAGCGGAGCAAGGCGGCAGTATCGGTGTGCCCGAAGGCCACCTACGACTACACTCCGCCGGGTAAGGTCCACGTCAACATCTACAACTCGACCAGCCGGCCAGGGCTGGGCCGGACCGTGGCCGATCAGCTTGCGGCGCGGAAGTTCCTGGTGGGCGCCGTGGGGAACACGACGTCGAGCTACCGCGGGGTGGCGCTGATCGTCTCCGGTGCCGCCGGCCAATCGGCCGCCTTCAGCGTCCAGCGCCACGTGCCCGGCTCGGACTATGTCCAGGACAGACGCACCGACCCGAGCGTGGACGTCATCGTTACCGGCGACTTCAAGGCACTGGCCAAGCCAGAACTCGTGGACCAGACGCCGGGCCAACTCAGCTGTCCTCGCGAGAACCGGCGCATCGTGGATGACTCCACGGTGCCCATCACGCCGAAGGCCACGCCGGCAGCCTCGCCGAAGGCGGCGGGCTAGGGCACGCAGGGCGCCGGAATCAACTGGTCTCACGGTCCGAGAACCGCAGTTCGGGCGACGCTGTCAGAGCGCAGCTCCGATGCCGCAGCTCAGCTGGTGGCGCGGACCGGCCGGCCGTCGTCGTCGAACCTGGCCCCGGCCCCCAGCTGGATGAACCGCACCGTTCGGGCCAGCCGCGCCTCGGCCTCGGCGTCCTGGCCCGCCCCGTCGCCCCGGGCTGCGCTCGAGGAGAGCGTGCCGTGGATGAGTTGGGCGAGCTGGCCGATGTCCGACTCGGGTAGGTAGCCCTGGGCCATGCCGTCGCGCAGGATGCCCCGGAGGAGCACGCTGAGCTCGCCCACGTGGTCCGCGAGTTTGGCGAACGACGACGGCGAGAGTACCGCCGCCATGGCCGGCCCCGGCGGCAGGTGGCGCCGGCTCAAATCCTCCACCTGGGCCCGGACGTACACGGCAAGCCGCTCCACCGGGTTCTCCAGCGCATCGAGCGATTCGCGCAGGTCCAGCAGGAACCGCTCCGTCTCGTCCAGGGCGTAGGCGATCAGGAGCTCTTCGATGTCCGCGTAGTAGTTGTAAACGGCGGTCCGGCCGATCTGGGCGTGGCGCGCGACGTCCGTCATGGTCAGGCCGGGCAGCCCGTGGGTGAACAGGAGCTCCCCGAAGGCGGTCAGGATGCGTCGCTGGGTCTCGGCACGTTGGGCGGCGTTGCTCGCGGCCGAAATCCTAGGCATACGGACACTTTAGCGCGATCTGTCACTAAAGCGGCCGGGTGGCGGGCTGTGACACGGCCGGGGCGGCTGACATTTCCGCTGCTCGCACACAGCCGGCTGAGCATTGCGGCACGCAACCGCAGCCTCCGCCGGGCGGCACGTCGTTCAGGTCGGGCTTCCCGGCAGAGCACCCCACCCTATAGCCGGTGCCATAGGTCGCGGAGGCCGGAACCTGACGCAGGTCGGCGATGCGTTGGGGCGATGCGTTGGACGTGTGGCTGTTGGCGCACTTACGCCGACTGGCGGCCGCCCCGTCGTCGGGATGGCCGCCAGTTTCAATGCTCTGTTGGTGTTAGTGCTCCGCTTCCGCGGCAGCCTTCTTGGCGCTTTTCTCGGCGTCCTTCTCGGCGCGCAGAGCGTCCGTCTCGTGCTGTTCCTCGGCTTTTTCCTGGTGGATGACCTCTGCGAAGAGCTTCTCCATCTCCTTGGCCACGCCGGCGGCCGAGGCCGGGTTCTGGCCGGTCACCAGCCGGTCGTCAACCACCACCTTCTCCTCAAAGACATCAGCGAAGACGTGTGTGGCGCCCTGTTCCTCAAGTCGGTCTGCCAAGAAGAAGGGAATGACCTTGTCCTTCCCGACGGCAACCTCCTCGTCGTTGGTGAAGGCGGCCACCCTCCGGCCCTCGACAAGGCGAAGCCCGTTCTTCAATTCGACGTTCAACAGGCCGGCCGGTCCGTGGCAGACCGCGCCCACCAAGCCGCCGGCGTTGTAGACGCTGGCCACCAGATTGTGCAGGCCTTCGCTGTCCGGGAAGTCCCACATGGTGCCGTGGCCGCCCACGAGATAGACGGCGTCGTACTGGTCGGCATCAACGACGTCGACGCGGGCAGTGTTGTAGAGCCCTGCGCGCGTGGTCTCGTCCTCCGTGAAGGCGACCTGGATGGGATCTTTTGAGTCCACCTCGTCGCGCGGGGGCTGGCCGCCCTGGATGGACGCAAAGTCGACGAAATGCCCGGAATCCTTGAAGACCTTCCAAGGATGTGCAGCCTCGGCCACGTTGTAGCCGGTCTTTTCGCCGGTATCGCCGATCTCGGAAACGCTGGTCAGTACCATGAGGATTTTCTTCATGAAGTGCTCCTTTCGTCCACCTTCCACCCTACGCCAAGCCCAATTCGGGGCTCCCTCCCCTTTGAGGCGGTGGTAGTCCTTTGCGCCTCGAATCGCCTGTGCAAGGCGTCCTCGGCCGCAGTCAGATATTAGGATTCGATGTCGGCGGCGGCAATGGCCCTGTCCGTGAGGATGGGCATCATGCCGAGCAGCGCGAGGGTCAGCATCCCCATGATCGCGAACATGAGCTGCAGGCCCAGCCATTGGGCCAGCAGGCCGCCAGCTGCCGCGCCAAGCGGCATCGTGCCCCACGCGAGCAGCCGGTAGGCGCTGTTGATTCTGCCCAGCAAGCGGTTGGGAGTAATGCGCTGGCGCAGGGATACGGTGATGACGTTCCACAGCACGATCAGAATGCCGCCCACAAAGAGGATTGGGCCAAGAACATAGGGGTTGTCCGTCAGGGCGGGCGCACCGACGAACAGGGAGACCCCGAAGACAGCGAGCGTCAGCGACTTCGACCGCCCCAGCCTGGCCTCCACCCATTCGGAGATGAACGAGCCAACGAAGGCGCCGAGAGCCGAAGTGGTCAAAAGCAGGCCGAACCCCACTTCGGACAGTTCCATTTCTGAAGCCGGACCCACGGCAAACAACACCAAGACCGCGAAGGCCGCGCTGGAGGCGAAGTTGAACACCCCGGTCATCACCGCGAGCGTGCGAAGGATCTTCTGGTTCCAGAGGAACCGCAAACCTTCACCAATGTCGAATCGCAGTGTCGTCTTCTGCTCCCGCTCCATGCGAAATGCACCCGGGATCAGGAGCAGGCCACCGACGGCGGCAAGCCACAGCGCCGCTGGCACGGCAAGGCCCGCAACGACGCCGATGGCCACCAGCAGCCCGCCCAGAGGTGGGCCAATGAATTGGTTGGCGGTGAGCTCGACGGCGTAGAGCCGGCCGTTGGCGCGCGACAGTTCGTCCCTGTGCACCATCTGGGGCATGATCGACTGCGCGGAGGTGTCGTAGAGCGTTTCGGCCACACCCACCATCACAGCGACTACGTACAGAGCTCCAATGGAGCCGAAATCCAGCAGGATGACGGCCGCCAGCACGGCGGGCAGCAACGCTCGGCTGAGGTTGGCCCACACCATGAGCCTGCGCCGATCCAGCCGGTCCGCCAGCGCTCCGGCAGTCAGGGCGAAGAGAAGCCAGGGAAGCGTCGCAGCGACGGTCAGCCCGGCAACCAGCGTGGGCGACTGGGTGAGCTGAATGGCAAGCAGCGGGAGCGCGATCTTGAAGACGCCGTCCGCGAGGTTGGACAGCCCGGATGAGGTCCATAGCTTCCAGTAGGACGCACCCAGGGGCGCGCGGCCCCGTTCCTTCACCTGAACAGCGGGAACAGTCATACGTGAACCATTCCCTATTGATTGAGAAAATTCAAGGTGGTTGAGTCTAGTAAATCAATTTGTAGGATGGGAACATGACGGACGCAGAGCAGACCAGCGCGGACAAGAAAAAGCCCGTCGCGAGCGCCCGGGAAATCAAGGCGCTGGCCCATCCGCTGCGCTTGAGGATCCTGCGCCTGTGCGGGCTCCACGAACTGACCAACAAGCAACTCGCTGACCGGTTGGACCAGGACCCGGGGACCATGCTCTATCACGTGCGGCAGTTGCTCTCCACCGGCTTCCTTGAACCCGCGGAGGTCCGCACGGGGCCCAGTGGTGCGCTGGAGAAGCCATACCGTTCCACGGGGCGGTCCTGGAATCTGGACACCGCTCTGCGTGAAGCCGGTCCGGACGGTCCGCTGGCACCGATCGAGGCGTTTCGGGAAGAGCTGACGGAAGCAGGGCCGGATGCGCTTGCCAGCCTCTCACGCTTCGTTCTGCACCTCTCCGAGGGGGATGCTGAGGACCTCATTGCGCGCATCGAAGCTGTGCTGAACGAATACACCGACAGTGACCGGCAGCGATCGGACCAGCCCGCATACGGCGGCATCTTCGTCCTGCACCGCTCGCCAGACTAGGTGGCCCTCCGCGAAGAGCCGCTTGCCCGCAGCCCTATTCGTAGATGGTGGGGATGGCCGGCTGGCCGGGCTGCAGCCTGTCCACCACCCGGGGCAGCTCTGCCATGGAGGCCGTGTGCCGTTCCCGCGCCCGCCCTACCGCGTCCGGCCCGGTCCAGCCCGGCAGGATCTCGCCATCCTTCATGAACTGCTGCAGGAGGGGGCGGTCGTTCCCGCCGGCGCCCGGCGGGTGGCCGACGCCGAGGACCTCGTGGGTGGCCGTGCCGCGGTCATCGAGGCGGCGCACGGCGAATTTGCGCCCTCCCATGTTGATCTTGTCCGTCGAGGTCTTCGCCACGGCAGTCAGCTCACCGGAGTCCCCGGCGCGGCCCACCAGCTTGTAGACCATCCCGGCCGTGGGCGCCCCGGATCCGGTCACCAGCGACGTGCCGATGCCATAGGAATCGGCCGGGGCAGACCGGAGCGCGGCGACCGAGAATTCATCCAGATCCGAGGTCACCACGATCCTGGTGTGCGCATTGCCGAGGCTGTCAAGGAGTTCGCGGACCCAGCATGACTGGGCCACGAGGTCACCGGAGTCCAGCCGGATCGCCCCGAGTTTGTCTCCGGCGAGGGCGACGGCGGTGCGGACGGCCGCTTCGACGTCGTACGTGTCCACCAGCAGCGTGGTGCCGGGTCCCAGCGAGGCCAGCTGCGCCGCGAAGGCCTCGCGCTCGGAGTCGTGGAGCAGCGTGAAGGAGTGGGCGGCGGTGCCGATGGTCCGCAGGCCATAACGCCGTCCGGCAGCCAGGTTGGATGTGCCGGAAAAGCCGGCGATCACGGCTGCGCGGGCCGCCGCGGCGGCGGCTTCCTCGTGCGTGCGGCGGGAGCCCATCTCAATGCAGGGCCTGCCGCCGGCGGCACTGATCATCCGGGACGCGGCCGAGGCGATGGCGCTGTCGTGGTTCAGCACCGACAGGACGTAGGTTTCCAGGACGCAGGCCTCGGCGAACGTCGATTCGACGATCAGGACGGGGGAGTGCGGGAAATACGCTTCACCCTCCGGATAGCCCCAGATGTCGCCGGAGAACCGGAAGGCGGCCAGCTGATCCAGCGTGTCCTCATGGACCACGCCGGTGCTGCCCAGAAAATCGAGGTCGTCCTGCTCGAAGCGGAAGTCAGCGATCCCCTCAAGGAGCCGTCCGGTGCCGGCCACGATGCCGTACCGGCGACCGGCCGGCAGCCCCCGGGCAAAGGCCTGGAAGACGGACCGGCGGTGCGCGGCTCCGGAGTGCAGAGCCGCCTGGAACATGGTCAGCTCGTAGTGGTCGGTAAACAGGGAGGTCCGGCGTCCGCCCGGGCCGGCCGAAGTGTCCATGCTCCACTCTAGGCCGGGCGTGGCCGCCTGGCCCCGGGGAGTCACCGGTGAGGGTTTACGCGCCCGCCAGGGCGGCGAGTTCGCCGGAATGCGTCGTGGTCGCCGGAAACTTCCGGCGAATTCGGACGATTGCGGCGAATTCGGCGACGGCGGGCTCAGACGAAGGGCTCAGACGGTGGACTCAGACGGCGCAACCGTCGGGCCCGCAGGCACCGGAATCCGCGGCGCCGGGATCCGCTGCACTGGCCGCGCCGGGGGCATCCGCGGCGGGACCAGCCCCCGCGGCGCCCACCATGACCAGCGGGTGGCTGTCCTGCCACGCCTGCTCGAGGGCTGCGCTGAAGGTCTCCGCGGGCTGGGCGCCCGAGAGCCCGAACTTCCGGTCAATCACGAAGAACGGGACGCCGCTGAGGCCCAGGGCGCGGGCCTCGGCGATGTCGTTGCGGACGGCGTCGGCGTAGGTGTCCGTGCTGAACAGTTCTGCCAGTTCGCCGGCGTCGAGCCCGAGGTCCAGGCCCAGGGTGGTCAGGTACTCCTGGCTGCCGATGTCCTTACCGTGCTCGAAGTGGTCGCTGAGCAGGCGTTCCTTCGCGGCGTCCTGCTGGCCGTGCGCGGCGGCTAGGTGGATCAGCCGGTGGGCCGTGAAGCTGTTGGCCACCACGACGGCGTCGAACCGGTAGTTCAGCCCCTCACCCTTGGCCTGCGCCGCGACGTGCTCGAACATCTGCGAGACCTGGGCCGGGGCCAGGCCTTTGCGGGTGCTCAGGTAGTCCAGCTCGGTGCCGTCGTAGTGCTCCGGGAGCGCGGGGTCCAGCTGGTAGCTGCGCCACTGCACCTCCACGGAATCGCGGTGCGGGAAGGCCGCGAGGGCGGTTTCGAATCGGCGTTTGCCGATGTAGCACCAGGGGCAGGCGACGTCGGACCAGATCTCAATCTTCATGCCGGCGACAACCCCGGCGGCGCCGGGTCCATTCCCCGGCGGCCTGTCGGCTTCGTCACGGTGTCACGGTGTCACGGTGTCACGGATTCACGGCCCCAGCGTGCCTGGGGGCTCACAGTGCGACCGGGCGCTCCATCACGAAGTCGTGCTCCACACTGTTGCCCAGCTGAAAGGATTTGGTGCCGACCTTGCGGAACCCGGACTTTTCGTAAAACCGGATGGCCCGGGCGTTCTGGCTGTTCACGCCTAGCCAGAGCCCGCGGGCGCCGGCCGCCGAGGCCGCCCCGATGCTGGCGTGCATCAGTTCGGCGGAGGCGCCGAGCCCGTGGTGCTCCGGATGGACGTAGCACTTGCTGAGCTCGGTGCACGGCAGTTCGCTCAGGACCGCGGCCACTTCCGGGTCCCGGGTGGGGCGGGCCACCAGCAGGCTGTAGCCGCGGAGGTCGCCGCCGGCGTCGATCACCAGCACCGTTACCGCGGGATCGGCAAGATAGGCGCGGAAATTGGCCTCGTTCAGGGTACTGGCCACGTGTGCCGCGATGTCCTCCGGCCGGGATTCCGGCGGGCACGCCAGCGGAAAGGTGATGGCCGCGAGTGCGGCCAGCCTCCCGGCGTCGTCCGCGGTGGCTGTTCGGATCTGGTGCGTCATGGCTAAAACCCTAGTCCCCGGACGGACCCGCCGGTCAGTCCACCGGGTAGGCGACGTAGGCAAACCGCGCCGAGTCCGGTGACCAGCTGCTGACGTTGAGCGTTCCCTGGCCGCCATGCAGGGGCCAGGTGTGCAGCGGCGCGGTCCAGTCCTGCACGGCGACGGCGACGATGTCAACCGGCAAGTCTGCCGGATGGCCAACGGTTCCGGGCGGGAACCTCAGGTAGGTGGCAAGGGCGCCGTCGGGTGAAATGTGCGGGAACCAGTCGACCGTTTCGTTCGCGGTCAGGCGCTCAATCCCGCTTCCGTCCACCCGGACGCGGGCGATCTGCGCGTGCCCCGGCCGGCTGCTGAAGCTCTCGGTGTTGAAGTAGATCCACTCGCCGTCGGGCGAATATTCCGGCCCGTCGCAATGCCCTTCCCCGACGTCTATGGTCGCCGAAGGTCCGCCGCCGGCGGGCAGCGTCAGGAGGCGGTGGAAGAAGCCGTCCTCTGCCGTGATCCGGGTGGCCGGGCCGCCCGCAAGGTCGGCCCGGTAGATGTGGCCGTCGTTGGCCGAGAGGTAGACCAGGGCGCCCGGACCTAGCACGTGATCATTGTTCAGCTCCGGGAGGCCGGAGATCGGGCCCTCGCCGAGCAAGCCCGTGCCGAGCTCCAGCCGCCACAGCGCACCTAACCCGTTGAGGACGAGTGAGGCACCGTCATGCGTCCAGTTGGGCGCCTCGAGGAGGAGCTGGTCCGTGGTGTAGATGAGGTCCCGGGCACCGGTTGCCGCGGACGCGATCCAGACCTCGCAGCGCTGGCCGGGCTGAAGCTGGCGCGGCGCGTTCGTGTTTTCCGCCATGGTGGGGGACGTACCCGCTACTGCTTGAAGGCGGCGTCGAAGGAGGTGTTCGACGGCGGGAAGTCGTACTTCTTGAGTGCGGCGAGGGCCTCGGGGGCGCCATGGAGCCGGTCCATGCCGGCGTCCTCCCACTCGACGGAGATGGGGCCGTCGTAGCCGATCGCGGCCAGGGCGCGGAAGGATGATTCCCACGGCACATCCCCGCGGCCGGCGGAGACGAAGTCCCAGCCGCGGCGCGGGTCACCCCACGGCAGGTGCGATCCCAGCACGGTGTTCCGGCCGGTGGGCCGGAGCTTGGTGTCCTTGCAGTCCACGTGGTAAATCCGGTCCTTGAAATCCCAGATGAACGAGACCGGGTCGATGCCCTGCCACATGAAGTGGGACGGGTCCCAGTTCAGCCCGAACGCCTCCCGGTGCCCGATCGCCTCGAGGGTCCGAACGGTGGTCCAGTAGTCGTAGGCGATCTCGGAGGGGTGGACCTCGTGGGCGAACCGGACCCCGCAGTCGTCGAAGACGTCCAGGATGGGGTTCCAGCGGACGGCGAAGTCCTGGTAGCCGGCCTCGATCACCTTTTCCGGGACGGGCGGGAACATCGCGACGTACTGCCAGATGGAGGACCCGGTGAACCCGACCACGGTGTCCACGCCGAGGGCTTTGGCGAGCCGGGCGGTGTGTTTCATTTCCTCCGCGGCGCGGCTGCGGACGCCCTCGGGGTCGCCGTCGCCCCAGACCCTGGCCCCGACGATGGCCTCGTGCCGGAAGTCGATCGGGTCATCGCAGACGGCCTGGCCCTTGAGGTGGTTGGAGATGGCCCAGACCTTGAGGTTGTACTTCTCCAGGACGGCGAGCTTGGATTCGACGTAGCCGGGTTCGTCCCAGCGCCAGGCGTCCAGGTGGTCCCCGGACACGGCGATTTCGAGGCCGTCGTAGCCCCAGCCGGAGGCGAGGCGGGCGACTTCCTCGAAAGGGAGATCGGCCCACTGGCCGGTGAACAGGGTGAACGGGCGGGGCATGTCAGGGTCCTTCGGTAATCGTCTGGGTGGTCCGGACGGACGGGGTGAGCTGGATGATGGAGCTTTTGGCCGCGGCGCTTTCTTCCACGGCGGCTAGGATCCGCTGGACGGTCAAGCCGTCCTCGAAGGACGGCGACGGCTGGGTTCCGCTGCCGACCGCCCGGAGGAAGTCGCGGATTTCGTGCGTGAACGTGTGTTCCCAGCCGATGACGTGGCCCTGCGGCCACCATGCTTCAAGATACGGGTGCTCGGGTTCGTTGACGAGGATGCGGCGGAAGCCCTGTTCGCGGACGGGCAGCGTCGCGTCCAGGAAGCCGAGCTCGTTCAGGTCCTCCAGATCGAAGAGTAGGGCACCCTTGTCGCCATAGATCTCCAGCTTGAGCGAATTCTTCTGGCCAGTGGCCACCCGGGAGACCTCCACCGAGGCGATGGCCCCGGAGGCGAGGGTCAGCGTGGCCCAGGCGGCGTCGTCGACCGTCACCTGTTCTGGACCGTTGGGGCCGGGCCGGCTGGGCGTGAAGGTGTGGAGCCGGCCGGCGACCTCGGTGACCTGCTCGCCCAAGAGGAACAGCACCTGATCAATGGCATGGCTGGCGATGTCGCCCAGCGCACCGGACCCGGCGGTGTCTTTGTTCAGCCGCCAGGTCATGGGCGAGTCCGGGTCCACGAGCCAGTCCTGCAGGTAGGCCGCGCGGACGTGCCGGATGGTGCCGAGGCGGCCCTCCGCGATCAGCTCCCGGGCCAGCGCCAGGGCCGGGACCCGGCGGTAGTTGAAGCCGATCATGGACTGCACCCCGTTGTCCTGGGCGCTCCGGGCCGCCGCCGCCATGGCCTCGGCCTCGGCCAAGGTGTTGGCCAGCGGCTTTTCGACGAGGACGTGTTTGCCAGCCGCAAGCGCGGCGATGGCGATTTCCGCGTGCATGAACCCCGGCGCGCAAATATCGACGATCTGGATGTCATCGCGGGCAATTACCGCGCGCCAGTCCGTGGCGGACTCGGCCCAGCCGTACTTGGCGGCCGCCTCGGCGACCCCCTCCGGGTCGCGTCCGACCAGGACGCGCCGTTCGAAGGCCGGGACGTCGAAGTAGCTGGCAACGTTCCGCCACGCATTCGAGTGGGCCTTGCCCATGAACGCGTACCCGATCATGGCCACGCCCAAAGGGGGAGGGCCGGGGCTGGTTTCTTGGGAGTTCATGCCTGGTTCCTAGAGTGTGGAAGCGGTGGGGTCCCAGTCCTCGGGGAGGGCTGCGGAGGCGGGGGCGGAGCTTTCGACATCGATGAAGGTGCCCGAGTCAATCGATTCCGAGATCGAGACCATGGTGTCCAGGACGTGGTAGGCGAGGTTGCCGGTGGCCCGGTGCGGGACGCCGGCGCGGATGGAGCGTGCCATGTCCAGCACGCCCATGCCGCGGCCCTGGCTGGGGCCGGTCGCCGGGACCGTGGTCCATTCCTCGTCGCCGGCACGCCAGAGCCTGACGTCCCCGTCGAAGTAGTTCGGATCCGGCAACGAGATAGTCGCTTCCGTTCCCGTGATTTCCACGAAACCCATCCGCAGCCGTGGGGACTCGAACGAGAAGACGCTGTGGGAGGACGCACCGGACTCGAACTGGGCCATTGCGGAGACATGGGTGGGGACCTCGACCGTGAATTCCTCGCCGGCCTTGGGCCCGGAGCCGATGACCCGGACCTGTTTGGCTTTGGACCCGACGGCGGCCACCTTGCGGATGGAGCCGAACGTCTGCACCAAGGCGGTGAGATAGTAGGGGCCCATGTCGAACAGGGGGCCGGCCCCGTACTGGAACAGGAACGCCGGATTCGGGTGCCAGGATTCCGGGCCGGGGGTCTGGAACGTGGTCATGGCCGTCAGCGGTGTGCCGATGTCGCCGCGTTCGATCAGTCGCCGGGCCGTCTGCAGCCCGGCCCCCAGGATCGTGTCCGGGGCGCAGCCGAGCCGCAGCCCCGCGGCGTCGGCCGCTTTCAGCAGGCCGAGGCCGGATTCGCGGTCCAGCGAGAACGGCTTTTCCGTCCAGACGTGTTTGCCGGCATTGACGGCGGCCGTGGCGACTTCGACGTGTGCCGCCGGGATGGTCAGGTTCACGATGATCTCGACGTCGGGGTGGTTCAGGGCGGCGTCCACGCCGCCGGACGCGGCGATCCCGTATTCCCTGGCGCGCGCCGCGGCGGCGTCCTCGAAGAGGTCCGCGATGACGTGGACCTTGAGGTCGGGGAAGACCGTCAGGTTGTCCAGGTACTGCTTGCTGATGTTGCCGGCGCCGATGACGGCGACGCCCACCGGGCCTTTCTTCGTGGACGAGGTGCTCATGCCCGTGCTCCTTCGCTTGCTCCGGCGTTGAGGTAGTCGAGGCTCTGCGCGATGCCGTCGAAGATGTCGCCGGAGTAGTCGTCGAATTCCACGACGCCGACTTCGAGGGACTGCGCGGCGTTGATGACATCCCACACGGCGATCTTGCCCTGGCCGGCCGGCTGCTGCGCCTTGGTGTCTGTGGAGACGGGACCGTCCTTGATGTGGATGAACTTCACCCGGTCGCCGAGGCTCTTCAGCAGCTGGGCCGGGTCCTGGCCGCCGACGGCGGCCCAGTAGGTGTCCACTTCCAGGACGAGTTCCGGGTCGAGGAGCCCTGCGAAGTATTCCAGGGCGGTCTGGCCCTCGATGCTGGACTCCAGCTCCCAGGCGTGGTTGTGATAACCGACGCGGATGCCGTACCCAGCGCCCTTCTTGGCGGCGGCATTGAGCTTCGCTGCGGTGGCCTGGATGTCCTCGGCGGACTGCCAGTGCTCGGCCGGGAGGTAGGGATCGATCACCGTGCTGATGCCCAGTTCCCTGGCCGCGGCGAAGATCTCATCCTGGTCCTGGCTCAGCAGCGGGGCGTGGCCGGACGGGGCGGTCAGACCGTTTTCCTTCAGGGCCGCGCCGAGCTCAGCGGCCGTTGCCACGAAGTTGTAGGGCTCAACCTGGGTGAAGCCGAGCTCGGCGACCTTCCTGATGGTGCCAGGCAGGTCTTCGGCGATGGCGTTGCGGAGGGTGTACAGCTGGATTGAATACGACACGGGATTCCTTTGCGGTGAGTTCGGTTTTGACGAGGTGCGGGGCGGGCCTTGCGGCCAGCGAGATGGGGACGGGCCTAGCGGCCGGCGAGGGAGCCGCCGATGCCGCCAACGCTGAAGTACTTGTTGAGGGCGGCGAAGACGATGATGGGCGGGAGCATCATGATCACGGCCAAAGCCATGACGGATGTCCAGTCCGTGGCGTTCTGCTGGAAGAAGGACTGGACGCCCATGGGGAGGGTGAAAATCTCGTTGGAGCGCAGGAAGACGATGGCCACGAGGTAGTCGTTCCAGGCCAGCAGGAAGGCGAAGATCGCGGTGGAGAGGATGCCCGGGAGGGAGTTGCGGAGCACCACCTTGGTGAAGCTGCCGAAGACGGAGCAGCCGTCGATCCAGGATGCTTCTTCCAGGCTGATGGGGATGGAATCGAAGTAGGCGGCCATCATCCAGGTGGCCACGGTCATGGTTGAGCCGACGTAGATGATGGTGATGCCCAGCAGGTTGTCGACCAGGCCCATGCCGGCGAAGAGGATGAAAAGTGGGACCACTGAAGTGATGATAGGCAGGGACTGCATGACAAACAACAGCAGAGAGTAGCCGGAGACCGCCTTGCTGCGGCCGCGGGAAAGGACGTACCCAGCGGGGGCGGCGACGGCCACGGAGACCACGACAGTGGCGAGGGTGGTGATGAGGCTGTTCTGAAGCCATGTGGCAGCGAGGGTTCCGGAGAAGACGTTGGCGAAGTTCTCGAAGGTCAGGCCCGTGGCGGTGCTGGTGGGTCCCGGGGTGAAGGCCAGGACTACGGTGACCATGATGGGAATGAGCACGATCGCGGTGATCATCAGGATCCCAAAGAACCTCCACCATTGGCCGCGATGGCCTGCTTCGGAGAGGACGCGGCGGTTCTTGGCTGGACCGTCGACGCCGAGGACGGGGCCGGACTTGGGATGGGCGTGGACTGCTGCGCTCATTATTCGACGCTCGACTTTCGGATCTGGCGGTACAGGGCGACGGAGATGACCACCAGGGTCATGGTCATGAGGAAGGCGATGGCCACGCCGGGGCCGGTGGCGAAGTCTTGGAAGACCGTGCGGTAGGCCAGGACTACCAGGGAGGTAGTGGCGCTGACCGGCCCGCCGCCGGTGAGCAGATAGATGGTGGGGAAGTCGTTGACACAGAAGATGGTCATGAGGATCCAGCTGATGTAGGTGGAGCGGGCGATCAGCGGGAGGGTGATCTGGCTGAACTGCTGCCAGCGGGTGGCGCCGTCCATGCTCGCCGCCTCGTAAACCGTGGTGTCAACCGAGGCCAGGGCGGCAGAAATCATCATCATCATGAAAGGGAAGCTGACCCAGACTTTGAACACCATCACGGTGATGGACGCGAGGGTCGGGTCCGCGAGGAACAGCGGCGTTCCCATGCCCAGATTCCGGAACAGGGACGGGATCAGGCTGTCCGGGGTGGCGACCAACCAGTTCCACGCCGTCGAGGAGACGACAATCGGTACGACCCAAGGCAGGAGCAGCAGGACTTTGAAGGTGCCGCTCGCGGGGATCTTCGTACGGAGCAGCAGGGCCAGGCCCAGGCCCACCAGCCAGGAGCCGAAGACGCCCACGATGGTGAACCACAAAGTGAACTGTGCCGCTTTCCAGAACGCGGGAGAGGACAGGACGGTGGCGAAGTTTTCCAGGCCGACGAACTCCCCGGTGTCGATCAGGGAACCGTCGTGCGTGGCCTGCACACCGGCCTGGATGAGGGGGTAGCCGTGGATAAGGACGAGCAGGATGACGGAGGGCAGCAGGAGCCAGAAGAATGTCCGGCTGGTTTGCGCGCTGAGCTTGCTCTTGCGGTTGGCGGGGCCACCGGGGCCGCCGGGCGCAACACCCTGGCGGGCCCGGCTGAGGCCGGATTGGGCTGTAGTCAGTGCCATGAAAGAACCGCTTACTTCTTTATGACGGATTCGAGGCCGGACTGGAAGGCCTGCAGGGCGGACTTGGCGTCCGACTGGCCGGTCAGGATGGTCTGGGTGAACTGGTTGAGGGCCTGACCGCCGTCAAGCGCTGCGAGGTTGGCGTTAAGGGTGTTGCCTTGGGACGCGAAGGTCTTGGCGATGGGCTGCCAGTCCTTGACGATCTTGACGTTGTTGGGGTCGCTGGCAAACTCGGGAAGTTCAGTGATTGATTTGAAGACAGGCAGCGCCGACATCAGCTTCTGGCGCCACAGTTCCTTCAACTGCCCCAAGTAGGCGACCAGGAAGGCCTCGGACGATGCCTGCGACGGCGTGTTCGTGTACATCATGATGTTGTTCGGGAAGACGATGGTGGCCTTGTCCCCGTGCGGGCCCGTGATGGGGTCCGCGACAAGAAGGTCTCCCGAGGTGTCGCCGACGCGCTGCGGAACGTTGACCTGGAACAGGCCGAAGCCTGCCTTCTTGTTCTTCCACTGCGCCGACATGTTGTCGGTGGTGTAGCTGACGGCGGCGGGGTCGACGATTCCGTTGGACACCAGTTCAAGGATGAATTCAATGGCTTCCACATTGCGGTCGTTCATCAGGTCCAGTTCACCGTCCTTGGTGAAGACGCCGCCGCCGTTGTTAACCATCATCATGATCATGGAGTGGTTGCCGTAGTTGTTGCCTGCGCCCGCCCCGGTGGTGAAGCCGAAGGCGCCGATCTTCTTCAGTGCCTTGCCCGCCTCCAGCAGGGTCGGCCAGTCGGTGGGAAGAGCCACTCCGGCCTTCTCGAAGAGCGACTTCCGGTACCAGAACACGCGCATGTCCAGCTGCCACGGCACGGCCACGTAGCCCTTGTCAGACTTGAATGGATCCAGGACACCCGGCAGGAAGTCGTCGTACATGCCGTTCTTCTTCAGTTCCTCCACTGCCTTGTCCGCGTAGGCGATTTGGCCCTGCTGCGCGAACTGGAAGGCCTGGAAGCCGCCGCCGGTGGACACTGCCGGTCCGGTCTTGGAGGCGATGGCCGAGGAGAACGTCTGGTAGAAGTTGTTCCACTGGATGGTCTGGTAGCTGGCCTTGAGGTTGCCTGAGGCCGGCGCATAGCCCTCTGCGATCTTCTTGGCGGCGTCGTTGTAGGCCGGCGTGGCCCACGGCATATCCCAGAACTTGATGACGCCGCTGCCGCCGCCCGACTGGGAAGCGGAGCCACCGCCGCACGCGGCGAGGAGCGGTGCGCTGGCCGCGGCTGCGGCGAAGCCCAGGAATCCCCGGCGGGAGAAAGCGGAGGAGGTAACAGAGGACTTGATCGTCACGATGAATTCCTTTCATGGCCGGCCCGCGGCGTCGCGGGCCGGTCTTCTCGACAGTGAGTTGATGCGGAAGGTGCTGCTGGCGGTGCAGTAGTTAGTGCAGTTTGCTATTGCAGGTCGTGCGGTTCAGTCGTGGAGGTGCCCGACGAGGGCGGTCAGGGCGGCGAACCGTTCCAGATCGGCCGCCGGGACGCCGGAATCGATGGCGGCGCGGAGCCGCCTCCAGCTGTGCCGGTGGGCCGATTCGTAGATGGTGGGGAATGTGGCGGCCCCGGCGGAGGTGACTGAACGGACCACTGCCGGCCAGCCTGCGGAGGCATCGGGCAGCGTGATGTCCGCCCGCCCGGACGAGGTCAGGACGGAAACGGTGGCCGTGGCCGGGACCGCGGATGTGGTGATCCCCTGCAGGGCCGCCGGTGCGCCGCCCGGGAGGCTGCCGATCACGGTGTAGCCGTTGGCGCTGCGCTGGATGACCCGCAGGCCGGACAGTTCGACGCCGCAGGCCAGGACGGCCGCAAGATGCCGCGTGAGCAGCACCCCTGTGTCGGTCCCGCGGGTGCCCCACGCCACGGAGTCGAGCAACACGGCGTCGGCCAGTGCGCCCGCGATGGCGTCCCGGGCCGCGGACTCCGCGAGGGCGGGGTTGCCGGCCCAGACTTGGTCAAGGACCACCGTTGTACCCGCCTCGGCTGCCGCTGCGGCCAGTGCCGCGGGGTCTTCGGCCACGGGATCAACCACGACAACGCCCCGGGCACCCTTGCGGACCGCCTCGGTTGCGCTGGCAGTCCAGCCGGCGGTGCCGGCGAGTGCGACGACGTCGGGCACGTTGCGTGCCGGGGCAAAAGAAACCGGGAGGGAAGCGACGACGGCGCCGACGCCGCCGTCCCGTTCAGCGTCCGGGCCGGCGTGGACCAAAAGTGGGGTTGTCATGCGCTTGCCTCCTCGAAAGCGGTGGCGCCGGCATCGACGCGGGCGGCGGTGGCGTCGGCGATCGCAAGGGCGAATTCCAGATCGTGGATGAGCGTCTCCGGGTGCGGGGCTTCTCCGGTGCCGCGGGCGAGCTCGGCGAGTTTGCGCCATTCACCCTCGTAGCCGTTGTGGCCGAAGGGCCCGAGCACCGTGGTGCCTGCAGCGGTCCGGATCCGGGCTGTCGCCGATCCCGCGTGGACGTAGGACGGGGTGAAGTCGATGGAGAGCGACGCGTTGTGGCCGATGGCCTCGAAGGTCCAGGACGGCTCCCAGGTTCCGTTCATGGCGGCGCGGAGTTCGATTGCCACGTTTCCCGCCCGCAGGGAGATGACATAGCCGAACGGCAGGACGGTCTGGGCGTGCAGCACCTCGACGGACCGGAAGTCCGGGGCGAATCTGCGGACCAGGGGAAGGTCGTGGATGGCCAGGCCCATGATGCCGCCGGTCAGTTTGGCTTTCACGGCAGCGGCGTCATCAGCGGTCGCGTTCGCGGCTGCCGGCGGGGGAGTGCGGCCCACGATCTCGGTCGCGAAGTCCTCGAACCGGGGGTTGGGCGGCAGGATGATCGAGGACCGGACGGTATGGACCTGGTCCGGCAGGTTGCCCCAGGCCGATTCCGCGGCCAGCCAGCCGGGGTCGAACGCGTGCATGGCGCCGACCACGATCGGCACGCCGGTTTCGGCGGACACGGCGGCGATGGCCGCGGCTTCCTCGCCGTTCATGGCGAAAGGCTTTTCGCACAGGACGGCCTTCTTGCCGGCGCGGCAGGCGGCGATCACCTGGACGGCGTGGAACTGGTGCGGGCTGCAGATGGCGACGATCTCGACCGCGGGATCGGCAAGCAGTTCTTCCATGCTGGTACTGAAGCGTGCCCCGACCCGTGCGGCCACGGATTCCGCCACCGCAGGGTCGACGTCCATGATGTGGCGGACTTCCAGGATGTCCCGCAGCCTTGCGAGGGAGGGCAGGTGGATCGCCTGGGTGACGGGGCCGGCCCCCAGGATCCCCACCCCTAGCGGCGCCGGTGCCGTTTGATCTTGGCTCGACAAGTTCCATACCCCTTCGTAGTACCTGCACTGACCGTCCGCAGCGAGGCTGCCTGGGCTGGTGATCTGGCTCACAGCCAAAGCTAGAGACACTTTTGTCGAACGTCAAGCAAAAGTTGAAAACTACGTGACAATCTTTTCTCGGCGTGACATGCAGAAGATCTTCGTGCTATTCCTTACTCATGAGCACGCCCACCGGTACCGAGTCCGCAGCCTCCGAGGCCGGCGGCAGCCTGTCCCGAGCCGGCGACCTCTTCCAGCTCCTGCGCGACGGCAAGGCCCGGACCCGTGCGGAGCTGGCGCTGACCACGGGGCTGGCCCGCTCCACCGTCGCTTCCCGTATCGACGCGCTGATGGTCTCAGGGCTCGTTGGTCCCGCCGGGGAGGCGAGTTCCAGCGGCGGCAGGCCGCCGTCGCGCTTCGCCTTCAACCCGGCCGCCCGCGTAGTGCTGGCGGTGGACGTCGGGGCCACGCACGTGATCATCGCCGTCACGGACCTCAGCGGGAAGGTGCTCGCCGAGCGCCGGCTGGCGCAGGATGTCGCCGACGGCCCGGTGGCTGTCTTGGACCGTGTGGTCGATGAAGGGCTGCGGCTGCTCGGCGAGGCAGGCCGGGGCGCCGCGGATCTGGCAGGTGCCGGGATCGGGCTCCCGGGGCCGGTGGAACACGCCACCGGCATGCCGGTGAAGCCGCCGATCATGCCCGGCTGGGACGGGTTCGACGTCGTCCGTCACGTCCAGCGGTCCCTCCCGGTTCCGGTCCTGGTGGACAACGACGTGAACATCATGGCCCTCGGAGAGCGCACGGCGCACTGGCCCGAGGACGAAAACTTCCTGTTCATCAAGGTGGCCACCGGCATCGGGGCAGGCATCATCAGCAGCGGCCAGCTCCAGCGCGGGGCAAACGGAACGGCCGGCGACCTTGGACACGTCAGGGTTCCGCGCGGCGATGACGTGCTGTGCCGGTGCGGCAACTACGGGTGCCTCGAAGCCCTGGCCTCCGGGCCCGCCGTCGCCAAGACGCTGACGCAGCAGGGCCTGCCGGCGCACGACGGCGGCGACGTGCTGCGTCTCGTCGCCGAGGGAAACCTGCGGGCCATCCAGGCCCTGCGCCAGGCCGGCAGGGACCTCGGCGACGTCCTCTCCACGGTGGTGAACCTGCTGAACCCGTCGGTGATTGTGATCGGCGGAAGCCTCGGCCAAGCCGGGGAGCACCTTATGGCCGGGGTCCGGGAGGTGGTCTACCGGCGCTCGCTGCCCCTGGCCACGACGCACCTGCGGATCGGCCTGTCCCGGGCCGGGGACCAGGCCGCGATCCTCGGGGCCAGCCAGATGGTCACGCAGCACGTGCTCTCACCGGCCGTCATTGAGGCGACCCTGCAGGCCACGGGCTAGGGGTGTCCCGGGAAGCGGTGCGCCCGGAAACGTCACAGACCGCAGGTGCGGCAGGGGCACGTGATAGCAATGGGACTGATGAAATCACATTTCTGCCCGCCCGCGGGGCAAGGCTTCACCCCATGACCGGCCCGGTGCGCACGCCGCGCGGCTGGCTCCTCATGCTCGCGATCGGGCTCATTGCGCTGAACATGCGCGGCCCGTTGGTGGCCGTGGCCCCGGTGATCGCGCAGCTGGAGGACGATCTCGGCTTCACCCCGGTGGAATTGGGATTCCTGACCGGGATTCCGGTGCTGTGCTTCGCCCTGGCCGCGCCGCTGGCCTCGTTGGCCGGACGCAAGCTGGGCCCCGAGTTCGCCATCACCCTGACCCTGCTCGGCGTGCTCTTCGGCGTCGTGGTCCGCTCGGCCGGCGGGGGCGCCCTGGTCATGCTGGGCACCGTGATCCTCGGCGTCGCCATCACGATCGGCAACATCGTGGTCCCGCTGATCATCCGGCGTGACTTCACCCCCGCCCGGCAGGGCGCGGCGATGGGCACGTATACCGCGGCCCTGAATATCGGCTCGTTCCTGACCTCCATGGTGTCGGCTCCGCTGGCTGAGCTGCTGGGCTGGCGTCCCGCGATTGCCGCGAGCGGCCTCTTTGCGCTGGCGGCCGCCGCCGTCTGGGTGATCGCCGTCGGCCGGCGGGCCTTCATTCCTGCCGCCGTCCCTGCCTCGGACCCGGGGCGGCCGGCCGGCAAGCTCACGTCCCGATGGATTACGGCAGCCCTGACCCTCGGGTTCGCCGGGCAGGCGTTCTCCTACTACGGGGTGACAGCCTGGCTGCCGAGCCTCCTGGCGGACGAGCTCGGCATGGCACCCGCGGCCGCCGGGGCCGGGTCCTCGCTCTTCCAGATCCTGGCCATTGTGGGCGGACTCGGCGTGCCGCTGGCGGCCCGTTTCGCCAGCACGACGGCGGTGGGCCTCACCCTGGGACTGCTGTGGCTCACGGTGCCTTTGGGCCTGCTCCTCGCCCCGGAACTGTGGTGGCTGTGGTGTTCCTTTGGCGGAATCGCCCAGGGCGGCGGCATCACGCTGATCTTCCTCGCCATTATCCGGCTGGCACGGGACCAGACCTCGGCGGCCCGGATGTCCGCCGTCGTCCAGGGCACGGGATATTCCTTCGGGGCCGTGGCGCCAACCCTCCTGGGCTACGTCCACGGCGTTACCGGCGCCTGGACCGGACCGCTGCTGATGATCCTGTGTTCGGTGACAGCGTTCATCCTGGGCACCGCGCTGTCCCTGCGCAAGGTGCCGAAGCCGCACTAGGGCGTGTCGCCTAATCTTCGCCCAGAGTCCGGGGCGGGCTGATCTCGGGGCTCGCTTGAGGTGTTGTCGGATGCGCAGTGGGCCCGTGTCGAGCCGTTAAAAATGGTTGCGTTGCAGCGGGCTCCTGTGTCAGCGTCGAAGTGATCTCGTCGCCGGGCCGGCGACGGGCGGCAGAGAAGGAGCACGGCATGGGACTCATCCATATCGACTTGTTCACCACGCTCGACGGCGTCGCGCAGGCGCCCGGCGGCCCGGACGAGGACCCCGACAGCGGTTTCGCGTTTGGCGGCTGGCAAGCGCCTCTCATCGACGAGGTCGTCGGGGAACAGATCTCTTCCGGGATGGCGGGAATGGATGCGCTGCTGCTTGGGCGCCGGACCTACGACATTTTCGCCGCGTACTGGCCGAAAGCGGACGGGGACATCGCGCGGCTGTTCAACCGCATCCCGAAGTACGTGGCCTCGCGCCGGACACCGACGCTCGAGTGGGTCGACTCCACACTGCTCGGTCCAGATGTCGTCGCCGCCGTGCGCGAACTGCGCGAGCGGCACGAGAACGTCCACGTCATCGGCAGTCTCGACTTCGTGCAGACCCTGTTCGCCGAGCGGCTCTTCGATCGGCTCACGCTATGGGTGTATCCGATCCTCCTTGGCGGTGGAAAGAAAGTCTTCGCCGACGGGGTGGTTCCGACGAACCTCAGACTCATCGAGCCGGTGGTCGCCTCACCGAACGGTGCGGTGATGCAGCGCTACGCTCTCGCCGATGGCACGCCTGGCGTCGGCGATATGTCTGCCGTCGGCCAGGAGGGCTGAAGCTGCATCGGCTAAGGCCCATGTCCGCGAGGAACATGGGCCTTAGCTGTCAAATCGAAATCGTCAACTCGACGCCGTTGTCGAGCTGCAGAGGTGTTCCGTTGCTGGACTGCCACCCGGATTTCGGGCTGCCTGTTGCGAGGGGCGGGCAGCCCAGCAAACGGAATTCATTGCGGCCCCGGGTTGCCCGGGGCCGTGGAGTCCTACGCCGGGATCAGGGCTGCCTTCCCGCGGCCGGGTTCGGCGCCGTCACGCGCTTCATGCAGGAAGCGGTCGTAGGCCGGCAGCGTCAGAAACGCCGGGAACTCGCTGGACAGGGCGACTTCCTCGAAGATGTCCCGCGCGTCGGCGAAACGGTCCCCCTCGAAGCGCTCCAGCTTGGCGAATTCCTCGTCCAGCATGTCCTCCACCCACTCCCGGGTGACCACATCGCCGTGGTCCGTGATGGCCCGCGAGAAGATCCACTGCCACAGCTGCGAGCGGGAGATCTCCGCGGTGGCGGCGTCCTCCATCAGGTTGTGGATGGCCACCGCGCCGTTGCCGCGCAGCCACGACTCGATGTAGCGGATGCCCACTTCGATGTTGTTCCGGATGCCTTGTTCGGTGATGGTTCCGGTGGTCGCGGAGATGTCCAGGAGGGCACGGTCGTCCGCGGCGACGTCTTCGCGGAGGCGTTCGAGCTGGTTCGGGCGATCGCCGAGGGCGCCGTCGAACACCTCGCGGCAGACCGGCACCAGGTCCGGGTGCGCCACCCACGAGCCGTCGAAGCCGTCGCCGGCCTCACGGGTCTTGTCGGCGCGGACCTTCTCGAAGGCGATCGCGTTGGCATCCTGGTCCTTGCGGTTGGGGACAGCCGCGGCCATGCCGCCGATCGCCATGGCACCACGCTTGTGGCAGGCCCGGACCAGCTGTTCGGTGTAGGCCCGCATGAAGGGCTGGGTCATGGTGACCTGGCCACGGTCCGGCAGCACGAAGCGGGGCCCGCGGGTGCGGAAGTTCTTGATCAGGGAGAAGATGTAGTCCCAGCGGCCGGCGTTCAGGCCCGCGGCGTGGTCCCGCAGTTCGTAGAGGATCTCCTCCATCTCGAATGCCGCGGTGATGGTCTCGATCAGCACCGTGGCGCGGATGGTGCCCTGCGGGATGCCCAGCAGGTCCTGGGCCAGGATGAAGATGTCGTTCCACAGCCGGGCCTCAAGGTGGCTCTCGATCTTGGGCAGGTAGAAGTACGGCCCCTTGCCCTGCGCGATCAGGCGGCGGGCGTTGTGGAAGAAGTACAGCCCGAAGTCCACGGTCCCGCCGGCGACCGGTTCGCCGTCGATGAGCATGTGCTTTTCCGGCAGGTGCCAGCCGCGGGGGCGGACAACCACTGTGGGCAGCTCCCCGGCCGGACGCAGCTTGTACTCCTTGCTGTTATGTCCGTCGGTTGTGGTGAAGTCGATCCGGCGTTCCAGCGCGTCCGTCAGGTTCAGCTGGCCCTGGATCACGTTGCGCCAGGACGGGGTGGAGGAGTCCTCCATGTCAGCGAGCCACACCTTGGCGCCCGAGTTCAGCGCGTTGATGGTCATCTTCTTGTCCACCGGCCCGGTGATCTCCACGCGGCGGTCCTCCAGACCAGGGCCCGGGGGAGCCACGCGCCAGTTCGGATCGTTGCGGACGGCTTCGGTTTCGCGCAGGAAGCGCGGGTCCTGGCCTTTGGCGATCTGGTGGCGGCGTTCCTGCCGGGCCTGCAGCAGCTCCTGCCGGCGCCCGGCCGTGGCCCGGTGCAGCTTGGCCACAAAGGCCAGAGCGTCCGGAGTAAGAACCTCGCTCTGCCGGCAAATCGGCTGCGCGGTCAGCGTGATCCCGTTGATGGTGAAGTTGTCAGTGAAGCTGTTCATTTCAATCTCTCCTAAACGAAGAAGGAAGTTCGACGGCGAGTGGTGACTTGCGGGCGAGGTCGAAGGTGCCGGTGTTGCGACAGCCTGCGTAAAAGGGGCCCTGTGCCCGCCCCCGACCGAGTTCTTCGAGGTCATGGGGCGGGCATGGGGAATAGCAGGCAGAGCAATGCCGGACCGAAGGCCGGACGTAAGCGCCGCTGTCGGGAGGGGGCCACGGCCGCCGGGTTCCCTCGCGAGCTTGCGAGCGGAGGGTGCGGTTGGGGATTAGTGGAACTGGCCTTCTTCGGTGGATCCCACCAGGGCCAGGGTGGATGCGTTCGGGTTGAACGCGGTGGCGATGTCGTCGAAGTAGCCGGTGCCGACTTCGCGCTGGTGCTTGGTTGCGGTGTAGCCGCGGGACTCGGAGGCGAATTCCTTCTCCTGCAGCTCGACGTAGGCGCTCATGCCTTCCCGGGCGTAGCCGTGGGCGAGGTCGAACATCGAGTAGTTCAGGGCGTGGAAGCCGGCCAGGGTGATGAACTGGAAGGTGAAGCCCATGGCGCCGAGTTCGCGCTGGAACTTCGCGATCGTGGCGTCATCGAGGTGCTTGCGCCAGTTGAACGACGGCGAGCAGTTGTAGGAGAGCATCTGGTCCGGGAACTCGGCCTTGACGGACTCGGCGAACTTGCGGGCCAGCTCCAGGTCCGGGGTGCCGGTCTCCATCCAGATGAGGTCGGAGTACGGGGCGTAGGCCTTGGCGCGGGCGATGCAGGGTTCGATCCCGTTGCGGACCTTGTAGAAGCCTTCCGGGGTGCGGACCGGCTGTCCGCCTTCGCGGAGGATGAACTCCTGGTCGCGCTCGTCGACGTCGGAGGTGATCAGGGTGGCTGCCTCCGCGTCGGTACGGGCGATGATGACCGACGGCGTGCCGGCGACGTCGGCGGCCAGGCGGGCGGCGTTCAGCGTCCGGACGTGCTGCTGGGTGGGGATCAGGACCTTGCCGCCGAGGTGTCCGCACTTCTTTTCCGACGCGAGCTGGTCTTCCCAGTGCACGCCCGCGGCGCCGGCCTGGATCATCGACTTCATGAGCTCGTAGGCGTTCAGCGGGCCGCCGAAGCCGGCCTCGGCGTCGGCCACGATCGGGACCAGCCAGTCCTCGACCGTCTGGATGCCCTCGGAGAACTCGATCTGGTCCGCGCGGAGCAGCGCGTTGTTGATGCGGCGGACCACCGTGGGGACCGAGTTCGCGGGGTAGAGCGACTGGTCCGGGTACGTGTGGCCGGAGTTGTTGGCATCCGCGGCGACCTGCCAGCCGGAGAGGTAGATGGCGCGGAGCCCGGCCTTGACCTGCTGCACGGCCTGGTTGCCGGTCAGCGCGCCCAGGGCGTTCGTGTACTGGCCGGTGCTGTGCTCCTCGGTGAGCTGCTTCCACAGCTTCTCGGAGCCGCGGCGGGCCAGCGTGTGTTCTTCGGAGACGCGGCCGCGGAGGCGGACGACGTCGGAAGCCTTGTAGTCCCGAGTGACACCTTCCCAGCGCGGGTTGGCAGCCCACTCGAGCTCCAGTGCGGCGGCCTGCTGTGTTGTGTCCTGGCCGGACGGCTGCTGGGTGGGCTCAAATGCTGCAGTCATCTTTGTCTCCTTGGTGGGTCCGGGGCCGGCCAGTCTGCGTCTCTGCAGATCCTGGCTGGGTGTTCCCGGATTAGTGAATCTTTCCGTGAGTTCTACTTTTCTTCACTTTCCAAGGGGTTGCTAGATCAAAACCATGGAAAGAAATGCACTTCTTCGCGTATTCTCAAGAAATGCACTCAACCAGCTGGAACCGCCAAGCTCTTTCGCCGTCCGCGCCTGCCGCGCCGGAGGTGGACGTCATCAGCATGGGCCGCCGCGTCCGCCATCTGCGCAAGGCTGCAGGCCTCACGCTCGATGACTTGAGCGCCGCCGTCGGCACGGCGCCAAGCCAGCTGAGCCTGATTGAAAACGGCAAGCGCGAGCCCAAACTTGGCCTGCTCCAGCAGCTCGCGGCGTCGCTTGGGGTGAGCATCGACGAGCTGCTCGGCGCGGAGCCGCCCAACCGGCGTGCGGCCCTGGAAATCGAGCTGGAACGCTACCAGCGCAGCCCCATCTATGAGTCCCTGAACCTGCCCAAGATCCGCATCAGTTCACGGCTTCCGATGGATGTGCTGGAGTCCATGGTGGGGCTGCAGCACGAGCTGGAACGCCGGCTCAACGAACAGGTGGCGACGCCGGAGGAGGCCCGCCGCGCGAACGGTGAACTGCGCGCGATGATGCGCGAGCGGAACAACTATTTCCCCGAGTACGAGGCCGAGGCGCAGAAGGTCCTGGCCTCGGTGGGTCACACGAGCGGTCCGCTATCCCACCACGTCATCTCGGACATCGCCGGGCACCTCGGATTCAGCCTCCACCACGTGGGTGATCTGCCGCATTCCACCCGTTCGGTGACCGACCTTAAGAACCGCCGAATTTATCTCACGCAGAACGCCCGCAGCGATCACGACCCCCGTTCGGTGCTGCTGCAGGCGTTGGGCCACTACGTCCTGGGCCACCAGACCCCCAACAACTACGGCGATTTCTTGATGCAGCGCGTGGCCACGAACTATTTCGCCGCCGCGCTCCTGCTGCCCGAGCAGGCCACTGTGGCATTCCTGCAGGAGGCCAAGCAGGCCAAGGAAATCGCTGTCGAGGACATCAGGGACGCCTTCGCCGTGTCCTACGAAACAGCCGCGCACCGCTTCACCAACCTCGCCACCCATCACCTGGGCATCCGCACTCACTTCCAGAAGACGCACAAGAGCGGCATCATCTACAAGGCCTATGAGAACGACGGCGTGACGTTCCCGCAGGACCACACCGGCGCCATCGAGGGCCAGTTCTCGTGCCGGAACTGGACCTCCCGAGTGGTGTTCGACGTTCCGGACAAGTTCAGCGCCTACAACCAGTACACCGACACCCCGGCCGGGACCTACTGGTGCACGGCCCGGACGGAACGCTCCGCCAACGGGGAGTTCTCGCTCTCCGTGGGTGTCCCGTATGCGCAGGTGAAGTGGTTCCGCGGCCGCGACACTACGGAACGGTCCAAGTCCACCTGCCCGGACGAAAGCTGCTGCCGCCGCCCGCCGGCGTCGCTGACCGCCGAATGGGCCGGCAATGCCTGGCCCTCGGCCCGGGCCCACTCCCACCTGCTGGCAGCGATGCCGCCGGGCGCTTTCCCAGGCGTGGACGAAACCGAGGTCTACACCTTCCTGCAGGCGCACTCGGGGAACTGAGCCGCCGGCCTCGCGCGGCGCGGCGCGAGCAGCGCGGCCGCTAGTCCAGAGGGATCTGTTACGGACTGACCGTTCCTGGACGTCGCTGACAGCCGTGCGGACTATATTGGCCTGTGTCAGCTCATCGATCCACCTCCCGGGAGCGTGCACCCATGGCCAAGGAACTTGCCACCCAGCTCATCGAACAACTCCAGGCTGCCGGCGTGCAGCGGATCTACGGGATCGTGGGGGACAGCCTCAATCCAATCGTCGACGCCGTCCGCCAGACCGGCGGCTCGCAGCAGGGCGGAATTGATTGGATCCATGTCCGGCATGAGGAGGCGGCCGCGTTCGCCGCGGCGGCGGAAGCCCAGCTGACCGGCCGGCTCGCGGTGTGCGCCGGCTCCTGCGGACCCGGCAACCTGCACCTGATCAACGGACTCTATGATGCCAACCGCTCCGGGGCTCCGGTGTTGGCCATCGCCTCGCACATCCCGAGTAAGCAGATCGGCAGCAGCTTCTTCCAGGAGACCCATCCGGACCGGATCTTCAACGAATGCTCGGTCTACTCCGAGCTGGTCAGCACCGCGGAGCAGGCGCCCCGGGTCATGCACAGCGCCATCCAGCACGCCGTCGGACTCCGGGGCGTCGCCGTCGTGACCCTGCCCGGTGACATCGCCGGCCTGGAGGCGACAGCTCCGACGCCGGCCCCTGCGGCGTTCCGGCCTGCGACGCTGACGCCGGACCCCGCCAGCGTGCGGGAACTGGCGGACGCCATCAACGCCGCCGAGAAGGTTGCAATCTTTGCCGGCGCCGGCGTGCAGGGCGCGCACGACGAGGTGATTGCCCTCGCAGAACTGCTCGCGGCGCCGATCGGCCACAGCCTCCGCGGCAAGGACTTCATGCAGTACGACAATCCTTACGACATCGGCATGACGGGCCTGCTGGGCTACGGCGCCGCGGCCGAGGGCATCGAGGACGCGGACCTGCTGATCCTGCTGGGCACCGACTTCCCGTACGACCAGTTCCTCCCGGGAACCCGGACGGCGCAGGTGGACCGGGCCGCGCACAAACTCGGGAGGCGGACCGACGTCGACGTCGCCGTGCATGGGGACGTGCTGCCCACCTTGGCCGGGCTGATGCCGCAGCTGCAGCCGAAGAAGAGCCGGCGCTTCCTCAACCAGATGCTGAAAAAGCACGACCGGCTCATGAACAAGGCTGTGGGGGCGTACACCCGGAACGTCGGGAAGAAACAGCCGATCCACCCGGAATACGCGGCCTCGCTGCTGGACCAGGTGGCGGCCGAGGACGCGATCTTCACGGCCGACACCGGCATGTGCAATGTCTGGACCGCCCGGTACATCAATCCGCTGGGCACGCGCCGGCTGATCGGGTCCTACCTGCACGGGTCCATGGCCAACGCGCTGCCGCACGCGATCGGCGCCCAGCTGGCGTTCCCCGGCCGGCAGGTGGTCTCGGTTTCGGGCGACGGCGGCCTGTCCATGCTGCTGGGCGAGCTCATCACGGTCGCCGCGCACCGGCTGCCGGTGAACGTGGTGGTCTTCAACAACTCCACCCTGGGCATGGTGAAACTCGAGATGCTGGTGGACGGGCTCCCGGACTTCGGCGTCGACGTCCCGGACGCCAACTACGCCGACGTTGCCAAGGCCCTGGGCTTCCACGCCGTCCGGGTCACGGACCCGTCCCGGATCGAGGCCGCGTACCGGGAAGCTTTCGCCCACCCCGGCCCGTCGCTCGTGGAGCTCATCACTGACCCCAAGGCATTGTCCCTTCCGCCCAAGATCAAGGGCGCACAGATCCTGGGCTTCGCCACGGCCATGTCCAAGGTGGTCCTCAACCGGGGCGCCGGCGAGGCCGTCAGCATGGCACGGAGCAACCTGCGGAACATCCCGCGGCGCTGAGGCGGTCCCTGGGTTCGCCGGAAGCCCTCCAGTTCGCCGGAAGCCCTCCAGTTCGCTGGAATCTCCCGGGTTCGCCGGAAGTTTCCGGCGAACCCGGGGCTTTCCGGCGAGCCCGGCTGCTTAGGGCGCCCCGCTCCGGCGTTCCGCTGCCAGGGGGCCGCGGCCACTTTTCCGATCAGCTCGTACGGAACGGGCTTCCGCAGCGGGAACTTCAGCGTCCCCTTCGCGGCGCGGTAGGGTGCGAGTTCCGCGCTGAGCGGCTCGTCGCCGTCGGGCACGGGGTAAACGGAGATGTGGTGCGCCCAGCCGGCGAAATACACCACGTATTTGCCGCCGAGCGTGACGGTCGGGATGCCGTAACTGATCATCTCCCTTGATCCAGGTACAGCGTCATGGCAGCGCCGCCGGATCTCCTGGAGCACGTCCTGCACTTCGGCAGGAAAGGAGGCGACGTACTCGTCCACGGACTCAAAGTGCTGTGCCATTGCCGTTCCCTCCGACGATCCTCTGCAACGTGTTAGCGCGGGCCGCCCTGCCACAAGGCATCGAACGGTGCGCCCGAGGCCACCCGGTTGCGGATGCCGGCGGTCACAAATGCCTTCGCCGTCCGGGCGGCGGCCAGCGGCGTCGCACCCTTGGCGAGCTCAGCCGTCACCGCAGCGGCCAGCGAGCACCCGGCGCCGGACACCGCCACTTCGCCCACCTTCGGGGCGGACAGGACCTCCAGCGTTTCGCCGTCGAAATAGACGTCGACGGCGTCGGGGCCGTCCAGCCGCACGCCGCCCTTGGCGAGCACCGCGGCGCCGCTGAGCTGATGGATGCGGACCGCGGCGGCCTTGAGGGACTCGACGTCGGTGATTTCCAGCCCGGAGAGCGACTCGGCCTCGAAGTGGTTCGGCGTGACGAAAGTGGCCAGCGGCAGGATGTGGGACTTGAGCGCCTGGTCGGTGTCCAGGGCGTGGCCCGGCTCCTGGCCCTTGCAGATCAGCACCGGATCCAGCACCACGTTGGCGAACTGCCCGGCTACCAGCGCCGCGGCCACGGTCGAAATTGTCGCGGGGCTGCCCAGCATGCCGATCTTGACGGTGTCCAGAACGGCCGGTGCGCCGGACGCGGCGCCGTACGCCGCCGTCGTCGCCTCCAGCTGGTCCGCGATGACCTGCTGGTCCACTGGGACGAAGCGGTGGTTCCAGTTGTCCTTGGGGTCGAAGGACACGATGCAGGTCAGGTTCGCGATCCCGAAGACGCCGAGCTCCTGGAAAGTCTTCAGGTCAGCCTGCGCGCCGGCGCCGCCGGTCGCCTCGGAGCCTGCGATGGTGAGCGCGACGGCGGGGGAGGAGGCGGCGACGGAGGCAGTATCGGCAACTGTCAGGGCGGCGGAATCGAATGCGGTAGAAGTCATGGTCCCATCCTGCCATCCCGCCAAAACCACCCGCATTGTGCTCCTGAACAAGCATTCCATGAACAGTATGAACAAAATCTTAGTGTTCCGGATCACGGGAACTAGGGTGGCGGACGGTGTTGCCTCCTGGCGGCGCCGGATCCAGGAAGGTTCATTGATGAGCACCCAACTGTCCGAAGCGGCCCAGACCCGGAAAGCCGTCGGCAACATCCTCAAAGGCTCGGCCGGCAACCTTGTCGAGTGGTACGACCTTTACGTCTACACCGTCTTTGCGGCCTACTTCCAGGCGCACTTCTTCAACTCCACCGATGAGCTTCAGGCCGGTCTCGAGGCGATGGCCGTCTTCTCGACGTCGTTCCTGATGCGCCCGATCGGTGCCTGGTTCTTTGGCCGGTACGCCGACCGCAGGGGCCGGAAGGCCGCGCTGACCCTGAGTGTGACCATGATGTCCGCGGGCTCCTTCGCCATCGCCGTGCTGCCCACCCAGGACGTGATCGGCCTGTGGGCATTGATCCTCCTGGTCCTTATCCGCGTGATCCAGGGCTTCTCCGTAGGCGGTGAGTACGGCACCAGTGCCACGTACATGTCCGAGGCCGCTACCTCCAAGCGCCGCGGCTTCTTCTCCAGCTTCCAGTACGTCACGCTGATCGGCGGCCAGATGCTGGCCCTGCTGGTCCTCGTGGTCCTGCAGAACGCCATGCCCAAGGCCGAGCTGACCGAGTGGGGCTGGCGCATCCCGTTCGCGATCGGCGGCGTGGCCGCCCTGGTGGTCCTGTGGCTGCGGCGCTCCATGGAGGAAACCGTCTCGGCCGAACAGATCGAGGCCGCAAAGGCCCCTGCCGCGGCGGGCCAGGCGCAGCCGGGGACCATGAAGCTGCTGTTCACCAGCTACTGGAAGCCGCTCATGATCTGCATCGGGATCACCCTCGGCGGCACGGTGGCGTTCTACACGTACACCAACTTCATCCTGAAGTTCATGAACGATACCTCCGGCATCGCCAAGACCGACACCTCGGTCATCAACTTCTGGGCACTGTTCATCTTCATGCTGCTCCAGCCGGTCTACGGCATCATCTCGGACAAGGTGGGCCGCAAGCCGCTGCTGCTGTGGTTCGGCATCACCGGCGTCCTGTTCACCTGGCCGCTCCTGTCCGCCCTGGCCGGAACCAAGGATCCGATGACCGCGTTCCTGCTCATGATGGGCGGCCTGCTGATCGTGGGCGGCTACACCTCCATCAACGCCCTGGTGAAGGCCGAGCTGTTCCCCGCGTCCATCCGCGCCCTCGGCGTCGGCCTGGGCTACGCGATCGCCAACTCTCTCTTCGGCGGCACCGTCCCGCTCATCGGCGCGGCCCTGCAGAAGGCGGGCCAGGAAGAACTGTTCTTTACCTACGTCACCGTGGCCATCGGCATCTCCCTGCTGGTCTACATCTTCGCCCTGAAGAACAAGAAGTCCACGCACCTGGACCACGAGCAGGGTCACGCCTGGACGCCGGCCGCTGTCGACGCGGGCGCAGGTACCACCGGCCCCAAGGACGACGACGAGGACCTCATCGACGCCTCGCGCCGCTAGGCAGGCCAGCCCGCCGTCGCCGAATTCGCCGGAAGCCCTCTTGGTCGCCGTAATTTTCCGGCGACCTCGGGGGCTTCCAGCGAACTCGCGCCTTCCGGCCGGGCCTGCACCGCCGTGCCCGAAGTGCCGGGTGCGAGAATGGAGGCGGTTCCGGCGTTGTGTGTCACCGGGGCCGTCCAGTGCTAATACAGCCGGCCGTCCAGCGTCTTCCCCTGGGAGTGTGGGCCGCCGAGCGAACCACTACGAAATGGAATGCCATGACTTCCGCCAAGACTTTCCCGGCGTCAGCTCCGCCTAGATTCGCCTCGATCGGCTCCCCGTATTTCGGCATCATGCTGGCCGTCATGGCCGTTGTGCTGATCCTGTCCAACATCGGGGCGTCCAAGGGCGTGGCGATCGGCCCCGTCATCACGGACGGCGGATTCTTCCTCTTCCCGCTGGCTTACATCCTGGGCGACGTCATCAGCGAGGTCTACGGCTTCAAGGTGGCGCGCAAAGCCATCGTCACCAGCTTTGCCCTTTCTGTCTTCGCGTCCCTCTGCTACTGGGTCATCATCGCCCTTCCCGGGTTCGACGACGAGTACGGTGCTTCCAAGCAGACAGCCCTGGAAGGTGCCCTGGGACCGGTCCCGCAGATCGTTCTGGCATCGCTCCTGGCATTCCTTGCCGGCCAGACCATCAACTCGTGGATTCTCGTGAAGATGAAGGCACGGACCGGAGAAAAGTCTCTGTGGGCGCGCATCATGGGCTCCTCCGTGGCCGGTGAATTCGTGGACACGCTGATCTTCTGCAGCATTGCCGCGTCCGTGATTGGCATTACCGACGCCGGGATGTTCGTGAACTACGTCCTCGTGGGCTTCCTCTACAAGACCCTCGTGGAGTTCGCCTTCGTGCCGCTGACAGGGCTCTCCATCGGTTGGGTTAAGAAGCGAGAACCGAGCTACGGGGCCTAGGCCTCCGTCCCCGGCCGCCGCTAAACTCCGAGTCCGGCCGCCGCCCAGAGCGCAGACCCCACCGCCGCCGCCCAGAGCGCGCCCCCCGCCGCACTGTTCGCCGTCCCCCGGGCTGCCACCCATTCGCCGGAAACCTGCGGGGGCGCCGTAAATTTCGGGCGACGTCGCGGGTTTTCCGGCGAATCCGGCGCTCACGGTTGCGGGCGGCGGGCCAGTGCACGTAGCAGGCGGCTCTTGAATTCCTGTTCCAGGAAGAGGTCCTTCCACTCAACGCGGACGAACCGCCAGCCCTCTTCAGTCAGGGCCTTCTCGCGGCGCCGTTCCTCGAAGAGCACCTCGGGTGTGGGACTGTAATCGAAGTACTTGATTTTGCCGTCGAACTCGAGGGCGACCTTCTCCTCCTTCCACGCAAAGTCCAGACGATAGCGCCCAACGCGGCTTATCACTTCAAGCTGCGGCTCAGGAGGCCGGATCCGGCACCGCAGGATCAGGTCGCGGGTCAGGGTTTCGCCGGGAGATTCGGACCGCGGATCGGCCGAGGCGAGGACGCGGCGGAATGTCCGGATCCCCCGCCGCCCGTCCAGATCATCTGCCATGGCCTGCAGGGTGGCCGGGTCTGCGCCGAGGCGAAGCGCGTGGTCGGTGAGGATCAGCGCCTGCCTGTAGGGCAGCAGCATGGCGCAATCGGCCGTTGTGCGCTCTAAAGAAGTTGTCCGGAGGCCGTTCACAACTGCGACGTCGTGATCGGCGAAGGGACGCGTGTGGCAGCGGACGTCCCTGCCGTGGCGCTCGTTCGAGGGGCGCACTTTCTGGAGGAGATGGATCGCGTTATCCACGTCCCATAAGTGGAGGCGGCGGAGGCGCGCCGCGGAAGTGTGGCTGTAGAGGAAGGTGCCTGTCGATGTCGTGTGCGTACCGTGGGCATGTGCGTAGATGAGCTGCCTGCTCCGGGCGGTGGGGGACTGGGCCCGCCACAGGCTGGCGCGGATGTAGCAGCCGTACCGGAGCCGGACGAGGGCGCCTGAGTCCAGGAGCGAGCGGATGGCGCGCGGACCGTAGCCGAGGTCCAGCAGTTGTTCGGTCCGCCAGAGGTTCCTCGTCGGCGGCAGCTCCAGAGGGTTCTGCGTCATGCCACCAGCCTGAGCTGGCCTGGGAGCGGGCGGCAGTCCCCGCCGACATTATGTGGAAAACCAGTATGTGGAAAACGCGACGCCGCACCGCGAATCTTTCGCGACGGCTCTTTTTGGGACGGTGCGCCGCCCAGTTCGCCGGAACGCGGCGGAGGCGCCGGAAATTTACGGCGAGTTCGGTGGCTTCCCGCGATTTCGACGGCGGGCGGCACGCCTTGCCGCCGTCGTACCCTGGAAAGCCCGAGGTCGCCGGAACGCTGCGGGGTCGCCGGAAATTTCCGGCGATCGGGCACGGTTTCGGCGACTTCGAGGTCGACGGCGGACCGGTTCGACGCCGGGACCCGCGGGCGTCGGGCCAGTCCGACGCCGGACCCCGGAACCACGGGCCACGGACGCCTAGGAGTAGTAGTTCCGCAGGGTCTCGGCCTTGAACTCGAAGAAGTTGCCGGCCTCGATGGCGAGCCGGGCGTCGTCCACCATCTTCACCACGAAGCGTTCGTTGTGGATCGAGATCAGGGTGGCCGAGACCATCTCCTTGGCCTTGAACAGGTGGTGGATGTAGGCCCGCGAATAATTCACGCAGGCGTAGCAGTCGCAGCCTTCCTGCAGCGGGCCGAAGTCGCGCTTGTACTTGGCGCCGGAGAGGTTGTACCGGCCGGTGGGGTGATAGAACGCCGAATTGCGGGCCACCCGGGTGGGGGACACGCAGTCGAAGGTGTCCGCGCCGTTCTCAATGGCGGTGAAGATGTCGTCCGGTTCGGAGATGCCCAGCAGGTGCCGCGGCTTGTTCTCCGGCAGTTCCTCGTTGCACCAGCGCACGATCGTGCCGAGGTTTTCTTTCTCCAGCGCCCCGCCAATGCCGAAGCCGTCGAAGTTCATGGCTCCGAGGTCGCGGCAGGCCTTGCGGCGCAGGTCCTCGTACTGGGCACCCTGGATCACCCCGAACAGGGCCTGGTAGGGCTTGCCGGCGCGCTCGTTCGTGAGCCGGAAGTGCTCGGTGATGCACCGTTCGGCCCAGCGCCGGGTCCGTTCCAGGGACTCCTCCTGGTAGCCGCGGGAGTTCTGCAGCGTGGTGAGCTCGTCGAACGCGAACATGATGTCCGCGCCGATCTGGTGCTGGACATTCATCGAGATTTCGGGGCTGAAGCGGTGCCGGTCGCCGTTGAGGTGGCTCTTGAACCACACGCCTTCCTCGTCCACGTGGGCCAGGCGTTCCTTGCCGGGGGCGACGGCGTCGTCGGGTCCGGAATTGTCCACCGATTTCATGTCGATGACCTTTTTGAACCCCGAGCCCAGGCTCATCACCTGGAACCCGCCGGAATCGGTGAACGTAGGCCCGCGCCAGTTCATGAACGCACCGAGGCCCCCGGCCTCGTCCAGGATGTCCGCGCCCGGCTGCAGGTACAGGTGGTACGCGTTGGCCAGCACGGCCTGCGCGCCGAGCTCGGCAATGGATTCCGGCAGCACGGATTTGACCGTGGCCTTGGTGCCGACGGCAATGAACGCCGGGGTCTGGATCTCCCCGTGCGGGGTGGCGATGGTGCCGGTCCGGCCCAGGAACTCCCCGCCGTTGGCGTCAATCTGCCCGGCCGACGGCGGGCACGCCTCGCTCAGGCGCTTGCCCACGCGGAAGGAAAACTCGGACTGCCTGGCAGGCGCGGGGGGCAAAGGATCGGACTCAGGATTGGCTGGCACGGTTCAAGTGTGCCAGCTAACGCAGCCCTTCCCTTAGTGGACGGGGTCGGATGTGGGGTAGTTCTCAGCCCGCCACTTGTCCCAGTGATTTCGGATTGCCTCCAGCTGGTGGGCCCCGAGGTCGTAGGTGGAGATGATCGCGACGGAGCCGCCGTCGGGCCGGACATCGGCGATGACCGGCTGGTCCGCCACGATCACTAGGCCGTCCCCGTGCTCGGCGTAGTGGTGGACCGTCAGGCCAACTTGGTGGTTGCTGCGGAACCACACTTTGCCGGAGATCTCCTCGCCCGTGGGCAGGGTGAGCGAATACGGGTCCCCGGGCGCCGGGACATCGCTGAGCCCGAGTTTTTCTATCGCGGACCCGCTGGTGCCGGGCACGGAGAAGAAAAAAGTTCGACGCCTGCCATGCGGGTGCCGTTCGAGGGCGAAGCGCATTTGGTGCAGGAAGGTCAGCCAGCCCTGGGTGATGTCCTCGTCCCAGGCCGCCCACTCGGAATCGTGGTCGATTGCCGCCCTGGTAACGCTGACTTCCGTGCCCGTGGCGACGGGTTTCAACGTAAAGATGTCTCCGCCGTCCACCACCAGGGAGGTGTGGTCTGCGCCTTCGATGACGTTGGGGCCGAAGTAGATTTCGCTGATTTCGGCCTCTTGGTCATCGGCCACCCAGCCGTGCCACTCGGCGATCTTGGCGGGTTCGCGCAGCATGGTCCAAACTTGCTGCGCGTCCGAATTAATCACAACGCTCAGATTGTTCGTCATGGGCCGAATCTACAACGCCCGGCCGTGGCGGGGTAGGGGCAAATACTTCAGGCGCGGACTGATTCGAGCTCGTTGCCGATCCGGCGTTCCAGCTCGGCGGCGCCAACCGTTTCGGAGCCACCATGGGCACGCAGGAACAGGAGCGCCTCGAGCCGCAGCAGGCGCCATTCGCGTTCAGCATCCGGGTTCGCGTTGTCGATCGAGCGGAAGATTTCCTTGTCGTACAGGTTGGGCTCGTTGAGCGAGCGCTGGCGCACCTTGGCGTTGATCCGGGCCTTGAACGGGTCAGTTTCCATGGCCTCCGGCGCGCGGAGGAACTTCTCGTAGATCCCGGCACGCTGGTCCTGCCCCAGCTGGCGGCAAATGTAGCTGGAGAGCGCCAGGGTTGACTCCACGGAGGCCCAGCGGTCGGGGTTGCCGTCGAACGGCAGGACGTTGAGCAGGTCCGCGACCGCCAGGGCGTTTTCGGCGTCCTTGAGGGTGATGAAGAGCTCGTGTGCGAGGTCGCTGAGGTCCTTCAGGCAGCTGCCGGACTTGGTGTTGATGCCCTTGGCGAGCCGTTCACTGAGCAGGAGCACACCGACGGCGCCCGTATGGGCCTCGGCCGCGGCCTCCACGACAGACTCCGGCGTGCCGTCGGGGACCGGGATGAGGGCCAGGTCCGCGTCGCTGGGTCCGCCCACCGCCGGCGGCGCAACGGGCTGGGGAGGGACGACGACGGCGGCCGCCGTATTGTCGGACTCAGCTGCGTCGGGCACCTCCTCTTCCGGTTCCGGGGACGGGCCGGACGCCGGAAGTTCGGGGGAGCCGTCGCCGGAAGGAGTCGGCAGTTCGGGTGCTCCGGCGGGCGCGCCGTCGTCGGAGGCAATCGTGGCGCCGGACTCGGGGTCGTCGGTGACCCGGATCAATGATCCCGCCGCGATCCGCAGCACACCGCCGCCGCTGAGGGTCGCCAAAACCATGGCGGGAGTCCCAAAATCGTCGGCTTCGACATCGACGCGGTGGATCTCGGCAGAGCGGTTTCCATCGGGCAGGATCAGGTGGTCGCCGGCCCGAAGGGATCCAGCCTGCTGTTCGCTGTAATTCCGGGAGGCTGGGGGGTGGGTCATCGGGAGTCCTTAAAGTTCTCTTGCGGTCCGCCCACCAGTCTACAAAATCAGGTGCGTGAAGTCGGGGACGCCCGGGACGCCCCGAGCGTCCCCGGACGGCGCGGGCCCCAAGGGTGTCGGCTAGTTGCCGACTCCCGCGAAGGCCAGCGCCTGCCGGATCAGGGCCCCCCGGCCGCCGCTGAATTCCAGCTGTACGTCCGTGCTCATGACCTCCTGCGGCGTCATCCAGGTCAGCTCGAGGGCGTCCTGGCGCGGGGAGCATTCGCCGGTGACGGGAATGATGTACGCCAGGGCAACGGCGTGCTGGCGGTCGTCCGTGAAGCCGGTATGGGACGGAGACGGGAAGTACTCGGCCACCGTGAACGGCACCGGGCTGACCGGCAGCTGCGGGAAGGCAAGCGGGCCCAGGTCCTTCTCCATGTGGCGGAGCAGCGCGGCGCGGATGGTCTCGCGGTAAAGAACGCGGCCGGACACCAGCGAACGGACCATGGCGCCGTCCTCGTCGGCCTGCAGCAGGGTGCCGACCTCGTTCACGAACCCGAGGGGGTCCAGCCGGACCGGTACGGCCTCGACATAGACCATCGGCAGCTTGCCCCGCGCCTCGATCAGGTCGTCGTCAGAGAGCCAGCCGGGATTCGGGTCAGGGGTGCGCACATTCATGGTTAAGTTCTACCCCATCCCTGACCGGAATCCCGCGCCGTCCCTCAGAACGCCAGCACCGATTCCAACGGCTCGCCGGATGCGATTCGTGCCAGCAGCGCCGGCTCGGCGGCGTCGGAGGAGAGTGCCTGGCCCAGGACCTCGGCGGCCGCCTCCGGGGACAGGACGATCACGCCGTTGTCGTCCCCGAGCACCCAGTCGCCCGGATTGACCTGGACGCCTCCGCACTGCACCGGGACATTCACCGCGGAGCCGCCGCTGCGGACCCGCTTGGTAGTCAGGCACGAAGTCCCGCGGGCGAAGACCGGCAGACCCGTGGCGCGGAGCTCCAGGACGTCGGTGGCCACGCCGTCGACGACGACGCCGGCGGCGCCTTGCGCGGTGGCCGCTGCCGCGGTGACCGCGCCCACCGGCGCGTGCCGGTGGTCACCGGACATGTCCACCACCAGCACCGCGCCGGGGTGCAGCTCCAGCAGGGCACGGTTCATGGCATAGGCGTCATGGTCCGCGATGCGCACCGTGACCGCGGGGCCAGCCACCTTGACGCCGTCGAGCAGCGCCCGGATGGCCGGATCCACGAATCCGTCCTCCAGGAAGTGCCCGATCGTGGGGTAGCTGACGGCCGCGAGTCCCTCGGCGAGTTCACCGCTACGCACTGCGCTCACGGTGCTCCCGGCGCCTACGGCGCTGACGGCGCTCACTGGGCGTCCGGCGCCGTCGTGTCGGCAACCACGGCCACGCAGTCGATTTCCAGCGCGACATCCCACAGGCTCACACAGACCGTGGTCCGAGCAGGCCGGGCCGTCGCAAAGAACTCCGAGTAGACCCGGTTGTAGGCCTCGAGCCGGTCGGGATCGGTGAGGTAGGCGTTGACCTTGACCACGTGCTCCAGGCCGGACCCGGCCGCCTCCAGCACGGACCGGAGGTTGATGATGGTTTGGCGCACCTGGTCCTCGAAGGTGTCGGGCTGGTGGTCCAGCCCGCTGATCGCGGGGATTTGGCCGGCGGTGAAGACAAACCCGTTGGCGACGACCGCCTGGGAGAACGGGCCGACGGCGGCCGCGCCGCCCGGGATCTGCGCGATCCGGTGGACCGTCCCGTTTACGGGAGGAGCAGCGGGCAGAGCAGTGAGGTGAGCGTCCTGGACTGTCACTTGGCAGCCACCGCTTCGGCGGACGGGTCAGTGGTTGCAACCGTGGTTGCGGCGGCGACCGCGTCGGTGGGGGCGGAGTCGACGGCGTCGATGTTGCCGTGCCGGGTTTCGGTCAGGACGAACAAGGCACAGAGCGATACGAGGGCGGCGGCCATGATGTACCACGCGATGGAGGAGCTCTGGTGGGTCATGCCCAGCAGCCATGTGGTGATGAACGGCGTCGCGGCGCTGCCGAGCAGCCCGGAGAGCATGTAGGCCACGGACAGTCCCGAGTAGCGGACCTTGGAACCGAAGAGCTCGGCGAGGAAGGTGGCGATCGGGCCGTAGTTCGCGGCGAAGGCCGTCATCATGGCCAGGTAGGCGACGAACAGCAGCGGCACGGACTTGGTGTCCATGAGCCAGAACATCGGGAACGCCAGGACTGCCTCGGCGGCAACACCGGCATAGATGATCGGCTTGCGGCCGAACTTGTCAGAGAGCCGGCCGAAGAAGGGGATCAGGACAAAGCACAGGGCGCAGGAAGCCAGCACAACCCACAGCATCAGGGTTTCCGAGTGGCCCAGTTCCTTCTTGCCGTAGGAGACGCCCGAGGCCACGAGCAGGGTGAAGGTGCTGCCGGTGGACAGAGTGGCGACGCCGCCGAGGATAACCTGCTTCCAGTACTTGGCCATGAGGGCCGCGAAGGGCAGCTTGGCCTTGGCGCCGGCATCCTTGACTGCCTGGAAGGACGGCGTTTCTTCGATGTGCAGCCGGATGTAAATGCCCACGGCCACAAGCAGCGCGGAGGCCATGAACGGGATACGCCAGCCCCAGGCGAGGAGGGCTTCGGTGCTGACGCTCGAGGCGACAATGAGGAACGCAACGTTGGCGATCAAGGTTCCGGCGGGCACGCCCACCTGGACCAGCGAACCGTAGAACCCGCGTTGAGACGCGGGAGCGTGTTCTACCGTCATCAGGACGGCGCCGCCCCATTCGCCGCCCAGGGCCAGGCCCTGGATGACGCGTAGGAAGAGCAGCAGCAGAGGCGCCATGATGCCGATGCTGTTGTAGTCCGGCAGCAGGCCGATGGCGAAGGTGGCGGCGCCCATGGTCAGCAGTGAAATCAGGAGCATGGACTTCCGGCCCAGGCGGTCCCCGAAGTGGCCGAAGATGATGGCGCCCACCATGCGCGCAATGTAGGCGGAGGCGAAGGTGCCGAAGGCGAGCATGGTGCCCACGAGGGGGTCGAAGCTGGGGAAGAAGATCTTGTTGAACACGAGCGCGGATGCTGTGCCGAATACAAAGAGGTCGTACCACTCGACGGTGGTGCCGATGACGCTGGCGAGGGCGATCTTACGCATCTTGGCCAGGTCCAGGCGGGCAGCCGCGTGGGAGGTGGTTTCTACCGATTGAGCCATCAATTTCTCCAGATGGGGGTGCGGGGACGAATGTCCGGTGCAAGGTAGTAGCCAACTATTCTGTGTTGGTGATCACACCTCAATGGCGAAAACCCCACCAAAAATGGGCCCGAAGTGTGTGTTCACACAACTGCTAGGCCCAGGCGACCACCAGCCGGGCCGCCTGTGTCGGAACGGTCAAATCGATTCCGGTCAATTCCTGAAAGCGGTTGAGCCGGTTCAGGATGGTGTTCCGGTGGCAGAAGAGCTGCTCCGCCGTGGCCGTGATGTTCCCGGTGGACAGGTAGTGCTGCACGGTTTCCGTAAGGCGCTCGCGTTCCCCGCCACGGCATTCCGCCATGTCCTCCTCCAGCTGGGCGGCGAGGTCGAGGCCGGCGTCCTGAAGGTTCTGCTGGGCCAGCCGGGTCCACGCCGCATCGGCGGACAGGGGGCCGTCATCTCCCGGGCGCAGCAGGGCGGCGAGGCTCTCCGCAGTGCGGGCAGCCGCGGGCAGGCCGCGCAGCCCGTGCACCTCCGGCACATAGCCGCAGGGGATGTCGGCCAGGAGCGGCGGCAGCGGAGGCGCACTCCGGGTTTCCCTGGGCCGGGGAGGGAGCAGAGGCCAGAAGAGGTAGGTATTCCCGCCTGATTCGTGCAGGAACAGCTTGTAGCGTCGCTGGCCCGAGCCGAATTGGGTGGCAGATGCACGCAGCCGGGCGCCGGGTTCGCCGCTGGCAGCTACAAGGCCGCATCGCGAATCCGGCCCGATGCCCAGAGCGGAGCCCACCTGCGAGGACGTTTCGGCCGAGGGTGTGCTTTGGTTGAAGAGCCGCGCGATGAACTCGCGCTGGATGCTGGATTCTTCCTGGGCCATCCGCACGCGCTCAGTCAGGTAGCTCATGTGGGTCCGGGTGGCGAACTCGTCGACGACGCGCCAGACCAGATCCACGCGGGAGGCGAGCAGGCCCGCGTCCTCCGGTGCGGCGATCTCCAGGAGGTCGGCCCACAGGATGCTGAAGTCCAGCCGCACGGCTGATGTTAGAGACTCCGGCGGGATTCCGGCCCGTGCCCGCTTGGAGCCGAGATCCGAGGCGAAGGCGAGCAGCCCGTCCCGCGCCGTGTCTTCCGGGCCGCCCCGCAGCCCGTGGATGAGCCGGCGAAAAGTTTCCCGCGCCGTGTCCCGGATTTCTAGGACAGTCACCTGGCTTTCGCCGTATTCCGGGATTTGCCGTACCCGGGCGGTGAAAGTCTGGGCCAGGATGTCCAGCCGCCCTTCTAGCTGGTCCACCAGCTCTCTCCAGCGGAACTCGGCCCCCGGCGATCCAAAATTGTGCATTCTCACATTCTAGGGTCCAGGATGCGTGGCGCACTGCTAGTTATTTTGGAAAAAGCTACTGGCAGAATGGATGGAAGCACCAGGGGTGAGCCTAATCACACCCCACGGAACCATCCGCCTGGAGCGCCATCGACGGCATTTTCCCCGAATGGGGTTGTCGCACCGGCACCGGCAAAGACCCGTCATATTTCTTTGGAGTAATCATGGCAAGCAGCGCAAGCAACGCCACCACCACCGCCGGCCCGCAGTTACCCGGGGCCGTCGATGAGAGCGTGGCCAAGAAAGTCGCCCTCGCGGCCCTCGTTGGAACGGCTCTGGAGTGGTACGACTTCTTCCTGTTCACCACAGCCGCAGCGCTGGTGTTCAACGCGCAGTACTTCGTGTCCCAGGACCCCTTCGTCTCGGCCATGAGCTCCTTCGCCACCCTGGCCGTGGGCTTCGTGGCCCGCCCGATCGGCGGCTTCATCTTCGGCGCTCTGGGGGACAAGGTAGGGCGCAAGAAGATCCTGATGGTCACCATCGTGGGCATCGGCCTCGTGACCGGGCTCATCGGCCTGCTCCCGAACTACATGACGATCGGCGTCGCAGCGCCCATCCTGCTGGTCGCGCTGCGCATCCTGCAGGGTCTCGCCGTCGGCGGCGAGTGGAGCGGCGCGGTGATTATCGCCGTCGAAAATGCCCCGGTCGCCAAGCGCGCCCGCTACGCTGCCCTCCCGCAGATCGGTTCGCCGATCGGCACCATCCTGTCCTCGGGCGGCTTCTTCGGAATGCTGTACCTGGTGGGCCAGGCCAACTTTGACGCGTGGGGCTGGCGCATCCCGTTCATCGCGGCGCTCCCGCTGCTGGCGATCTCCATGTGGATCCGCAGCAAGCTCAGCGAGTCCCCGGAATTCGAAGCGCTCATGGAGTCCGGCGAGACCGAGCACGCCCCCATCCGCGGAGTGCTGACAAAGAGCTGGCGCCAGATCCTGGTCGGCATGTGCTCCGCGCTGCTGGGCATCGGCGGGTTCTACCTCATCACCAGCTTCGTGGTCTTCTACGGCACCAAAGTGCTCAAGATGCCCTACGAAACCCTGCTGATGGGCTCGCTTCTCGCTGCCGTCTTCGAGATCTTCTTCCTGATCTGGGCCGGACGCATGGGCGAGAAGTTCGGCGCCAGCAAGGTCATCCTCTGGGGTGGCGTGGCATCCGCGCTCGTCGCCGTCCCGGTGTTCCTGGCCATCGACACCGCCATCCCGGCCCTGGTCATCCTGGCCATGATCATCGGCGTGTGCACCCTGTCCATCCCGTATGCCGTGTCCGGTACGGCCCTCACCGCGCTCTTCGCCACGAAGGTCCGCTACACCGGCGTCGCCATCACCTCCAACAGCGCCGGCGTCATCTCCGGCTTCGTGCCGCTGATCGCGACGGCCCTCGTGGCCGCCAACGGCAACTCGTTCTGGCCGGGTGCCATCATCTTGCTGGTCGTGTCCGTGCTGACCGCACTGTCCGGCATCCTGCTCCCCGCACTGAGCATCGAAGAAGAGGGAATGAAGCATTGAGTACAACAACCACCGCCGGGCACCTGATTGTTGCCCAGCTGGAACGAGCCGGTATCCAGCGCGTCTACGGCGTCCCCGGGGAAAGCTTCCTGGATGTCCTGGACGGCCTGCACGGATCCTCCATTGAAACCGTGGTGACCCGCCACGAAGGCGGCGCCGGGTTCATGGCCCTCGCCGAAGGCCGGCTCACGGAGCTTCCGGGCGTGGCCATGGTGACCCGCGGCCCCGGTGCCGCCAACGCCTTCATCGCCATCCACACCGCTCACCAGGACGCCACCCCGATGATCCTGTTCGTGGGACTCATCCCGGTCGCGGACCGCGGCCGGGAGTCGTTCCAGGAATTCGACATCAACGCCTGGTTCGGCAGCACCGCCAAGAAGGTCGTGACGCTCGACGACGCCGCCTCCGCCGCCCGCGTGGTGGACGACGCCATCTTCACGGCCCTCAGCGGCCGGCCGGGTCCCGTCGTGATCGGCCTCCCCGAAGACGTGTTGGTCCACGCCATTGAACCGGGCCCAGCGAAATCGTGCACAGTGGAGCCCCGCACCGTCGCCCGGCCCGAACCGTCAGCGGCGGACCTCGCCGGACTGGAGGCCAAGCTGGCCGCAGCCAAGAAGCCCCTGATCGTGGTGGGCGGCGAAGGCTGGAACCAGGAATCGTCCGACGCGCTGGCCGGCTGGTCCTCCCGCCACGGCATCCCCGTGCTCGCGGATTTCCGCGCCTATGACGCCGTCCCGCACAGCAGCGACTCCTACGCCGGCTACCTCGGCTACGCCCGCAGCGACGCCAACGCCCGACGCCTCGACGAGGCCGATCTGCTGGTGTTCGTCGGCTGCGTCCGCGCCGACGTGCTCTCCGACGGCTACATGCGCGGACTGGATGCCGTCACCGTCGTCGTCCACCCCGGCGCCGATCTGCTGGGCCACTTCGGCCGGCTTGACCAGCACATCGCGGCCCACGTCGCGTCCTTCGCCACCGCACTCGCCGCCACGGAATCCGCGGTGGAACCTGCGGCCGGCTGGCTGGCCGGGGCCCGCGCGGACTACGAGAAGTACTCCACCGCGCAGCCGGACGGTGGAACCGGCGTGGACCTCGCCGTCGTGATGGAAATACTCAAGCAGGAAATGGACGACGACGCCGTCATCACCTACGGCGCCGGGAACCACTCGCTGTGGCCGGCACGCTACCTCAAGCACAACGCGGCGAACTCCCTCGCCGCGCCCCGCAACGGTGCCATGGGCATGGGGATCCCGGCCGCGGTGGCTGCCTCCCTGGCCTACCCCGGCCGCCAGGTGATCTCCGTGGCCGGCGACGGCTGCTTCATGATGAACGGCCAGGAAATCGCGACGGCCATGGGGCACGGCGGGAAGTTCATCGCCCTCGTGGTGGACAACGGCATCTTTGCCACGATCCGTGAGCACCAGGAAGGCCACTACCCGGGCCGCCCCTCGGGCACGCACATGACCAACCCGGACTTCGCCGCGCTGGCCCGGTCCTATGGCGGCTACGGCGAACGCGTGGAGAAGGCCGAGGACTTCGGCGCCGCCTTCCGCCGCGCCGTCGAATCCGGGCTGCCGGCGGTCCTGCACCTCCCGCAGGACCCCACCACCCGCTCACCCAAGACCGCCAGCAACTGACCGGAGTCCGCCATGATCACCCTGCACAACATCATCAACGGTGAGATCGTCCAAGGCAGCGCCGCAGACGGAACAGCTGCTGCCACCCTGCCATTCTTCGACCCCGCCACCGGGGTCCAGCTCGGCACCGCCCCGGACAGCGACGCCGCCACCGTGGACCTCGCGTTCCAGGCCGCCCACACCGCCTTCCAGAGCTACAAGCGGACCACCCCGGCCGAACGCCAGGCCATGATGCTCAAACTCGCCGACCTCATCGAAGCAAACGTCGACAGGCTCCTTGACGCCGAGGTGGCCTGCACCGGCAAGCCCCGCCAGGTGACCCGCGAGATCGAGATCCTCCGCGGCGCCGACCAGCTGCGCTTCTTTGCCGGCGCCTGCCGCGTGGTGTCCGGAACCGCCCAGACCGAATACGTCCGTGGCTTTTCCTCCACCGTCCGGCGCGAACCCCTCGGCGTGGTCGCCCAGATCACCCCGTGGAACTACCCGTTCATGATGGCCATCTGGAAGATCGGACCGGCGCTCGCCGCCGGTAACACTCTGGTCTTGAAGCCGGCGGACACCACCCCTTGGTCCACCCTGGTCCTGGGCGAGCTGGCGCAGGAGGCCTACCCGGCCGGCGTTGTGAACGTCATCTGCGGCGGCCGGGGGACCGGTGCCGCCATGGTGGATCACGAGATTCCGGAAATGGTGTCCATCACCGGCTCCACCCGGGCCGGGGCGCAGGTGATGTCCGCGGCGTCGAAGACCCTTAAGGACGTCCACCTGGAACTCGGCGGGAAGGCGCCCGCGATCGTCTTCGCCGACACCGACATTGACCTGGCGGCCAAGGAGATCGCGCTCGGTGCATTCTTCAACGCCGGGCAGGACTGCACCGCCGTGACCCGCGTGCTCGTGGAGGATTCGATCCACCAGGAGTTCGGCGCCGCGCTCGCCGCGGCCGCCGCGGCGCTGCAGGTCGGCGGCGACGCCGCGGACCTCGGCCCGCTGAACAGCGCCGCCCAGCTGGACCGGGTGGAGGGCTTCATGTCCCGGCTGCCCGCCAACGCCAGGGTTCTGGCCGGGGGCAAGCGGACGGGCGCCGGCTTCCACTTCGAACCCACTGTGATCGACGGAGTGTTCCAGGCCGACGAGGTGGTGTGCGAGGAAATCTTCGGACCCGTGGTCACCGTTCAGCCGTTCGCCACGGAGGAGGAGGCCATCGAGCTCGCCAACGGGACGAAGTACGCGCTGGCGTCCAGCGTCTGGTCCAACAACCACGGCGTCGTCACCCGGGTGTCCAACGAACTGGACTTCGGCGCCGTCTGGATCAACTGCCACCAGGTGATCCCGGCCGAGGCCCCGCACGGCGGTTTCAAGCACTCCGGCACCGGCAAGGACCTCTCTGTCTTTGGCCTGGAGGATTACACCCGCCTCAAGTCAGTCACCACCTCCCACCGCTAAGAACCACGCTAGGTAACCCATGAAACTCGATCTGCTGCTGCGTAACGCGGACATCATCACCATGGACGCCCGCCACCCGCGCGCGACCTCGCTGGGGATCTGGCAGGGCCGGATTGTGGGCGTCGACGATGACCTGGACGGGCTGGAGGCCGCCGAGGTCCTGGATCTCGGCGGCGCCACCGTGACGCCCGGCTTCATCGACGCCCACTGCCACACGACCTGGTTCGGGCTGGGCCTCGGCGAACTGGATGTCTCCGCCGCGCGCGGCTTGCACCAGCTCTACGCCCTGCTGGAGGCCGGCATGGCTGCAGGCAGCGCCGCCGGGCCCGGGCCTGTGTCCGGGGACGGGCCGGGCTGGCTGCTGGCCACCGGCTTCAGCCAGCAGCAGCACGGCGGCGAGCTTCCGGACATCACCGTCCTCGACCGGATCACCGGAAGCCGGCCGCTGTTCATGCGGCACAACTCCGGCCACATGGCCGTGGTCAACACCGCCGCGCTCCGCCTGGCCGGCGCCGAGCCGACGTCGTTTCCGGACCCCGACGGCGGCGTGATTGTCCGCGACGCCGCCGGCCGCCCCACCGGGTTGGTCCAGGAAACCGCGCAGCAGCTGATCCAGCAGCTGATCCTGCCGTACTCGTCCGAGGCGATCGAAGCCGCGCTGGACCGGGCCACCCGCCACTACGCCGCGGAGGGCATCACCAGCTTCACCGAGGCCGGGATCGGCGGCGGCTGGATCGGCCACAGCCCAGTGGAGCTGGCAGCGTACCAGCGGGCGCGAGCCGCGGGCCGGCTCCATGCACGGGCGCAGCTGATGCCGGTTCTTGATGTGCTCCACCCGCTCGGCGGACAGGACTCGCCGGACGCCGCAGCTGCCGGCCTGGACTTGGGCATCGCCAGCGGATTCGGCGACGACTTCCTGTCCCTGGGCCCGGCGAAGGTGTTCCTGGACGGGTCATTGCTCGGCGAAACGGCCGCGGTCAGCCAGGACTATTGCAGCCACGGCGGGACGGACAACACCGGCAACACCGGCTACTTCCAGGCCGAGCCGGAGGCGCTCCGGGGCAAGATCGAGGCCGCCTACGCGGCTGGCTGGTCCATCGCGGCGCACGCCATCGGCGACCGTGCCGTGGACCTCGCGATCGACATCATCGCCGCCTGCGCCGCGAGATACGGCCCCCGGACTGTGCCCAACAGGATCGAACACGCCTCGATGACCAGGCCGGAGCAGCTTCAACGGCTGGCCTCCGCGGACATCGCCGTCACCCCGCAGGCCAGCTTCTTCTCGGACGGCGGGGACGGGATGACGTTGTCCCTCGGCCCGGAACGGCTCGGCTGGGCCTACCGTGCGGCCTCGTTCCTTGCCTCGGGAGTGACGCTCGCCGGCAGCTCCGACCGCCCCGTGGCGGACGGAAACGTCCTCCGCGGAATGCAGGCCTTCGTGGACCGGCGCACCGCCTCCGGCGCTGTTTTCGGGAACCCGGACGAGCGGCTGAGCCCGTTCCAGGCCCTGGCGGCATACACCACCGGAGCCGCCGCGGCCACCGGCGCGGCCGGCGTCAAAGGCTCACTGACCGCAGGCAAGCTGGCCGACTTCACCGTCCTGTCCGGGTCCCCGCTCACCGCGGACAGCATCGCCGAACTCGAGGTGCTGGCCACCGCCGTCGGTGGGAACTTTACGTTCCGGACCCCCGGCCTCACGTCCCCGGTTGCGGTCGCTTCGGCCGCAACCGGTCCACTCTTCAGCGCAGCTACAAACCGTTCATAGGGGAACACCGTGACTACTCACACCACCTTCAGCTCCGGCGACGCCGCGTTCGTTCGGGACTTCCACACCATGAGCGAATTCGGCGCGACCGAGAACGGCGGCGTGGACCGGCAGGCGGCCAGCGTGCCGGACGGCCAGCAGCGGGCGTGGCTTACGGGCCTGCTGGAGGCCAAGGGCTTCACCGTGCGGTTCGACAAGGCTGGCAACCAGTGGGGCTTGTACGAGGCCGTGCCGGGGGCCCCCTTCGTGGTGGTGGGATCGCACATGGATTCCCAGCCGACGGCGGGACGCTACGACGGCGCGTACGGTGTGCTCGCCGCAGCCCACGCGGCGTTCCGGCTCGTGGAGCAGTGGGACGCAGCCGGAGCCGCCGGGCAGCCCCGATTCAACATCGCCGTGGTCAACTGGTTCAACGAGGAGGGCTCGCGGTTCAAGCCGTCCATGATGGGCTCCTCCGTCTACACGGGAAAGCTCGGACTCGAGACCGCGCTGGACACCACGGACGCGGCCGGAGTCTCGGTCCGCGAGGCCCTGGACGCGATCGGCTGCCGGGGCAGCTACGACGGCCCCGAAGCGGCATTCTGCGCCGAGATCCACATCGAGCAGGGCCGGAGCATGGAGCGCGAGGGCATCACCATCGGCCTGGTGAACTCCAACTGGGCGGCCAACAAATACGAGTTCGTGGTCCACGGCGAGCAGGCCCACACGGGCTCCACCGTGATCGCTGACCGGAAGGATGCGCTGCTGGGCGCGTCCATGATGGTGGTCGCCGCCCGGGAACTCGCCGACTCCTTCCCCGGCGTGCTGCACACCTCCGTGGGACAGCTGAATGTCTACCCCAACTCGCCCGTGGTGGTGCCGTCCCGGGTGAGCCTGCTGCTGGACCTGCGCAGCGCCGATGAAGCCGTCCTGGCCGAGGCGGACGCCCTGCTGGACGAGCGGATCGCCGGGATCGAGAAGCTGGCGAGCGTCACGGTTGAGCGCAACCACTCCCACACCTGGCCCGTGACCCCCTACCAGCCAGAGGGCGTCGAACTCGCGGCCAAGGTGGCGGCGGACCTGGGCCTGGCGAACAAGCCGGTCATGACTCTGGCCGGGCACGATTCGACCAACATGAAGGACCTTGTCCCGACTGTGATGCTGTTCGTGCCCAGCGTGGACGGGATCTCCCACAACGAACACGAATACACCACGGACGAGGACATCGTGGCCGGGCTGACCATGCTCACCGAAGTCGTGAACCGGCTCTGCAATGGGGCGCTGGAGGACTGACCCCGGATCCGCCGGTTCCTGGTCCCGACCCGCAGGCTCCGGCTAACGCTGTTCTCAAGGGTGCATCTGGCAGAATGCCCGCATGATCGAGATGCCGCCGCCGCCTGAACCGCCTGAGCTGGAGCCGGATAAGATCCGGGCCCTGATCGACTATGCCGACAGGATGGCCGCGTTTATGGAGGCTCAGATGGAGTTGGCCCGTGAGCTTGGCAGGGCAACTCCGGAGAACGACCTGAGCGAACTCGTCGAAGGCTGGCAGTTCACCGCGCAGGGCCTGCGGGACAGCTACGACGGACGGTTCTGAGGCAGAACAACCGCGGCGATAATCGGCGGCCACTCCAGGGTCGGCGGGCCGGTCTGCTTTCGATGGTGCAAGGATGACCTGATGACGCCAAGTACGGATCTAGTTCTGCAGGGACCTCGAGGGCGCCGCCTGTGTCTTGAGCTGGCGATGGCGCTGGATCCGGATGTCAAAACTGCGGCGTTCTGGTTGGCGTACGAACTTGAAAATGGGAGTGGGACATCGAGCGTCCTGCTGACCGCTTCCTCTCCCGGTGACATTGCGGATCCGCACTCCTCTCCGTCACCAGAGGAGCTCGCGGCCAGGCTCGCTTCTCTGAACTTTGCCGGCTTCGACAGTGAACTGATGCAGGGGGCCCTCGAGCGGTCGGTCGACACTGCAAGATACTGGCAGGAGCCCGATGGAGAAGATGTTATCGCAGGACTCCCGGTCATCACTGCGGCTTTGTCCACGGTCGCCGGACAACTCCTGGCAGCACCCGGCATCCAGTGGTACTGGCAGCCCCGCCGGGTTGAGCAGTGGGCCATTGACTGGCGACCGGCGGATGGCCCGGCACAGCTATCAAAGAATCCCCGACAAACACTGACCGAGTGGGGCCGCAAGGAACGTGCCGAGGAAGAACGCGCTGACCGCGAACTCCCGCACGACCCGCGCGCCAACTTCTCTGGAACGTGGTGGTCGATCCCGCACGGGCTGGTCCACACCGTTGGGCAAGTCCCGGCCGCCCTGAGTCTCGTAGAGGATGCCCTGGGGTGGGAGCATGCGACTACGGTTCCGGTTCGGGGAGCGGGCCGGACTCTTGAGATCGGCATAGCAGATGACTGGATTTCGCTGTGCCGCAAATTCCCGCTCGACGTCACCGCATCCCGGCGACACGACTGGTTCCGCACGACCGGGCGCGATGGCCTATGGGTCATCCCGGATTGGGAACAAGTGGCAAGCGAGTGGGATGCCGTGCACCTGACAGTCGTTGGTTACCTCAACGGCGCAACGCGAGCACTCCAGGTCGATACCCAAACGGCGACAGTCATCGCAGGATGGGACCCAGACAGTACGATCTGGCTCACGGACGTCGCACGTGAATGGGATGGCCCCCGGCAGACGTGGCACCGAGCCTCACACGGGGACCGCTGGACCTCGGTGCCGCATCAGCCGTAACGCCTCGCAATCCATGCGTTTTGAGGCACAGACGTTTCGAGACACCAAGCTGGATTACAGACATGAGTCGGTCTGCCCGCAAGGGGATCCTCTAGCGGACGGAACCTGGCGCTGGTCCTCGTACAAGCCCAGTCCCATCACTGTTGGGCCACGGACCTTGGCAGCCCTGGCGTTTGGCAGACCCCTAGATCTGCCTGGACCGGCTAGACCCTCCCACAGTGTCTGTTGAGGGATCTGTCAGATTGGCTGCTTTCTCGTCTTCCTTCAGGATGGAACTATGAATCTTGTCCGCTACATCGTTGACGCGGTCAACCGCCACTGGGCGGAGGAAGTGCAAATCCTCGGCATCTGGGAGGACGGGCCGGCTGCAGCCTGCCTTGTATACCGCCGGACTATAGATCCCTTGGTGGTTCTTGGCAGCAGGCTCGAGTTCCATACGAACGCAGCCGACGGCACTATCGAGGGCTTCGCTCGCGACGTAGCGGTAAACCTCGCCGAGCCGATTGGGACTGCCAAAAGTCGTCGAGACCAGCACGGCATCGTTTGGGTGGCTGTCCCAGATGACCGCCGGACACCCGAGCCGCCCTCCGAAGTAGTACGAGTTCTCAGCGACCAATGAAATTTGGGAGGCACGACCGCCCGAGCGAAGACGGTCGCCGGCAATCTTGTTTCCTGGGTTTCCGCAGGCGCGCTGCTCTAGGTTCAGCCGGGCGGAGAGCCTGAGCCTCTGCTGTTGCGAAGGTAAGAGGCCACTGCGACGACAATGAGAAGAACCGTGCAGCCAATGAGTACCCATGACGCCATGTGAGCGTCAGGGGCACCGCTGATCGTACAGATTTGGCCGGTGATGATCAGCGTACAAGTAACCGCGACCCAGATAAGTCCGGTCTTGTTGGGTTGTCCTACGGTCCGAACCATGATCGGCACTCTACCGGGCAGGGTTTGCGATGTCCTCGGTCCTGCCCGACCCGTCCGTTAGCCGGTCGATCGTCGGGCCCCAGCACCCTAAAGGCCGTCTGCGCGGATGCTGGAGCTGACGTGCCCGTATACCCCGCCCGACTAAATGCCCCGTGAAGGTACCCCAACGGCAACACCCCTGACGCCTCGCAATCCATGCGATGTAAGACAACTCAAAGCCCGGTTGCGCGACACCAAGTGGTCACAGAACGCCGCCACGAAACGCTGAACTCCACAAGATCCGCCGCGGCCGCACCGGAGCAACAGCCTCAGGCGGCTTCCGGCTTCAGCGAGATCCAGAGCATCGCCCCGTTGGGGTTCTCCGGCAGATCGGCGGCGTCTGGGTTGGCCACGTGCAGGGTCCGCCCGAACGCCTCTTCCGTCAGGCTGACCTGGTGGCCCGCGGCCGCCAGGCGGTCCCGCAGGGCGGCGAGGTCGCCGGTGTATTCAAAGCCCAGGCCGGACCGGGCGGCGCCGCTGGCTGGGCGCACCATCAGCACGCCGCCGTTCTTCGCCGTGAAATCCGCGGTTTCGTCATCATCCGGTGCAGGGCGCAGCCGGGCGCCCATATTCCGCAGGGTTTGGGCGGCGGCGGCAGCGTCCGGCGTGAACCAGACTTCGACGACGGCGAGGGCAGGATCGGCGTCCGCGCACTGCGCGCCGTGGGTGGCCTTGTCCGCAAAAAAGCCGAACCCGTCCTCGCCCGTGATGCGGCAGGTGTCCCCGTGGCGCGCGCTGACCAGCTCGGCCGGGGTGGTCCCGTCCTCCACTCCGGCCAGGTTGGTGCGGCGCGCGAATTCTGCCAGGTCTCCGACCTCGACGCCGAAGTCCGTCCTGCCGTCCTGCACGTTTCCTTGTTCGGCAGCGCCGCCGGATGCGGCATCCGCCGCTACGCGGTGCAGCGCGAGCCGGCCCGAGCCGGCGTCGAACTCCTGCCAGTCGCCGTCGTCGACCGTTCGCACCATGCCGAGGGCGGACAGCAGTTGCCCCCACTGGTCCATACGGGAGGTGTAGTGGATCGGGCGGACGCGCAGCATGGGATCTCCTTGCGAGGGACGGGAGTGGCTCCTCATGACATGGTGCCACCAAAGCACCCATCCGGTCAGCCCCGCGGAGCACAATGGTGCCATGGCTGTTGAACTTGAGGAACTGCTGGTGAAGGACGCCGCCGAGTGGCGCACCTGGCTGGAGCAGCACCACGCGCAGAGTCCGGGCGTGTGGCTGGTGCTGCATAAGAAGGGCGGATCAGTGACCGCGCTGGACTACGAGGCCGCGCTGCAGGAGGCGCTGTGCTTCGGCTGGATCGACGGCCAGGGCCGGCGGCGGGACGAGGAGAGCTCCTTCCAGAGGATGACCCGGCGGGGACCCAAGAGCGTGTGGTCCGCACGCAACGTGGAGCGGATTGAACGTCTGGAGTCGGCGGGACGGATGGCCCCGGCCGGACAAGCCGCCGTCTCCGCCGCCAAGGCGGACGGGCGCTGGGAGGCCGCCTACTCGGGCGCGGCGACGGCGGAAGTCCCGGATGATCTTGCCGCGGCCATCGCGGCGGAGCCCCGGGCGCAGGCGATGTTCGAGGTCCTGACGTCCGTGAACCGCTATGCCCTGATCTACCGCACCAACTCGGTCAAGCACGCCTCCACCCGGGAGAAGAAGATCGCCGGGTTCGTGGAGATGCTGGCCCGGTTCGAAACGCCATACCCGCAGACCAAACGGCCCCCAACTCCGTAACAGCCGGAACCGTCACGGCCGGGCCGGCAACGGCCGGGCCCGCGGACGGCCGTTCCCGTTCCCCGCGGCTCGCCGCGCCGGACCCCGGCCGGGCTGCATCCCAGAGAACTCCCAGCGGCCGTCCGGGCTGCGGATAGTTGCCGCTGGCAGAATAGGGCGGATGCTCCTTGCCCAGCGTGCCCCGCAACCCCGTGCCCCTCTGCCGCTGCCGTCCCAGCGGCGGCTCTTCTTCGCGGCAGCGGGCCTGCTGATCGCGGGGGAGACGGTCTTCTGGACCGTGCTCGCCGCCGTGCAGTCGAACAGCGGGGTGGCCGTTCTGGACGCGCCCGTGCACGACGGACTCGTCGCGTCCCGGAACCCGCTCGCCACCGCCATCCTGACGGCCGTGACCACCGTGACGTCGCCGCTGTGGATGACGGTGATCGGCTGCGCGGTGGCCCTGGCCTGGGCCGTCTGGAGACGGGAAGTCTGGCGTCCGGTCCTGCTAATCGGCGCCATGGCGGCCACCTTCGCGGTGTCCACGCTGATTAAACACGACGTCGGCCGCGGCCGGCCCGCCGCCAGCGACTTCATGCTGGGACCGGACGACGCCCTGTCGTTTCCCTCCGGCCACACCTTCGGCGCCGGCGTCTTCTTGTGCGTCCTCAGCTACCTGCTGGTGGCGGCCCGCGGGACGCGGACGGGCAAACGGACGACGTCGGTGCTCGCCTTCGCGGCCGCAGCCGCAGGAACGCTGGTGGTCGCCTTTAGCCGCCTGTACCTGGGCTATCACTGGCTGACGGACGTGCTCGCCGCCATGGGCCTGGCGCTCGCCGTTACCGGGATCGTCATCCTGGCCGACGGGCTGCGCGCCACCATGGCTCCGCGGCCTGCGCCGCTGGTGCCGGCCATGCTTCTGTCGCAACCCGACCCGGCGGAAGCTAGTCCGGCAGGGCCGGCCCCGGCGGAAGCTAGTCCGGCAGGGCCGGCCCCGGGAAGTTAGCCCGCCAGAGCCAGTCTCGTCAGAGCCCGACGCCCATCGCCTGGGCGATCACAACAGCCGAGGCTGAGGACCACGCCTGCGGGTGGCAGGACGCCGGATAGGGCACCGCGACGCCCGAGTCCTCGGCCCGGACCCCCGCGAACACCTCCGGCAGCCGGTGCCCAAAGGAGGCGGCCGCCGCGAGCAAGCCATCGGCGAGGATCTGGGCCTCGGCGATGAAACCGTCGGCAAGGAGGCCGCGGATCGCGATGGCGGTGTCGTGGCTCCAGACCGAGCCGCAGTGGTAACTGAAGGGCCAAAACCCCGCGGCCCGCCGGGAGATCGTGTGCACGCCGTAGCCGGAGAACAGCTCGGGGCTCACCAGCCGGTCCGCCACGATCCGGGCTTCGGCCGCATCCAGGATGCCCGTGCCCAGCAGGTGTCCCATGTTCGAGCCCGGTATGTCCAGCGGAACACCGTGCCCGTCCAGGGCCATGGCCGGGAACGGGCCGCCGTCGTCCTCCACCCAGAAGCGCTCGCGGAACCTGAGCCGGAGGGCAGCGGCGAAGTCCCGCAGCGCCTGCCCGCCGGGTTCCCCGTAGGCGTCGAACAGCTCCGCCGTTTCCATCGCTGCCTGGTACGCGTAGCCCTGCACCTCGGACAGGGCGATCGGCCCGTCGGCCTGGCGGCCGTCGCGGAACTGCATGGCGTCCCGGGAGTCTTTCCAGCCCTGGTTGCTCAGGCCGTGCCCCGACGCGTCCCGGTAGCTGAGGAACCCGGCGTTGCCCGCTGGACTGTTACCCGTTGCGGCGTTAACCGTTGCGGCGTCCTGCCCGGTTGCACCGGCGGCGAGCAGCCACTCCGCGGCGCGTGCCGCGTTCGGCAGCAGCGACCGGACCGCGTCGTCGTCCCGGCCGGTGCGCCAGAGTTCACCAAGCAGGCACAGCCACAGCGGGGTGGAGTCCACGGCCCCGAAGTACACCGGGGGCAGGCGCAGGCCCTGGCTCTCCAGCACTAGCTCCTTGGACCGCAGTTCGTGCAGGATCTTGCCGGGTTCCTCGGCGGCCGCGGCGTCGGTCCGGGTACCCTGGAAGGCTGCCAACGCGCGCAGCGTGCCTGCCGCCAGCCCGGTGTCGAGCCCGTTGTCCAGGGGCAGCAGCAGCCGCGCGGCCCAGAGCGAATCCCGCCCGAACAGCGTGAAGTACCAGGGCGCCCCGGCGGCGATAAACGGCGCGTCCGGCAGCTGGCGGGTGGCCAGCCGGAGCCCGGCCACTTCATCGAGGGAGTTATCCAGGAGCAGGCCCAGGGCCCCGGCCGGTCCGGGCAGGTTGGTCCCTGCGGGCGGGCGGGCCGCGGGCGGGCGGGCAGCCACCACGGCGTCGTCGGCGTCGGTCAGGACGGCCTGCCATTCGGCTTCGAACGGCCGGCCCCGGCCTAGGGTTCCGCGCCAGGTGAGGTGCCCGTCAGGGGTGACGGCGCCGGCCGCCGCCACCGTCAAGGCCTTGCCGCCCTCCTTCCAGCGGAGCGCAGACTGGTCGGCAGAGATCGGACCGGACGGGTCGCGGAAGCGGCTGAGGCGGATCTGGGCCATGTCCGTGAAGTCGGCGGCCAGTTCAATGTCGATTTCGACGTCGAGGGAATCCAGCGAGGTGCGCAGCTGCAGGGTGTGCCGCACCACGCCCGGCGTCACAGTCCAGGTCTGGAGGAGCTCGACGGCGGGATCCTCGGTGGGTCCCGGGATGCCCCGGACCAGGCCCCGGACGCGCAGGACACCGCCGGGCTCGGTCTCGACGGCCGAGGGTTCGGGTTCAAGGCCGTTGACGCGCACCAGCGCCCGGCAGAGCATCCGGGTGTCGCCGTGGAGCAGCCCGGTGAACCCGGCAGGATCACCAGAGTCGCCTGCTCCGGGCGGTTTGACCTCGCCGGCCAGGCGGCCGTCGGGATCGAGCCACAGCTGTGTGGGGGCGGCAACGGAGCAGTATTGGCGGTGCAGGCCTGGCTGAACAGTCATCCGCCCACCCTATCTCCAGAGCAGTCTTAGGGAGACGGTTGCTCATCCACCGGGAACGCCACGGCCTCGCCCACCACGCGAAGCCGCAGCTCCGTACCGGGGCGGGCGATCGAGGCGTTCCAGTGCCGGATGGTGATGATTTCCCCGCCGCCGGGGTAGCGGTGGTCCGGGACGGCGCCGGCGGCAAGGACCGGGGGGACCGGGAGCTGGAGCCGGACCGTGGTCTCGGGGCCGAAGTAGTCGGTATCCACCACCGTGCCGCGGATGGGGCCGTCCTCGGAAATGCGGATCTGCTCGGGCCGCAGCATCAGCTGGACCCGGCCCTGGGCGGGCGGGCGTCGAACGGGGATCCCGCCGAGCGAGCACGTGGCCAAGGAGCCTTCCATCCAGGCGTCCAGGATGACGGCGTCGCCCAGGAATTCCGCGGTGGCACGGTCCGCCGGGCGCGTGTAGACGACGAACGGGTTGCCGATCTGGGCCAGCCTGCCGCCGCGCATCACAGCCACCTGGTCGGCGAAGGACAGCGCCTCGGCCTGGTCATGCGTGACCAGGATGGTGGTGACGCCGGCGTCCTTCAGGACCTGGGCCACGGCGCGGCGGGTGGCCACCCGCAGGCCGGCGTCCAGGGCGGAGAACGGCTCGTCCAGCAGCATGAGCGCGGGCTTGCGGGCCAGCGCCCGGGCCAGGGCGACCCGCTGCTGCTGGCCGCCGGAGAGCTGGTGCGGGCGGCGCTTGGCCATGGCCGGGTCCAGGGAGACCATTTCCAGCAACTCGGCCACTCGCGCCTTGACGCCGCGGTGCCCGCCAGGGAGCTGCGAGGCGTCCAGGCCAAAGGAGATGTTCTGCCCGACCGTCAGGTGCGGGAACAAGGCGCCGTCCTGGGCCACGTAGCCGACGTGGCGTTTGTGGGCGGGCACCCAGGCGTTCTCGCCCGCCACTTTGCTGCCGTTAAGCGAGATGCTGCCGGTGTCCGGGTGTTCGAAGCCGGCAATCAGGCGCAGGAGCGTGGTCTTGCCGGAGCCGGACGGTCCCACGATCGCCGTCGTTCCACCCCTGGCGACGGAGAGGTTGACGCCCTTGAGGACGGCCTGGGGGCCAAAGTTCTTGGTGACCGCGTCGATTTCCAGGTGGCTGTTGGTGCTGGTGGCCACGGATGCCGAGACTCGCGGCTCGGGGAGACGTGAGTGGGCCTCACGCGACGGGTAAACATCGGTCACTGTCCGGCTACTTTCTTGGACTGCTGGAAGAGCAGGTAGGTCATGGGCGCCGAGATCAGGATCATCAGCAGCGCATACGGGGCGGCGCCAGCGTAGTCGATTTCGCTGCTCTTGCTCCAAAACTCGGTGGCGAGGGTGCGCGTCCCGTTGGGCGAGAGCAGGAGGGTGGCCGTGAGTTCGTTGACAATCCCCAGGAACACCAGGGCCGCCCCGCCGGCCGCGGCGGGGGCCGTGAGGCGCAGCGTCACGCGCAGGAAGGCCAGCAGCGGCGGCTTGCCGAGCACCTGGGCGGCCTCGTCGAGTTCCTTTGGTGCCTGGGCCAGGCCCGAGCGGATGTTCACGAGGGCCCGGGGGAGGAACAACAGCACATAGGCCGCGATGAGGAGCGCCGAGGTCTGGTACATGCTGGGCACCATCCGGATGCTCACGGTCACGAAGGCCAGGCCCACCACAATCCCGGGCATGGAGCTGGTGATGTAGTTGGACAGCTCCAGCGACTTGCTGAACCAGCCGGGGCGCCGCACGGCCATGTAGGCCATGGGGAACGCGACCACGGTGGTGACGACGGCCGCCGCAAGGCCATAGGCCAGGGTCTGCAGGAGGGCCGGCATGAATTCCTCGGCTGCCCAGATGTCCGGGCCGCCGGTGACGATCCAGCGCAGCACAAATGCCAGCGGCAGGCCGAATGCCAGCGCCGTGAGGGCGATCAGGGACAGCTGGGCCGGGACCTGGTAGGCGTGCAGGGGCAGCCGCAGGGCGCGCGCCTGGGCACCCGAGCCGACCCTGGCGTACCGGGCGCTGCCGCGGCTGCGGACCTCGACGAGGAGCAGGATCAGGCATAGGAACACCAGGACGCTGGCGAGCATGTTCCCCGCGGTCCCGTTGAACGTGGACTGGTACTGCACCATGATCGCTGTGGTGAAGGTGTCGAAGCGGATCATCGCGAACGCCCCGTATTCGGCCAGCAGGTGCAGCGCGACCAGTAGCCCGCCGCCGGTCATGGCGATGCGCAGCTGCGGCAGCACCACGCGGAAGAACGCGCGCCAGGCGCCGAGGCCGAGGGAGGCGGCGGACTGTTCGATCGCCGGGTCCAGGCGGCTGAGTGTCGCCGCGGCCGGAATGTACACGAGCGGGAAATAGGACAGCGTGGCGATGAGGACCCCGGACCAGAGTCCGCCGAGGGAGGGCACCGCGGAAACCCAGGCGTAGCTGTTGACGAAGGCGGGGATGGCCAGCGGGGCGGCCAGCAGCACGGCCCACCACTTCCGGCCCACCAGGGACGTGCGTTCAACCAGCCACGCCCCGCCGACCCCCAGGACCAGGCACAGCGGCACCGTCACCACGGTGAGCAGCACCGTGTTCAGCAGGAGTTCGCCCACGCGCGGGCGGATGATCAGTGCGGCGGCGGTGTCCCAGCCGGTGGAGGCCGTCATGAAGATCACGTAGGCCAGGGGAATGAGGGAAAACAGGGCGATCAGGACCGCAATGATGGAAACAACAGAAACGCCGAAAGGCGGGCGGGGGCGCTTGCCCCTGCCCGCCGTCGTCGTGTCCCCGGTTATTTTGGGGACCGCCAGCTTGGAAGTCACTGCCGCTACAGCAGCCCTGCTTGGGTCATCAGCTCGGTGACCTTGGCGGAATTGAGCTTCGCGGGATCCACTGTGGGTGCCTGCAACTCCTTGAGCGGAACCAGCTTGTCGTTGGACGGGACGTCCGAGGCGACGGCGTACTCGAAGGAGGTGCCCTTCTGCAGTACTTCCTGGCCCTTCTTTCCGGTGATGAACTTCAGGAAGGACTGGGCCGCCGCGGCGTTCTTCGAGGACTTCAGCACGCCGCCGCCGGAGATGGAGACGAAGGCGCCAGGGTCCTGGTTCTTGAAGTAGTGCGGCGTGACGTTCTTGGAGTTCTCGCCGGTCTTGGCCTGGTCGCCGTAGTAGTAGTAGTGGTAGATCAGGGCGGCGTCCACTTCGCCGGCGTTGACGGCCTTCATGGCCGTGCTGTTGCCCTTGTACGCCTTGGAGTTCTCTTTCATGCCCTTGAGCCATGCCTGCGTGGCGGCTTCGCCCTTGAGTTCCAGCAGGGCCGAGACGATCGCCTGGAAGTCGGCGCCGGACGGCGAGGCTGCCCACTTGCCCTTCCACTCGGGGTTGGCCAGGTCCAGCATGGACTTGGGCAGCTTGTCGGCGCTGATCTTGTTCTTGTCATAGACCAGGACGGTGGAGCGGGCTGCGATGCCGGTCCACTTGTTGGTGGAGGGACGGAACTCAGCGGGGACCTGGTCCACGGTGGCTTTGTCCACGTCCGCGAAGAGACCGGCGTTTTCCACCTGGGCCATGGCGGGTGAGTTCTCGGTCAGGAAGACGTCCGCGGGTGAGGCCTGGCCTTCCTGGATGATCTGGTTGGACATTTCGGTGTCGTCGCCCTGGCGCAGGGTGACCTTGATGCCGGTTTCGGCCGTGAAGGCGTCTACCCACTCTTTGGTCAGGGACTCGTGCTGGGCGTTATAGACCGTGATCTCGCCGGCGGCCGAGCCGCCAGCCGCTGCACTGCTGCCAGCCGGGGCAGCGGAACCGGAGCCGCAGGCGGCCAGGCCCAGGGCGGCAGTGGCTGCCAGGGCGATGCCCGCCAGTGCGTTGTTGCGGATCTTCATTGGGCTACTTTCTGCAAGGAATTCGTCGTCGGTGCCCGGACCCCCGTGAGCGGGGAAGTTAGGGCATGCTCACTACGAAAGACTGTAGGTTAGCCAAACCTAAGCGACCAACCTGAAGGCGCCATAAGTGATGAGGATCACATGAATTACGAAACTGTTGCGTGACCTAATTGGTCAGGGTTGCGGTGCGGCGGCCGCAGCGATCGATGCGGCCGCCTCCAGCACCATCCAGGCCTGGAGCTGTGTGGACAGCTCGACGGCGGCGCCCTCCGGATAGCTGCGGCGAGCCGGAAGTTCGGTGCGGTCGGAGAAGATGAGGTGGCTGCCGGGGCGCGCGAGGCGGTCCTGCGGCGGGAGGATCCGGCGGCCTTCCCAGAGGGCCTCGGCGGTATCGTTCACGAGTGCCGCCGCCGTGGCCCGGGTTTCGGCGGGCAGCCGTTTGTCGACGGCGGCAAGGGCCAGATAGCGGACGAGGATCCCGGTGAAGAGTCCGCCGTCGCCTGTTCCCTCGCAGCGCAGCACCGCGGCGGTGCGCCCCAGCAGCGGGGCCGGATGCGTGAGGTTGCTTGCCACGGCTTCCACCAGTGCGGCCGCACGTCCGAGGTTCGCCTCGCCCCCAAGTTCCAGCAGGGCCCCGAGCACGGGCCCCTGGTTGTAGGTGTAGATGGTCTCTTCCAGCACCACGTCGCCCGTGCCGGAAATCCGCAGGCCGTCCCGGTAGAGGCCCTGCCCGGGCTCGTAGAGCCTGGCGTCCAGCCAGTCCAGCAGTGCCTGCGCCTTGTCCGGGTTGCCCGTCCGCGCGTAGTGGAGGGCCACCGGTGCGGTGGCGGGCGTGTTCTTGAAATCGCGCTTCGTGCTCCAGAACGTGCCGCCGCCGAGGTCGTCGGTGGACGCGGAGTCGAACTGCAGGGTCAGGCTCTGCAGGACCTTGGCGTTGCGTCCCCGGCCGGTGTTTTTGCGGGTGTCCTCGGCGAGCTTGTCCAGCCGGAGCGTGGCCAGGGCCAGCCAGGCCATGTCGTCGTAGTAGTTGTTGACCACCGTGAGGAAATTGCGCAGCCGGATGCCGGTGACGAGCCGGGAGGCGAGGCGGCCGGCGCTGGGCCGGTTCTCGCCGTCGAACTTGGCGCCCGGACGCCCGGGCGAGCCCAGTTCCCGCCGGCCGGCGTCCACGAGGCAGTCCAGGTAGTGTGCCTGCCACCAGTAGTGCCAGGGCCGGGACAAATTCTTCAGCCGGCCGGACGGCCGCAAGATCGCGGCGATGTGGGTTCCCGGCAGGAAAAAGAGCCGCTGCCCGAAAAGCCTGGTCACCGAGCGGGCGGCCTCGTCCGCGCGGAAGGACCAGTTGGGGGCGGAGGTGTCGGGTCGGGTCATGAGCCCAGCCTAATCGCGGGAGCCCGTCCGGACCGCGATCGTGACCGCGCCGTCGGCGGGTGCGCCCAAAGGTGCGCAACGGCCGCATTCCAGTTAACATTCACTAACTAATGTTCCCGGCGGACCGGTGCTTCAGGCGCCGTCCGCGTTGAGGCCTCGCGGCCGGGGTTCGGTTCCACATCAAGGAGGATGCATGGACATCAAGGGTACTGTCGCACTGATCACGGGCGGGGCCTCGGGTCTTGGAGCGGCCACGGCCAGGCGCCTGTTCGACGCCGGTGCGTCGGTGGTGCTCGTGGACCTGCCGGGTTCCGCCGGGGACGCCTTTGCCGCCGAACTGACAGCCTCCGCCGCTGGTGCCGCCGCTCTCGGTGCCGGTGCCGCTCCCGCCGCCGGTGCCTCCGCGGCCAATGGCGGCCGCACCGCCGTCTTCGTCCCCGCCGACGTCACGGACGAGGTGCAGGTGCGGGCCGCCGTCGATGCCGCCGCCGCCCTGGGCCCGCTGCGCATCGTGGTCAACTGTGCCGGGATCGCGACCCCAGGCAAGGTCCTGGGCCGTGACGGCGTGCTGCCGCTGGAGGCCTTCAACCGCGTCATCCAGATCAACCTGGTGGGCACCTTCAACGTGATCCGCCTCGCCGCGGCCGCCATGGCAGCCACCGAACCCGCCGCCACCGAACTCGGCGGCCCGGAACGCGGAGTCATCATCAACACCGCCTCCGTTGCCGCGTTCGACGGCCAGATCGGCCAGCCCGCCTACGCCGCTTCCAAGGGTGCCGTGGCCGCCATGACGTTGCCGATCGCCCGCGAACTGGCGCGCTCGCTGATCCGGGTGGTCACCATTGCACCTGGCATTTTCGAGACCCCCATGATGGCAGGGCTGCCGCAGGAGGCGCAGGACTCCCTGGGCCAACAGGTGCCGCACCCCTCGCGGCTGGGCCGCCCCGCCGAATACGCGAACCTTGCCGCCCACATTGTGGAGAACGCCATGCTCAATGGCGAAACCATCCGCCTCGACGGCGCCATCCGAATGGGCCCGAAATGACCTGGTCTGGAATGTCCGGTTCCGGAGTGACCGGGACAGGGCTGGGCGCGACGGACGCACCGTCTGCGGCCGCACCCCCTGTGGCCGCACCATCCACCGCAGGGCTCCCCACGGCTGACTTCTTCGACTACGAATCCCTGCTCAACGCGGCGGAGCGGGCCAAACTGGTACAGCTGCGGGACTTCCTGGCCGTCGAGGTCGCCCCCTTCGCCACCGACTGGTGGAACAAGGCAGAATTCCCGGCCCACATCCTTCCCAAGCTGGCCGCCTTGGAGCTAAGCGCCCCGGCCCAGCGCGGCTACAGCAACCTGTTCGCCGGAATCGTCATCGCCGAGATGACCCGCGTGGACACCTCGCTCGCCACCTTCTTCCTGGTCCACCATGACCTCTTCGTGGAGTCGCTCTACGGCTTCGGCTCCGAGGAGCAGAAGGCTCGCCTGCTCGAGGACGCGGCGAACCTTCGCACCACCGGCGCCTTTGCCCTCACGGAACCGGATCACGGCTCGGACGTTGCCGGCGGCATGGAAACCCGGGCCCGGCGGGTCCCCGGCGGCGCGGCCGACGGCGGCGATGCCTGGGTGCTCAACGGCGCCAAGCGCTGGATCGGCAACGGGACGTTTTGCGACTACATGCTGGTCTGGGCCCGGGACGAGGCCGACGGCGGCATCCGCGGCTTCATCGTCGACGCCACCTTGCCGGGCGTGAGCCGGAGCCGGATCGAGAACAAGATTGCCCTGCGCACGGTGCAGAACGCGGACATTGTCTTCACCGACGTCCGCGTGGCCGAAACGGACCGCTTCGCCGGCATCAGGAGCTTCGAGGACACCAACGAGCTCCTGCGCGGTTCCCGGATCATGGTGGCCTGGCAGGGCGTGGGGCAGCAGCTCGCCGCGTTCGACGTCGCGCGGCAGTACGCCGTCGAACGTCAGCAGTTCGGCCGCCCGCTGGCAAAGTTCCAGCTGGTTCAGCAGCAGCTGGTGACCATGCTCGGCAACGCCGTGGCCAGCATGGGCATGATGGTCCGGATCGCGCAGCTGCAGGACCAGGGCGCGGCGGACATGCCGCAGGTGGCCCTCGCCAAGTCCTATGTCAGCGCCCGGATGCGCGAAACCGTGGCGATGGGCCGGTCCCTGCTGGGCGGCAACGGGATCGTCACCGACTACCGGATGGCCAAGATCTTCTCCGATGCCGAGGCGATCTACACCTACGAGGGCTCGTTCGAGATCAACACGCTGATTACGGGGCGTGCCGTCACCGGAGTGTCCGCGATCGTGTAAAAGGTCATCTGGAGTGTGACCGGCTAGAAGCGGCCGTCTAGAAGACCCCGGGCTCCTTCTCGCCGGCCGCGATCCGGTAGTCGAGGCTGTTGTTCTTCACCGGCATGGGGCAGGTGCCGTACGGGGTGAAGGCGCTGGGGTAGTTGATGGCCCGGTTGAAATCCAGGACCACACTTCCGTCAGGCCGAGGCTTTGCGGTGGAGACTTTCCGCCACTCGTCGGTCGATTCCCCATTGGTCTCGTCGTGGAACGTCACCGTCAACGCGCCGAGCTTCTCCTCCTCGGCCTGCAGGTGGAATTCGTGGTCCGTGCCGGGAAGCCGGAAGACGAGTTCTCCCACCGAGCGGTGAACCCCGTCCACCAGCGGGTTGGCGGTGCCGATTGGGACGTCCACGGGCTCGGGATAGGGCGCGAACCGGGCCTCCACCACCAGGTCCGGGCGGAAGTCGAAGGTGGGCACGCCGTCGAACTCGGTCAATGCGGGGGACCGGGAGTCGCGCGTGCGGATGGCGTACTTGTCCGCCCGCATGGCGAGCTCCACCACCACTTGGCGGCCGTCGTCGCCGCCGTACTGGACCCACATGAGGGATTCCTCGTCCGAGAGCACGGCGCTGATGGTGCCGTCCACGGGATCGCCGGTATCCACAAGGGTCAGGCCGTCGGATACGGCGGCGGTGAGGAACGCCGTCGTGCCGTCATTGGACCAGAGCCCGGGGGCGAGCTCGACGGCGGCCGGCCGGTCCTCGAGCCACTGGAACGAGGTCAGTGTCAGCCAGCCGTGGTCGCTGGCAAGGGCCGCGTTCCGGCTGTTCCGGAAGCGCTGCCAGCGGGCAAGCTGCGGGTCGGCCGCGGCCTCAGTTGTTCGCGTCGAACCTGTCCCGGGTTCAGGAGCGGTCATGGGTACCTCCAGGGGTATCAGCCCAACTAGCTGGCAGCAGGGGCCGTTTTGAGGCCTCAGAACGGCCCCTGCTGCTAGTCAGTTGGGGGTGGGTGGGATTCTGAGGCTGGCAGCCACGAGTTGGGCCGCGGTGGCTCCGGTGGCGGTGGCCGCGTCCGGGTCGCCGTCGAGCACCCCGCTGGCCAGGCCGCCGTCGAGCAGCAGGGTCAGGCTGCGGGCGAGCCGGTCCGGGTCCCGGGCGCCGGCGCGGACGGCCAGGTCCCGGATCCAGGCGCGGATCTGCCGTTTGTGGGCCACGGTCCGGTCGTGGACCCGGGTGCCGGCGGCCGACTCGGCGGCGGCGTTGATGAAGGCGCAGCCGCGGTAGCCGTCGCGGCGGCAGGCGGTTGTCAGGGCATCGAACAGGCCCACGAGCTGCGCGGCCGGGTCTTCGCCTGCGGCCTCGGCGGCGGCGTGAAGCTGCCTTGTCCAGATGCCGTCGACCTTTTCCAGATAGGCCAGGATGAGGTCGTCCTTGGCCGGAAAGTACTTGTAGAACGTGGCTTTCGCGACGCCCGACTCGGCGATGATGGTGTCGATGCCGGCGGCCCGGAAGCCGTGGGCATAGAAGAGCCGGAAGGCCGTGGCCAGGATTTTCTCCCTGGCATGCCCGGCGGGGGTGCGGGCAGCCGGCGGGGCAGTGGCTGCTGGCAGCGTCATGACACCATCGTACACAGACAAGTCTGTCTACACCCGGGCGTGCGGCCCCGTGCGGCCCGTCAGGCTTCGACCTGCGCGGCCCGGATGTCTTGTTGCGGGCAGGTCTGTCTGCTAGCGTCGGGTCCAAGGGGTAGACGGACCTGTCTACCTGCGGGTTTGGGGTGAGCTCCTGGTGAGCGGAATCGAGGACGCCATGAAGATTGCAGTACTGGGAACCGGCACGGTGGGGCGCACGATTGCCGGCGCACTCGCGGGCCTGGGGCACGACGTCGTGATCGGCACCCGCGACCCGCAGGCGACGCTCGCCCGGGCCGATCCGGACAGGATGGGCACCGCGCCGTTCGCCCAGTGGCAGGCCGCGCACACCGGAATCGGCCTCGCAGACTTTGCTGACGCGGCGGCCGGCGCAGAGCTGATCGTCAACGCCACGCAGGGCGGCGGGTCCCTGGCGGCTCTGGCCGCCGCGGGCACCGGGAACCTCGCCGGCAAAGTCATCATGGACGTCTCCAATCCGCTGGACTTCTCGCAGGGCATGCCGCCGTCGCTGAACCCGGTGAACACGGACAGCCTCGCCGAGCAGATCCAGCGGGCCTTCCCCCATGCCCGGGTGGTGAAAACCCTCAACACCATGACGGCGTCGGTGATGGTGAATCCGGCGAGCGTGGCCGGCGGCGATCACTCGGTGTTTGTCTCCGGGGACGACGCCGACGCGAAGGCCGCCGTGACGGAACTTCTCAAGGGCTTCGGCCACCGCGACGTGATCGACCTCGGGGATATCACCAGTGCCCGCGGCCCGGAAATGCTGCTGCCGATCTGGCTGCGCCTCTGGGGTGCGCTGGGCACAGGCGAGTTCAATTTCAAGGTCGCGCGCTAACTGAACTGGCCCTGCCGGGGCGGTGCCGCGGGGCCTGACACTATCTGAGACGGAATTCCGGCCGGGAGTGCCTGCAGGTAACATCCCATGGGAAGAAGTAATCGGGCTCACAGTATCCAGCGCAGTGTACGAGCCAAGTCGAACCCTCGAAAGATAGTTTCCATGGCTGACACTGCAATGCATTCCGACACCGATCTTGCCGCCGAACTCCGGGCTGATGTCCGCCGGGTCTCCACCCTCCTCGGCGAATCCCTGGTCCGCCAGCACGGGCCCGAGCTCCTGGACCTCGTCGAGCAGGTGCGCCTGCTGACCAAGGAATCCAAAGAGGCCGCCCGCGGCGGGGCCGACGCCACCGGGCCGTGGAGCTCGTACGACGTCGTCGCCCAGGTCCGCGAGCTGCTCGGATCCCTGCCGCTGGACCAGGCCACCGACCTGGTCCGCGCGTTCGCGTTCTACTTCCACCTCGCGAACGCCGCCGAGCAGGTCCACCGGGTCCGCGGGCTGCGCACCCGGCAGGAGAAGGATGGCTGGCTCGCCAAAGCCGTCGAGGAGATCGCGGACCAGGCCGGCAACTCCGTGCTGCAGGAAGTCGTCAACGAACTCGACGTCCGGCCCATCTTCACCGCACACCCCACCGAGGCCTCCCGCCGCTCCGTGCTGGACAAAATCCGGCGGCTCTCGGACATCCTGTCCGAATCCACCGCGGAGGGCACATCCGCGCGCCGCCGTCAGGACCGCCACCTGTCCGAAGTGATCGACCAGATGTGGCAGACGGACGAGCTCCGACAGGTCCGGCCCACCCCCGTGGACGAGGCCCGGAACGCCATCTATTACCTCACCGGCATCCTCAGCGACGCCATGCCGGAAATGCTCTCGGACCTCTCTGAGCTGCTGGCCGAGCACGGCGTCACGCTGCCGCCGGAGAAGGCCCCGATCCGCTTCGGCTCCTGGATCGGCGGGGACCGGGACGGTAACCCCAACGTCACCGCCGCCGTCACCCGCGAAATCCTCCAGATCCAGAACCAGCACGCCGTACGGATCAGCATCGGCCTGATCGACGGCCTGATCTCCATCCTGTCCAACTCGACCGCGCTGGCCGGGGCGGACCCGGAACTCCTGGACTCGATCGACGTCGACCTGGGGAACCTTCCCGGCCTAGACCGCCGCGTCCTCGAGCTGAACGCGCAGGAGCCGTACCGGCTCAAACTGACCTGCATCAAGGCCAAGCTGATCAACACCGGCCGGCGCGTAGCGGCCGGATCCGCGCACGAGCCCGGCCGCGACTACACCGCCACCGGGGAGCTCCTCTCCGAGCTCGGCCTGCTGGAACGGTCGCTGCGGAACCACCACGCCGCTCTCGCCGCCGACGGCGCCCTGTCCCGGGTCCGCCGCGCCATCGCCTCGTTCGGTTTGCACCTGGCCACCTTGGACATCCGTGAGCACGCCGACCACCACCACGACGCCGTCGGGCAGCTCATGGACCGCCTTGGCGGCCCCGGTGTCCGGTATGCGGAACTCAGCCGCGCCGAGCGGCTCGAGGTGCTGGGCTCGGAGCTTGCGTCCCGGCGCCCGCTCTCCGGCCACCCGATCAAGCTCGACGGCGTCGCCGACGGCACGTACGACGTCTTCCGGGAGATCCGGCGTGCCCTGCGCACCTACGGCCCCGACGTGATCGAGACCTACATCATCTCCATGACCCGCGGCGCGGACGACGTCCTGGCCGCGGCCGTGCTGGCCCGCGAAGCCGGCCTGGTCAGCATCTTCGGCGAGGCGCCCTACGCCAAGATCGGCTTCGCGCCGCTGCTGGAGACCGTCGACGAGCTCCGTGCCTCGGCCGAGATCGTGGACCAGCTGCTCTCCGATTCTTCCTACCGTGAACTGGTCCGGCTCCGCGGCGACGTGCAGGAGATCATGCTCGGTTACTCGGACTCCAACAAGGAATCCGGCGTCATGACCAGCCAGTGGGAAATCTACAAGACCCAGCGCAAGCTCCGGGACGTGGCCGCGAAACACGGCGTCCGCGTGCGCCTCTTCCACGGCCGCGGCGGCTCGGTGGGCCGCGGCGGCGGCCCGACCTACGACGCCATCATGGCCCAGCCCAACGGCGTGCTCGAGGGCGAGATCAAGTTCACGGAGCAGGGCGAGGTCATCTCGGACAAGTACTCCCTGCCGGAGCTGGCGCGCGAAAACCTCGAGCTCTCCCTCGCCGCGGTGATGCAGGGCTCGGCCCTGCACCGCGCGCCGCGGACCTCCGAGGACCAGCGCGTGCGTTACGGCGACGTCATGGAAACCGTCTCCGACGCCGCGTTTGCGCGCTACCGCACGCTGATTGAGGACCCCGACCTGCCCGCTTACTTCATGGCCTCCACCCCGGTGGAGCAGCTGGGATCCCTGAACATCGGATCCCGTCCGTCCAAGCGGCCCGATTCCGGCGCCGGCCTGGAGGGGCTGCGGGCCATCCCGTGGGTGTTTGGCTGGACGCAGTCACGGCAGATCGTGCCGGGCTGGTTCGGTGTGGGTTCCGGCCTCAAGGCCGCGCGCCAGGCCGGAAATTCGGCCCAGCTCAAGGAGATGATCGAGGGCTGGCACTTCTTCCGCTCGGTGCTGTCCAACGTGGAAATGACTCTGGCGAAGACGGACATGGACATTGCCGGCTACTACGTCTCCACCCTGGTACCGGAGGAGCTGCACCACCTGTTCCGTGCCATTCGGGACGAGTATGAGCTCACCGTCGCGGAAATCCAGAACCTCACGGGTGAGCACGTGATCCTCGACGCCCAGCCCACCCTGAAGCGATCCCTGGAGATCCGGGACCAGTACCTCGACCCCATCAGCTACCTGCAGGTGGAACTGCTCCGCCGCGTTAGGGCCGAGGCCGCGGCGGGCATGTCCGGTGCCGAGATCGACGAGCGCCTCCAGCGGGCCATGCTGATCACGGTCAACGGAGTCGCCGCCGGGCTGCGCAACACCGGGTAGCCTGCACCCTTCCGGGGCTCCCAAGGTTCCAGTCCCTCAGTTCCTGTGCCTCGGGACGTACGGGAGCGGCCGCGTGCATCCGGCCGTTCCCTCCGGGGCTGAGGGGGCGGCTAGGGTTGTTCCATGCCGTCGTTCCAGACCAGACTCAAGATCACCGGGCTCAAGCCGGGCACCGCTCCAGAAGCGGTCATGGCCGCGGCCATCGAGGCGCTCGGGACGCGGCACCACGTCGAATCGCACCAGCTTGAGCTCGCCGGCGGCGTGCCTCAGTTGAACCTGCGCTTCCTGGTCGATGCCACCGCGTACAGCGCGGAAAACCGCCAGGCGCTGGAGTCGGCAGCCATGATGCGCGACGCCGTCGAACGCGTTGCGCTCACCGGAGCACTGACCGTCCTGCGCCGCAGCCGCGGCCGGTGGGCACCCGTCTAAAAAAGTCGGGCGTCTAAAAGTCCAGTTCCTCGTCCGGGTCGGCCGCGGCGGTCTCCACGGGGGAGCGGCTGCCGCGGCGCCGCGTGACGATCACGCCCACGATGGCGCCGATCGCCAGGCCGACGCCGACCCCGATCAGGGAGCTCGCCCAGAACGGGAGCCCGGTGGCGGAGCCCGTGAAATAGCCCAGCGCCACGGACCAGCTTGCCCAGAGCAGGCCGCCGATGGCCGCGCAAAGGCTGAACCCGCGCGTCGAGACGTTCGCAATGCCCGCCGCGGCCGTCGTCGCCAACCGCCCTCCGGGGATGAAGCGGATACCGATGATCGCTCCGTACGTGGAGGAACGGCCTGCCTTCGCTATCGCCGCGTGCACGGCCGCGTGGAACCACAGGCCCCATTTCCAGCGGTCGAGAACGTGGCTCAGCCGGCGCTTGAAGAGCTGGAAGACGAGAAGGTCGCCGAGCCACGAGGCGACCGCGGCCAGGAGAATCACGAGGAAGGCATTGATGTGGCCCTCTGCCGAGAGCGCGCCGCCGGTGATGACGACCATTTCAGAGGGAAGAGGCGGGAAAATCGCATCGCCGATCACGAGGGGGAAGATCCAGAAATAGATTGCGGCGCCCCAGCTGTCCGCATTTCCGAAGTCCATGGGCACAAGGTACCGCACTTCCAGCCGCTAGCGTGCCTCGCTGAGTTCCAGTCTGCTGCGGTACTCCACCGGGGTCCCCGAGATGGGGTCGACGAAGCGGATCCCGCGGGCCAGCAGCTGCAGCGGCTTGGTGTAGTCGTCCGGGGCCTTGTCCAGCAGTTCCGGGTAGAACGCATCGTTGACGATCCCCAGCCCCAGTGAGGCCATGTGCACGCGGAGCTGGTGCGTCTTTCCCGAGTGCGGCTCCAGCCGGTACAGCGCGCGGCGTTGGGGGCCGACGTCGGGTGCGCTGTGGGGTGCGCTGTCTGTGGCGGCGTGCGGTCCGCCGTCGGGTGCGCCAAACGTGTGCAGGCGCTCGATGCGGGTTTCCGCGTTGGGCTCGCCGTCAACCACCTCGGCCAGCAGGTAGCTGCGGGACTTGGTCATCCGGTTCCGCACTACCACCGGGAAGTCCACGGTGGGGTGGCCCGGCGCCGGCTCTGCGGCGGCTACACACTCGTATTCCTTCTGGACCTGGCGCTTTTCGAAGAGCACCTGGTACTTGCCCCGGGTCTCGGGGTTTGTGGAGAGCAGTAGGATGCCGGCGGTCATGCGGTCGAGGCGGTGCATCGGGATCAGGTCCGGGAGGCCGAGCTGGTTCCGGAGTCGGACCAGGGCCGATTCCTGGATGTACGTCCCGCCGGGGGTGGTGGGCAGGAAGTGCGGCTTGTCGACGACCAACAGGTGATCGTCCTGGTGCAAGATGTTGAGCTCCACCGGGATCCGGGTCTCCGGCGGCAGGCTGCGGTAGTACCAGATGAACGTATGGTCCTGCATCGGTGTTGTGCGGTCCAAGGCTATCCCGGCCTCGCCTACGATCTCGCCGGCGTCGAACCGGTCCTCGATGCCCTGCGGGTCGATGTGCCCCCAGCGGTGCATCATGTAGTCCAGCGCGGTCTCCCAGGGTCCGTCGTCCGGCAGGCGCAGGCGCGTTGCATTGACGCCGTCGCGCACGGGGAGAGGGGATTGCATCACCCGACCATTCTACTTGCCCGGCTCCTGCCCCGCCCCGGCGCCTCCCCTGCTGCGAGGCGCGGGCGCTGCCCGACCGCCCCCGCTGCCCGATCCGCCCCCGTCCGAGGCTCCACCGCTGCCCGATCCGCCCCGTCCGAGGCTCCAGTTCGCCGGAAAGGTTCCAGTTCGCCGGAAAGTTCCGGCGACCTCGAAGGCTTGCGGCGAACTCGCGAGGCCGCGCCCGCATCCTCCCACCGACGAGAAAAAAGTTCTTGACAAATAAAATTGTCGGCTGGCATGCTTGAAGCATGTTGGACATCGGAGTGATTGAGGATCCGGCCGCGGCGGAGGCTTCGCTTGACCCGATCCGGACGCGGATCCTGCGCGAGCTGGCCGAGCCCGGCTCCGCGACGCAGCTCGCCACCAAGGTGGGCCTGCCGCGGCAGAAGGTGAACTACCACCTCAAGGCCCTCGAGCGGCATGGGCTTGTTGAGCTCGTCGAGGAGCGACGGCGCGGCAACGTGACCGAACGCATCCTGCAGGCGACGGCGGCGTCGTACCTGATTTCGCCGGCGGCCCTGGCCTCTGTGGCGCCGGACCCGCGCAGGTTCTCGGACCGCTTTTCCGCCTTCTGGCTGTTGGCGCTCGCCGCCCGCATGGTCCAGGAGGTGGGCCAGCTGATCGCCGGGGCGGCCGCGGCCAGACAGAAACTCGCCACCTTTGCCATCGACGGCGAGATCACCTTCCGGTCGGCAGCGGACCGGGCGGCCTTCGCCGAGGAGCTCGGCGCCGCCGTGACCCTGCTCGTGGACAAGTACCACGACAGTGGAGGAGACCCCCCGCCAGGTGCGCCGGCAGCTGCCCGGCCGGCCGGCCGCAAACACCGGCTGGTCGTCGCGCTCCACCCCTCGCTAAAGGCGCCCCCACCCAAGGCAGCGCACCCAGAACCACACGCTGGCCCGCGCACTACCCACCCACAAGCTGCAAACCCACAAGCCAAGGAGCAGGACAATGACTGACAAACGGAAATTCGAAATCGTCTACGACAGCGAACTGCCCGGTACGCCCGAGCGGGTGTGGGAGGCCGTTACCAAGGACACCCCGGCGTGGATGTTCCCCACGGACCAATGGCCGGCCGTCCGGACCGTTGACGAGTACCCCTCCCATCTCGTCTCCCGGATGGATGGACCGGACGGCTGGTTCAACCAGCTGGAGCACGTCCTGGAACCGCTCGACGGCGGCCGCGCCCGGCTGCACTATGTGCACAGCGGCATCTTCGCGGACAACTGGGATGAGCAGTACGACGGCGCCAGCAAGCACACGGCGTTCTATCTGCACACCCTGGGCCAGTACCTGAAGTACTTCGACGGCAAGCGGGTGGTCTTCACCGACGTCCAGGCACCCGCCGCGTCGCAGACCCCGGACGGCTTCGACCGGCTCAAGAGGGCCCTTGGTGTCGCCGGTTCGGACCAGGGGGAGACGGTGCAGCTGGAGCTCGACGGCGTCGGGTCGCTCACCGGCGAAGTCGACTTCTCGAATGAGAACTTCCTCGGCCTGCGGACGGTGGACACGATGTACCGCTTCTTCGGGCGCAACGTCTTCGGCGCACCGGTGGGAATGACCGTGCACGACTTCAGCGGCAGCGGGGACGCGACGGCGACGGCGAACGCCTGGGCCGGGTTCCTGACGGATATCTACGCCTAGGCTCGCGACGCGCATCTAGTCTGGCGACTCGCATATGCCCTGCCGACACCCGGATTCGGGCGTCGGCAGGGCATATGCGCAGCGCGGGAAGAACGTGCGTCGACAGGGCATTTGCGCAGCGCAGGAGAGAACCTGCGTCACTAGGGCATTTGCGCAGTGCAGGGAAGTTCCTGCGTCGCCAGGGCGGCCCTACCGGTCTCGGTTCAGGCGATGGCAGCGGCCGGCGGGGCTGACAGATTGCGCCTTAGCTGCGGCGCGCCGTCCAGCCGGTCCTGGGCCGAACGCAATGCCAGGACGGCCGTCTCCAGTTGCTCCGGCGGCAGGGTGAACGGCAGCCGCAGGTATTGCTCGAACGCGCCGCCGACGCCGAACCGGGGCCCCGCGGCCAGCCGGATCCCGAAGTCCGGGGCCACCACTGCCAAAGCCGTGCTGATCGGCATCGGAAGTCGGCACCAGACGGACAGTCCGCCGTCGGGCCATTCCGGCTCCCAGCCCGGCAGGTGCGCGCGGATCAGTTCCAGCAGCGTGTCTCGGTTGCCGCGCAACTCGGCGAGCCGGGCAGGGAGCGGCTCCGTCATGGCGTTGACCAGGTGTGCCGCGGCGAGCTGTTCCACAACGGGCCCGCCCAGGTCCATGATGGTGCGTGCGGCCGCGAATCGCTGGATGAGCGACTCGCTGGCGCGGATCCAGCCCGTGCGCAGCCCTGCCCAGTGCGATTTGCTGAGGGAACCTAGGGAGACCACGGCCGGGCTAAATGCGGCCATGGGGGTCGAGACGGCGCCGTCGAGGTTCAGCTCCCGCAGCGTCTCGTCTGCCACGAGAACGGTGCCCGACGCCGTGGCCGCCTTCACGAGGCGGCGGCGCTGGGAATCGGGCATCAGCCGGCCGGTCGGGTTGTGGAAGTCCGGCACCACGTAGGCCATCGCGGGCCGCTGCTGCAGCAGCGCCGATTCCATGGCTTCGAGGTCCCAGCCGGCCGGTGCATTCGAATTAGTGTTGTCGGGCCCCGGGCCGTTACGTGCTGGGCCGTTACCGACTGCGCCGGCGTGGCCGGTGGGATGCGCGGCGGGCATGGCCACCGGGACCGGGCGGCCGCCCGCCGCCCGGATCGCGTCGAGGGCGTTCGGGTAGCTCGGGTGTTCCACCAGCACTTTGGTCCCCGAGCGGCCGGCCAACGTGCGGAGCACAATGTTCAACGCATGTTGGGCGCCCGAGGTGACCAGGATCTGTGCGGCCGTTGTCGGAACGCCGGCGGCGGTGTACCGGGCCGCGATGGCTTCGCGGAGCGGACCCACGCCCAGGGCGTCGTAGCCGAAGCCCGGCAACAGCGCCGGCAGCTCAGTCAGTGCCGCGGCAAAGGCCCGGTGCACCACTTCGCCGCTGGCGGGCAGGGAGGCATAGGCCAGGTCCAGGATCCCGTCCGGCACGGCCAGGCCGGGCGCGCCACTCAGCCGCAGGGCGCCGTCATGACCACCTGCATGCGCGGGCCCCTGGCTCGGGATGCAGCTCCGGCTCCGGCTGCCCTGGCCGCTGCTGAGGAAGCCCTGCTCGCGCAGCAGGGCGTATGCCGCGGTCACCGTGGTCCGGCTGATGCCAAGGGTCGCTGCCAGCGATCGCTCGCTCGGCAGGGCGACGTCGAGTCCGACGCGGCCGTCGAGGATGAGCAGGCGGACGACGTCGGCCAGCTCGCGGTAGGCGGGGGCGGCGCCGACGTTCCACTCGCCCAGCAGTCGGGCCAGCGACCCCGGAGTCAAAGAGACAGGCATAAAGCCAGTATTTCAAACTGGCTATGGATTGCAAGGCCAGTTTTCGTGGAGGATGGAAACCATGTTGACCCGCAGACTTCTTCAGCTCCTTGTTGGCCTCGCCATGTACGGCGTTTCGCTCGCGATGTTCATCCGGGCCGGACTGGGACTGGATCCCTGGGATGTCTTCCACCAGGGACTCGCGGTCAAGACCGGACTGAGCATCGGCACGGTGGTGGTGATCGTCAGCTTCCTCGTCCTGCTCCTCTGGATTCCGCTCCGTCAGTGGCCCGGCGTCGGCACGCTGTGCAACGCCGTGCTGGTGGGTGTGTTCGCCGACGTCGGACTGGCCCTCATACCGGAGTTCTCGCACCTAGGCGGCCAGATCGGAATGCTCGCGGGGGCCATCCTGCTCAACGGCATCGCCTCGGCCTGCTACATCGGCGCCCGCCTCGGCCCCGGAGCCCGGGATGGACTCATGACGGGACTCGCCCGGCGCACGGGCTGGTCCGTGCGGACATCCCGGACCGGCATTGAAGTGGTGGTTCTCGGCGCCGGCTGGCTGCTGGGCGGTTCGGTCGGTGTGGGCACAGTGGTGTACGCGCTGGCGATTGGCCCGTTGGTCCAGCTGTTGCTGCCGCGGTTCACGGTTCCGGAAGTGCGGACCGTCTCCGGGGCCGCGACTGAAACTGAAGCTGCTGACATTGCTGGCGTGGCCGGGGCGGCCGTCCCGGCAACCGCATCCAGCGGCCGGACCGGCTGATCCCCCCGGATCCCGTCAGCTGACGCTCTCTGTCTCGGTGGCTGTCCCGGCGGCCGGCAGGGGCTGGCACGTGGGGCAGTAGTAGATGTCCCGTTCCTCCGTGAAGGTGCCCGTGCCGTTGTCCCGGCCAAGGATTCCGCGGCGGATCGGCGTGCCGCATTTCAGGCACGGCTGATGCTCGCGCCGGTAGACCCAGTAGCCGGGACGACCGGCGGTGCGGCCCACGGGCACGCCCCGCGCGTTCAGCACCGTGGTCCGGCGGCCCGGACCGAGGTTGGCGGAGAGCAGGACCTGGGCATCGGTGATGATGGCGGCAAGATCCTGCACCGCGGAGACGGGCGACGCCGGATGGACGCCCGCGAGGAAGCAGGCCTCGCACCGGTAGATGTTCCCGATCCCCGCCAGCTTGCTCTGGTCCAGCAGGGCGACGCCGATGGGCATGTCCGGCGCCGCGAGCAGCCGGCGTTCGGCCTCGACAGCGTCCCAGTCCGGGCCCAGCAGATCCGGCCCGAGGTGTCCGACGATGGAGTCCTCCTGGTCGGTGCGGACCACCTCAAGAATGCCGAGGAAAAATCCGACGGCGTCGGCGGTGGCGGTGCGCAGCACGCAGCGGGCGGTGAAGCCGGGCTTCCGCCAGCGGCCCCCGGACGGGTAGAGCTGCCAGCTGCCCTCCATCTTCAGGTGTGAGTGGATGGTGAGCCGGTCCTTCGGCGTCGGGCCCTGCACCCGCATCAGCAGGTGCTTGCCGCGGGGGATCACCTCGGCCACGGTCCAGCCGCCGAGCTTGAGCGTGGCGAAGCGCGGTACCCGGAAATCGGACGAGATCAGTTCCTTCCCGGCCAGTGCTGCGTGCAGTTGCGCCGCGGCGCGAAACACGGAATCGCCCTCAGGCACGGATCCTCAGTCCCTTCGGCGTGGAGTAGGCCCCGGCCTGGGCGAGCGCGTCTGCCACCGGGGTGTCCAGGATGCCGTGGCCGTTGACCTTTTCCATGATCAGCTTGTCCACGGCCCCGCGGGTCACCACGCCCACTAGAGCCGCACCGGCAGCGGCCAGGACCTCGGTGTCGTCGCTGAAGGCGAGCAGGGTCTTGCCGCCCCGCTCCACATACAGGACCAGAGCGCCGTCGACCAGGACCACCAGGGCGCCGGCCTTCCGGCCGGGGCGGTGGCCGGTGCCGGCGTCGACGTTCAGCCCAGGCCACGGGAGCGCGGCGCCGTAGGGGTTGGCGGGATCCGTCGCGGCGAGGGCCAGGGCCACCGGCTCGGCCTTGTGCAGCTGGGCGTCCTCGACGTAGGACCGCAGCCGGTCCACCGTGGCCGGAACGGCGAACTGCGCCGCACCGAGGTGTTCGATGAAGTAGCCGCGGCGGCAGCGTCCGGCTTCCTCGAGCCGGGCCAGCACTTTGTACATGAGGCCGAAGCCGCCGAGGATGTTTTCCGCCATGACCGAGCCGCGGGTGAGAACGCCGTACCGGTCCAGGAGCAGTTCCGCGGTGGCCCGGGCGTGGATAGTGGGATCGAGTTCCGGGGAGGGCAGCGCGGACCAGCGTCCCGCGGCGAGCGGGGGTGCGGGCGCGGTGCCGGTCACGGAGCCGTACCGGCCGCCGGTGAGACCCGGCGATCCCAGCAGGCCGGTGCCGTGCGCCCGGCCGAGCCGGCTGAGCCGCGGCGCGCGGGCCCGTGGGGCGCGCCCCACCTGCCGGTGCGCGGTGTGGCCGCCGGCGATCAGGGCCCTGACGGGGGCGAAAGTGTCGCCGGTAATCCGGCCCGCCCAGGCGAGATCCCAGAGGGCGGTTACCACGTCCTGGTCGCTCAGCACGGAATCCATGCCGCCGGCAACTTCGGTCAGTTGCCGGAAGAAGTAGCCGCCGCCGTTGTTCTGCAGGTGTTCGAGGAGCCGCCGCTGCGCATCGCCGGGTTCGAAGTCGATGGCAGGGTTCAGCGTCAGCTCGGCCGAATCGGCGAGGTGCAGGCTGACCCAGCCGTCGTTGCCTGGCAATGAGCCGGCACCGGACCAGAGGACTTCGCCGGCGGCCATGAGCTCGTCCAGCATGGCCGGCTGGTAGTTGGAGACGCGGCTGGCCAGGACAAGCGGTTCCCACGCGGAGGCCGGAATGGGCACGCCGGAGAGCTGGTCGATGGCCGTGATGATGCCGTCCAGGCCACGGAGCGCCGACTGCCCCCGGCCGCCGGGGGTCCGCACGTTCTGCCAGGCGGGAAGGAACCGGCCGTAGGCGGCGGTGTCCACGGGCTCGACTTCGGCCCGGAGCGCGGCGAGCGAACGGCGGCGCAGTTTGCGGAGGACCTCGGCGTCGCACCATTCGCTCACACTGGCCAGAGGCAGAACAACCGGCAGAGCAACTGGCAGAACGACCGGCCCCTCACCACCGGATTCCGCATCTTCCGATTCCTGAACACTTGCTGCTGTGCTATCCGACGTAACTGCCGGTGGCGTAGCGTGCGGGCGGAACTCGCCTTCCACCACACGGCCATCCGCGGCCAGCCGCTTCAGCGCCGTGCCGACGACGGCGACGCCGAGTCCCAGCCGCGCCGCGGCCTCGGCGGCGGTGAAGGGCCCGTGCGTGCGGGCGTAGCGCGAGACGAGGTCGCCGAGGGGGTCAGCGACCGGTTCGATGAACGCCAAAGGCACACCCATGGGCAGCGGTACGCCGAGAGCGTCCCGGAGCCGGGCGGCGTCCTCGACCGCCGCAAAGCGTTCGATTCCTCCGATGTTGACCTTGATGGCCCGGTTGGCGCGCTGCAGGGCCATCAGGTGAGCGGCGGCTTCGGCCTCCGTCGCCGGGGTTTCGACGGGCAGCCCCGTCGGCGTTTCGACGGGCAGCACCGCAGGGCCTTCGGCCGGCTCAGCAGCCGGGGCGGACCCGGCGGTTTCGCCCGGCAGGGCTGGGCCCGCCACCGGCTCCAGGCGGGCGGCGACTTCATCCGGCGCGAGCGGACCCAGAAGGCGCAGGAGGTCCGCCACGCCCTCCAACCCGCGCACCTGTCGGTCCCGGGCCAGACGCTGGAGTTCGCGCTCGGTGGCCTCGATGACCTTCACATCGAGCAGTTCGCGCAGCTCCACGCGGCCCATGAGCTCATTGAGCAGGGTGGAGTCGAGGGCCAGAGCGGCGGCGCGGCGCTCCGCGAGCGGGGAGTCGCCCTCGTAGAGGAACTGGGCCACGTAGCCGAAGAGCAAAGACTTCGCGAACGGGGAGGGCTGCTGGGTGGTGGTCTGGACGATCCTGAGCTCGCGGCGTTCCACCGCGGCGGCGATGTCCTTCAGCGCCGGAAGGTCATAGACATCCTGCAGGCACTCCCGGACCGTCTCGAGGACAATCGGGAACGTCGGGTACTTCCTGGCAACATCCAGCAGCTGCGCCGAACGCTGCCGCTGCTGCCACAAAGGCTGCCGCTTGCCGGGATTTTGCCGGGGCAGGAGCAGAGCGCGGGCGGCGCACTCGCGGAACCGGGAGGCGAACAGGGCGCTGCCACCGACCTCCGCTGTCACAATCTGCTCGATTTCCTCGGGGTCGAACAGGAACAGCTCGGCGCCCGGCGGCTCGTCCTCCATCATGGGCACGCGCAGCACGATGCCGTCGTCGGCGGCCATGGCCGAGCCGTCCATCCCGTAGCGCTGCTGCAGGCGCTGGCCCACGGCCAGGGCCCACGGCGCGTGCACGGGCATGCCGAAGGGGCTGTGCAGCACCACGCGCCAGTCGCCGAGCTCGTCATGGAAGCGCTCCACCACGAGGGTCGTGTCGCTGGGGACCACCTCGGTGGCAAGCCGTTGTTCGGCGAGGTATTGGATCAGGTTGTTCGCGGCGTAGTCGTCCAGTCCGCTGGCCTTGCAGCGCTGGGTTGCCGGCCCGACGTCGGAAGCCGCCAGTTCGCGCATGAACGCGCCGAGGGCGCGGCCCAGGTCCACGGGCCGGCCGAGGGAGTCGCCTTTCCAGAAGGGGAGCTTGCCAGGCTGGCCGAACGCGGGCGAGACCAGGACACGGTCATGCGTGATGTCCTCGATCTTCCAGCTCGTGGCGCCGAGGGCGAAGATGTCGCCCACCCGGGATTCGTAGACCATTTCCTCGTCGAGTTCGCCCACCCTGCGGCCGCCCTTGGCCGCCGCGGCGGCCGGGCTGGCGGCCCTGCCGTCCGAACTGGCACCGCCTGAAGCGCCGGTGCCCTCGACCTCGGTGCCGATGATGTAGACGCCGAACAGCCCGCGGTCCGGGATGGTCCCTCCGGAGGTGACGGCGAGCCGCTGCGCGCCGGGACGGCCCTCGATGGTCCCGGCGTTCCGGTCCCAGATGACCCTAGGACGAAGTTCCGCGAATTCGTCCGAGGGGTACCGTCCGGCCAGAAGGTCCAGGGTGGCCTCGAACGCGGAGCGGGGGAGCGAGGCGAACGGCGCGGACCGCCGCACCGTGGTGAACCACTCCTCCACGTCGATGGCACCCAGCGCGGTGGCGGCGACCGTTTGCTGGGCCAAAATGTCCAGCGGGTTGGCCGGCACGCTGAGCCGCTCGATCTTGCCCTCAAGCATCCGCTCCACGGTGATGGCCGTGTGGACGAGGTCGGCGCGGTGCTTCGGGAACAGGACGCCCTGGGAGATCTCGCCGACCTGGTGGCCGGCGCGGCCCACCCGCTGCAGGCCGCTGGCCACCGAGGGCGGCGATTCGACCTGTACCACCAGGTCCACCGCACCCATGTCGATGCCAAGCTCGAGGGAGGACGTGGCCACCACACAGCGCAGCCGCCCGGATTTCAGGTCGTCTTCGATCAGGGCGCGCTGGTCCTTGGACACGGACCCGTGGTGCGCGCGGGCCAGCACGGGATCGGCGCCGGCGGTGCTGCCGGCCTGGGCCATCATGTGCGCCGGTGTGGCGGTGGATGTGGGCTGTGCGGCCGTACCGCCGGACGGTGCTGTACTCGATACGGCTTTGGCCGCCGTTCTTGGCACCGTATTAGCCGCCGCATTCGGTGTCGCGGCCGGTACGGCGTCGAAGTCCGGCGCGCCGGCACCAAAGTCTGTCCAGTCGCCGCCGGCCGCCATGAGCTGGCGTTCGGCGTAGATCTCGTTGAGCCGGGCGGTCAGCCGTTCGGCGAGGCGGCGGGAGTTCGCGAACACGATGGTGGACTGGTTGGCCAGCACCAGGTCCACGATTTTCTCCTCCACATGGGGCCAGATGGACGCCTGCGGCTGGAGCCCGGAGGCCGGACCGGAGTCGAAGGCCCCGGCGGCGCCCTGGAGATCGGACATGTCCTCCACAGGGACAGAGACGGTCAGGTCCCAGTTCTTCCGCGACGGAGGGGCCACAATTTCCACCGGCGCGGAACCGGCGAGGAACTGCGCCACCAGCTCCTTGGGTTCCACGGTGGCCGACAGCCCGATGCGCTGGGCGGGCTTGGGCAGCAGCGCGTCAAGCCGTTCCAGCGATACCGCCAGATGCGCGCCGCGCTTGGTGCCGGCGACGGCGTGGACCTCGTCGACAATGATCGTGTCGACCTCGGTGAGGGTCTCGCGCGCCTTGGACGTCAGCATCAGGAAAAGGGATTCCGGGGTGGTGATGAGGATGTCGGGCGGGTGGCTGAGCAGCGAGCGGCGGTCGGACGCCGTCGTGTCCCCGGACCGGACGCCCACGGTGATGAGCGGGGCAGGTAGGTCCAGGCGTTTCGCGGTCTGCGTGATGCCGATCAGCGGCGCGCGGAGGTTGCGTTCGACGTCGACGCCAAGCGCCTTGAGCGGGGAAATATACAGCACGCGGGTCTTCCGCTGGGCTGCCTTCCGCCGGGCTGAATTTGTCCGCGCGGCCGTCCCGCTGCCGCCCTTGGCCGCCGCGTCCAGACCGGGCAGCGCCTCGGGCTCGGCGGGGGCGGAAACTAGCAGCCGGTCCAGCGCCCAGAGGAACGCGGCGAGCGTCTTACCCGAACCGGTGGGGGCGACGACGAGGGCGTGCGCACCGGAAGAGATCGCATTCCAGGCGCCATTCTGGGCCGGAGTGGGCGCGGAAAAAGCACCCAGGAACCAGTCCCTGGTCGGCCGGCTGAACCGGTCCATGGCGTCTGCCTCGAGCGTGCCTCCGGAGAGCTCCTGCCCCTTCATTCCTCCATCATGCCCTACCCCGCCGACACTATTAGCCGGCCCCGATCACACCGGCCCCGACGGGCATTGGCGGCTCCAGGCGGGTCAAAGCATCGTTGGGCCGGCGGAAACAGAGACGCGGTACCCTGACGCTACTTGGCCTGGAAGGCTGCGATCGTCAACAGATTGATGTCCGTGTTGGCGCAGGCGTCCATGGGCTGCGCGAGGAACAGCGAGGCCGTGTCGTTCGGCGGATAGACCCGGAATCCTGCCGCCGCCGTCTTGGTGCAGTTCGGATAGTTGGCGGCCTGCGTGTACCGCAGCGTGGCGGTGCCGGCCGCGCCCGGGGCGAGCAGGACATCGGTTACCGGGGCCGACTCGTCGCGGGTGGCTGCGGCGCCGATCGGCTCACCGTTGGCACCGGCTGTGAGGGATACGCCCGCATAGCCCTTCAGTAGGCACGGTTCTTTGCCGGAGTTGGTCAGGATCAGCTGCATGTAAACGCTGCCCGCCGCGCCGCCGCCGGAGGAGTCGGTGGTGCCTTTCAGGCTTGCGGCCTTGCACAGTGCCGGGCCCGCCTGGGCCGCGTGCGAGGACGCAGGTATCGCAGAGGTTTCCGTTGCGGCGTCAGAAGTCGCCGGCTGGCTGGTTTCGCTGGCCGACGTTGTGGGCGGGGAAGTGGCCGACTGAGTCTGCGTCGAGCTGCCCCCGCAACCGCTGAGCAGGAGGGCCGCCGCGGCAGCCGTTGTCACAACCAGTGCGTGCATCAATCGTTGAGACCTCATGGCTCAACCATCATGCTCGCGGTTGCCTTAGTCAACGATGCCACGGCGGCGGAGCCCGATTGATGCCCGGATTGTGATTTCCGGGCATCGACCGAGGTCAAGCTCCTTGGTGCCCTGTGGCCGCGGCGCCGGGGGACCGTTGCCGCTAGTCGGTCTCGGGGCCGGAGCAGTAGTGGCAGTCATCCGGGCAGGAGGAGACGGGGCCAGTGGTCCAGGTGCTCGTCCCGGATGCGATGCCGGACGCGGCGTTCGGCTGCTGCATCACGGCGGATTGGCGGTCAGTTGTCAGCATGGCTGGCTCCTTCGGGGTCTGCCACGCTCAGTCCGAAGCCGTCGGCGATATGGAACAGCTTCCGGTGCCCACCCTTGGACACCACCCATACGACGGCGCCGTCGGCGGTGCGGTTGTCCACGCGGCCTGCGTGCTCGAGTCGGCCGCCCCGGCGGAGGTGGACGGCGTCGCCGATCTCGACGTCGTCCCAGTCGGTGGTGCGGCTCGAGGGCCGGTTATTCTGCAGTGTCATGAGGATTTCCTGAACGGTTACGGACAAACGAGGATGTGATCCAGCTAACCGTGGAATGGCCTGCCACCTCAATAGTCAAGTGAATGAGACACCCCAGTCCTGTTGTGCAGGCGTCCAGACGCTAAGGGCTCGGGTGTGAGTCCTTGCGGGCTGCGCGGGCCCGGGCTGCGAGCCGGGTCAGCCAAGCAAATGTGGGCCGGGGCGGCGGTGGAATAGCGGGTCCTCCGTTGGGAGTGGTCCCCGCAGCGGCCCTGCGTCGGCGCAGCTCCAGGGCGAGGCTCTCCTGGCCGCGGGCCATCGCCCAGCGGTGGTTGGCGGCAAAGCCGGGCTTGAAGAGCCAGCTCAGCCGGCGTAGCAGGGGCTTGGCGGCGCTGACCCGCCAGTCGTAGGTGATGACGGTTTCCGGTCCGTCCGGCCCGAAGGTCCACCGGCCGGTGCCGTTGAGATCTCCCGCCGCGGTGAGGGCGAAACCGCGGGGCGTGACCGGCTCCGTGACCGTGAGGGTCCAGCGGAGCGTATAGGGCAGCCAGCCTTTGGTGTGCAGGCGTGCGGGACGGGGCATCCCGGGCCCCGGCTCCGGGCCGCCGGCCACCGGCTCGGCGCTGAGATAGACGGAAGGCCACCAGCGGGGCATGCAAGCCGCATCGCCCAGGACGGCCGCAACCTCTTCCGGCGTCCCAGCCACGCGCCAGACGGTCCGGAACATATAGTCTGTGCTGCCCATCGGGGCCTCCTTTAGCCCTGCGTTGATTAGCTCTGCGTTGATGCCCTCACTATCAGTTCGGGCGGGAACACCACCTGGGTGGGTTCAAAACCGTCCTCGGACGCCGCTTCCCGGAGCAACAGTTCCAGCGCGGTGGAGCCGATGAGGGCGCTGGGCTGCCGGATGGAGGACAGCGGCACGACGGCGGCCGCGGCGAACTCGATGTCGTCGTAGCCGATCAGGGCGATCTCCTGGGGCACCTGAACGCCGCCCATGAGCATCAGGCCCTGGAGGACACCGACGGCCAAAAGGTCGTTGGCTGCAAAGATCGCCTCCGGGCGTTCGGCTTCGGGCCGGGACCGGATGGACTCGCCCGCCGCCCTTCCCGAAAGCACGGTCAGGGATTCCGTCGCGATGACCTCGAGGGTGGCACCCGCAACGGCGTCGGTGGCCTTCCGGGCCCCTGCCAATCGGTCCGCCACCTGCCGGATGCTTGCCGGGCCGCCAACAAATGCGATCCGCCGCCGGCCCAGCGACAACAGGTGGGCCGCAGCCATCTCCCCGCCCGCCAGGTCGTCCACGGCCACCGAGGAGAAACTCAGGTTCTCAGTCTGCCGGTCCACAAGCACTGTTGGAATGCCTCGGCGCCGCAGCTGCTCCAGCCGGGGGATCACATTTCCTACCGGGGACAGCAGTACGCCCCGCACGCGTTGCTGCTCGAAGAGATCCAGGTAGGCGGATTCCCGGCCCTCATCCTCGTTGCTATTTCCCACGAGGACCGTCAAGTTCTCCGCGGTGGCACGGTCCTCCGCGCCCCTGGCCAGATCCGAGAAAAAGGGATTCGCGGCGTCCAGGACCACCAGGCCGATGCTGTGGCTCATCCCCGCGCGCAACTGCCGCGCGGCGTCGTTCCGGACGAAGCCGAGCTTGTCGATGGCGGAGTGGACCCTGACAGTGACTTCGGCAGAGACCTTCTCCGGCCGGTTCAGCACATTGGAGACCGTCCCGACCGAGACGCCGGCCAGGGCCGCGACGTCCTTGACGCTCGCTGAAACCATTTCCTGTGCTCCTGAAACGTGGACGGCGCAGCCTACGGTCAGGCGCCCCGTTGGCAAACTACTCTCTTCAGGATACCCGTCAGGGTCCACTTTGAACCCTTTCATTGAAACGAATCAAAAGTCGCGTCACGAATGGTTGATGGCGGTTGACGTCTTCATTTGAAGACCCTATGATTCAAATCACAGCTGGTTATGAAACGATTCATTACGCGTTCACTAAGCCCCAAAGGTGCGGTTAATTTTATGCAGCAGACAAACAGTTCCCGGTCTGGCCCCTCTGACGGGGAGCCGGTTCCGGTTCTCTCCCTCTCTCACGCGGCCAAGACCTTTGGCCCGGTGGTCGCCCTGGCCGATGGAACCATCAACATCGAGGCTGGCGAAATCCACGCACTGGTCGGGGAGAACGGCGCCGGCAAGTCTACGCTGGTGAAAATCCTTGCAGGCCTGCACCACCCCGATTCCGGCAACTTCCGGGTGGCGGGCCAGAGCGTCCAGTTCCGCAACGTTGCCGAGAGCAAGGATGCTGGCATATCGGTCATCTATCAGGAACCCACGCTCTTTCCGGATCTGAGCGTTGCAGAGAACATCTTCATTGGCCGCCAGCCCAAGGGCCGCTTCGGGCTCATCAGCAAGGCGACGATGGTCAGGGAAGCGCACAAGCTGTTCGAGCGGCTTGGCGTTCCGATTGAGCCGACCCGCATCGCCGAGGGTCTGTCCATCGCGGACCAGCAGATCATTGAAATCGCCAAGGCCATTTCGCTGGACGCCAAAGTCCTGGTGATGGACGAGCCCACCGCCGCCCTTAGCGGCGTCGAGGTGGAACGGCTGTTCGCCGTCGCCCGGAGTCTCCGGGACCGGGGGACCGGGATCCTTTTCATTTCGCACCGTTTCGATGAGGTCTTTGACCTGTGCGACCGCATCACCGTCATGCGGGATGGCCGCTACATCTCCACCCACCGGACCGCCGACGTCACCGTCGAGCAGATCGTTCGCGAGATGGTGGGTCGCGACATTGGCGCCCTGTTCCCCAAGACGCCTGCCGAAATCGGCGGCGTGGTCCTGAAAGTGGACGGTCTCAGCCGCGCCGGGGTGTTCCGCGATATCAGCTTTGAGGTCCATGCCGGGGAAATCGTTGCCCTGGCCGGCCTCGTGGGCGCCGGCCGCACCGAGGTGGCCCGTGCCGTGTTCGGCATCGATCCCTACGACGCCGGTGCCGTCACCTTCGACGGCCGCACGCTCAAGCCCAGGGATCCCCAGGTGGCCATCACCGCCGGTATGGGCTTCGTCCCGGAGGATCGCCGCAAGCAGGGTCTGGTGATGGACCTGTCCGTGGCCCGCAACGTCACGCTCACGCTGCGCAACAAGTTCACGACGGCGGGCCTGATCAACGGTGCCGCCGAGCGGCGCGCCGCCCAGGAATGGAGCAAACGGCTCCAGGTCAAGACTGGCTCGCAGGAACACGCCGTCTCCACGCTCTCCGGTGGCAACCAGCAAAAGGTGGTGCTCGCCAAGTGGCTGGCCACGGACCCGCGCCTGCTGATTATCGACGAGCCAACCCGCGGCATCGATGTCGGCACCAAGAGCGAGGTCCACCGGCTCATTTCGGACCTCGCCGGGCGGGGAATCGCGATTCTGATGATCTCCTCCGAACTGCCCGAGGTCCTCGGCATGGCAGACCGCGTCCTGGTGATGCGCGAAGGCCGGATCACCGCCGAACTCGACCGTGCCGATGCGAATCCCGAATCGGTCATGCACGCCGCCACGTCTTCCGCAGGAGGAACCCTGTGAGCTCAGCTCTGGACCACAAGAACGCAACGACGGCGGCGCCCGCCGCCGGCGCCCGGGGCGCCGCCGCTGCGGTGCTGCGGATGCGCGAGCTCCCCGTGCTGATCGCGCTGGCGCTGCTGGTACTCGTCACGTACCTGATCAACCCGCTGTTCCTCACCGCCCAGGGCGTGAAGGACCTGCTGCTCAACGCCACCATCATCATGATTCTGGCCGTGGGGCAGACCCTGCTGATCATCACCCGGAACATCGACCTTTCCGTCGGTTCCATGCTGGGACTGGTCGCCTTCGGCACCGGCTCCATCTTCGCGGCCGTTCCCGGCGTGCCGATCATCGCCGTCTTTGCGATCGGCATGGCCTTCGGGGCGGTGCTGGGCGCCATCAACGGCGCCCTGGTCACCTTGGCCAAAGTGCCCGCCCTGGTCATCACGCTCGGGACGCTCTACGTGTACCGCGGCCTGAACAACGCCTGGGCCGGCGGCAAACAGTTCTTCGCCGGCGACCGTCCGGAGGAGTTCGGCGCCCTCTCGGTGAACACCTTCCTGGGGTTCCCCGTCATCACACTGCTGGCCATCGTCGTCGTGATCGCCGTGGCCGTCTACATGTCCGGCACCCGCCCTGGCCGTGACTTGTACGCCATCGGCTCGGACCCGGACGCGGCCACTGCCTTCGGCATCAAGGTCTCCAAGCGCGTGTTCCTGGCCTTCCTGGCCAACGGGGCGCTCGCCGGCCTGGCCGGCGTACTCTACGCCAGCCGCTTCAACTCGGTCGGCGCCACCACCGGCACCGGCATGGAGCTGACCGTCGTGGCGGCCGCCGTCGTCGGTGGCGTGGCCATCTTCGGCGGCAGCGGATCGGTGACCGGGGCCGCCCTCGGCGCCGTGCTCCTGACCACCATCACCAGCTCCCTGACCGCCCTGCGGGTGGACAAGTTCTGGCAGCAGGCGATCGTCGGCGTGCTGATCCTCACCGCCATCATCATCGACCGCGTGGCCAGCCTGCGCACAGCCAAGAAACTGCGGATTAGCGAGGCTCGCAATGTCTGAAACGACGTCCACCACCAGCACGGCGCCGGCGCCCGTGGCTGACAACACCAAGCCGCTGGCCAGCGAACCGACGGGCCGGACCGGCGCCGCACGGATCCTGACCGGCCGTGACGCCATCACCATCTACGCCCTGGTTGCTTTCCTGATCTACGCCGCCATCGCGATCCCGCGCTTCGCCTCCCCGGTCACCACCGGCTTCCTGCTCCTGGACGTGATCCCGGTCCTGCTGATCGCCATGCCGATGACGCTGATCATCATCACGGGCGAGATCGACCTGTCCGTGGCCAGCACGGCCGGCCTGACCAGCGCCTTGATGGGCGTCCTCTGGGCCGGCGGGATGGACATCTGGCTGGTCCTGGCGATCAGCCTGCTGGCAGGGGTTGCCGCCGGCATGTTCAACGGCTTCCTGATCGCGGTCCTCGGACTGCCCTCCCTGGCGGTCACCATCGGCACCCTGGCGTTGTTCCGCGGCCTGGCCCTGGTCATCATCGGCGACAACGCGGTGGCCAACTTCCCGAAGGCGCTGACCGCCTTCTTCACCTCCAAGATCGGCGGCACCGGCGTCCCCACGGTCATGATCGGCGTCGTGCTGGTGATGGTTTTCTTCGGTGTGCTGCTGCACTTCACGCCGTTCGGACGGGGGCTCTATGCGATGGGCTACAGCAAGGAAGCCGCCAGCTTCGTCGGCATCAACGTGGCCCGCAGCAAGTTCTGGCTGTACGTCGGATCCGGCGCCGTCTCTGCGCTCGCCGGCATCTACTGGACCTTGCGCTACACGAGCGCCCGCAGCGACAACGCCTCGGGTCTGGAACTGGCCGTCATCGCCGCTGTCCTGCTCGGCGGCGTGTCGATCTTCGGCGGCAAGGGCTCCATTCCCGGCGTCATCGCCGGCGTCCTGCTGATCGGGACGCTCAACTACGCCCTCCGCCTGGCCCGGGTGTCCGACGTCGTCCTCATCACGGTGACCGGCCTGCTGCTGATCGTCTCGGTGGTGGCACCGAGCGTCGGCTCCGCCATCAGGCAATGGCGCCACACCCGGCGCGTACGCCGAAGTTTCACCCGCAAGTCCACCTGAAATCTGCACACAAGCACCACAGAAACCGTGCCCGCCTGGGGCCGGCCGCACCTACCGCACGAAGGAAAAGGGAAGAAACGATGATGTTGAACCGCAAGAACATGGGCCGGACCGGCCGACTGGGAAGCATGGTGGCCATCACCGCCGTGGCCGCACTGGCGCTGACAGCCTGCAACAGCGGCTCTGCATCCTCCAGTGATACCAACAGCCCCTCAGCAGCGGGAGGGGACCAGAAGATCACCTTTATCCCCAAGCAGCTGAACAACCCGTACACGGACGTCGTCCTGGGCGGCGGCAAGAAGGGCGCCACCGAGGCAGGTTTCGCCTCCTCCCAGGTCGTCGGACCACTGGAAGCCTCCGCCTCCAGCCAGGTTTCCTTCATCAACGCCGAGACGCAGGCCGGCACGAACGTCATCACGATTGCCGCCAACGACCCCGACGCCGTCTGCACGGCGCTCGGCGAAGCCCGTGCCGCCGGCGCCAAGATCGTCGCGTTCGACTCCGACACCAACCCCGACTGCCGCGACGTCTTCATCAGCCAGGTCGTAGCCAAGGACGTTGCCCTGATCCAGACCAAGCTGATCTCCGAGCAGATCGGCGGCAGCGGCGAGATCGCCATCCTGTCCGCCACGGCCAACGCCACGAACCAGAACGAGTGGATCAAGTACATGGAGGTGGAGCTGGCTTCCAACCCCGCGTACAAGGACATCAAGCTGGTTGCCAAGGTCTACGGCGACGACAACGACACCAAATCCTTCCAGGAGGCCCAGGGCCTCATGCAGGCCCACCCGAACCTCAAGGGCATCATCTCTCCGACCACGGTAGGCATCGCCGCCACCGCCCGGTACCTCTCCACGTCCGCCTACAAGGGCAAGGTTGCCCTCACCGGGCTGGGGCTGCCGAATGAAATGCGGCCCTTCGTAAAGGACGGAACCGTCAAGGAGTTCGCCCTCTGGGACCCGGCACAGCTTGGCTATGTTGCTGCTTTCGCCGGTAAGGCCCTCACGGACGGCAAGATCACCGGCGCCGAAGGTGACACCTTCACCGCCGGGGAACTTGGCGAACGCAAAGTCGAAAAGGGCGGCCTCGTGATTGTCGGGCCGCCGACCGTCTTCAACGCCGAGAACATCGACAAGTACAACTTCTGATCCGCACCTTTCCATCCTGAGCGGCCGGGCGGGCCGCCGACAGCCCGCCCGGCACCTTGTCCCCTCCTCTGACCATTTCCACTTCACCGGTGCCACGGCACCGGGCACACGGCGCTTTCCCCACAGCCGTGCCCGGAAACCAGGCACCAGAGCCCCAGGTTCTCTTTTCCACGCCGGAAGGCCCTTCAAATGAACCAGAAACAACCGGCCGACCGGCTGCTGCACCCGCACCGGCGCCGCCCCACCCGCATCGGGCTGGTCTCCGGCGGGCTGGGCGCCTACTGGCCCCAGTTCCCGGAACTGCTGCCGCAGCTGCGGGACTCCGTCCGCTACGTCACCGACCGCTTCCAGGGGCTCGACGCCGAAGTCGTCGACACCGGATTCATCTCCGACGCGCAGGAAGCCTCGGCAGCCGGAGAAAAGCTGCGGGTCGCCGACTGCGACCTCATCGTTATCTTCCTCACCACGTACCTGACGTCCTCCATGGTCCTTCCCATCGCCCAACGGGCCAAAACCCCCGTCCTGGTGATCGACCTGCAGCCGACCGAAGCGATGGACCACGCCAACTTTGACACCGGCAAATGGCTGGCCTACTGCGGCCAGTGCCCCGTGCCGGAGGTCGCCAACGTCTTCCGCCGGGCCGGCATCGACTTCCGCTCAGTCTCCGGGCACCTCAAGCAGGAGTCCGCCTGGGAGCGGATCACGCAGTGGGTCCACGCCGCCGGCGTCCGCGCCCGGCTCCGCCATGCCCGGCACGGGCTGATGGGCCACCTCTATCCGGGCATGCTCGACGTCGCCACGGACCTCACCACCGTCTCGACCACCTTCGGCTCCCATGTCGAGGTGCTGGAATTCGATGACCTCCGCGAACGGGTCAACGCCGTGACGGACGCGGAGGTCTCCGAACGGCTTGGGCTGGCCCGCGAGCTTTTCGTTGTTGATGACTCCGTGAACGACGACGACTTTGCCTGGGGCGCGAAGGTGTCGGTGGGCCTGGACCGCCTCGTGGAGGACTTTGACCTCGACTCCGTGGCCTACTACCACCGCGGACTGGCCGGGGAACAGCACGAACGGCTGGGCGCCGGGATGATCCTGGGCTCGTCCATCCTGACAGCCAGGGGAATTCCGATGGCCGGCGAATTCGAGCTGCGGACCTCCATTGCCATGCTGGCCGCCCAGGCGATCGGCGCTGGGGGCTCCTTCACCGAGATCCAGTCCCTGAACTTCCTCGACAACGTGGTCGAAATGGGGCACGACGGTCCGGCCCACCTGGCCGTGTCCGCCCAGGACCCGCTCCTGCGCGGACTCGGCATCTACCACGGCAAACGCGGCTGGGGCGTCTCGGTCGAATTCGATGTGCGCCACGGCCCTGTCACCACCTTCGGCCTCGGCCAGGACCCGGACGGAAGCTACGTCTTCGTCACCTCCGAAGGCGAAGTGGTCCCCGGCCCGCTCCTGCAGATCGGCAACACGACCTCCCGGGTGGACTTCGGCGGTGACCCCGGGCTCTGGGTGGACCGGTGGAGCCAGACCGGAATCGGACACCACTGGGCCCTGTGCGTCGGCCACCGGGCAGCGGATATCAAGGCCGCCGCGTCCCTGTTGGGCATCGAACACCGCCACGTGGTGCTCTCATGAGCACGCAACGCGTCTGCTTCCAGCTCCAGGTCAGGCCCGGGCTGATCGATGAATACACCCGCCGGCACGCCGCCGTGTGGCCGGAGATGCTCCGGGCCCTCAAGGCCTCCGGCTGGAACAACTACTCACTCTTCCTCCGGCCCGACGGGCTCCTGATCGGCTACTTCGAAACGGACAGCCTGACCGGAGCCCAGGCCCGGATGGCGGCCACGGACGTCAACGCCCGCTGGCAGGCCGACATGGCCGGCTTCTTCGACGATCTCGCCGGAGCACCGGACCAGGGCTTCCTCCAGCTCACCGAAATTTTCAATCTCGAGGACCAGTTGTCCGCGGCCAACGCCTCCGGGGACAACCACCAACCGCAGAAGGAACAATCATGAACACCACAGAAACGGCCCTGGGCCGCCTCGCGGAACTCGCCATCGAAGTCCCGTCCTGGGCCTACGGCAACTCCGGCACCCGCTTCAAGGTGTTCGGCACCCCCGGCACCCCGCGCACCATCCAGGAGAAGCTGGCCGACGCCGCCAAGGTCCACGAACTCACCGGCCTGGCGCCCACGGTTGCGCTGCACATTCCCTGGGACAAGGTGGATGACTACGCGGCCCTGAAAGAGTACGCCGCGGGCCTGGGTGTGGGCCTGGGCACGGTGAATTCCAATACCTTCCAGGATGACGAGTACAAGTTCGGCTCGCTGACCTCCCTGAACCCCGCGGTCCGCCGTCGGGCCATCGATCACCACCTGGAGTGCCTGGAGATCATGCACGCCACGGGCTCGCAGGACCTGAAGATCTGGCTCGCGGACGGCACCAACTACCCGGGCCAGGACGACATGCGCGGCCGGCAGGACCGCCTCGCCGAATCCCTGCAGGAAATCTACGCCGCCCTGGGTGACGAGCAGCGCCTGGTGCTGGAATATAAGTTCTTCGAGCCGGCTTTTTACCACACGGACGTTCCGGACTGGGGCACCTCCTACGCCCAGACCCTGGCCCTGGGCGAGAAGGCCTTCGTCTGCCTCGACACCGGCCACCACGCCCCGGGCACCAACATCGAATTCATCGTCATGCAGCTGCTGCGCCTGGGCAAGCTGGGCTCCTTTGACTTCAACTCCCGCTTCTACGCGGACGATGACCTGATCGTCGGGGCGGCCGATCCGTTCCAGCTCTTCCGCATCATGCACGAGGTCATCCGCGGCGGCGGCTTCGGCAAGGACTCCGGGGTTGCTCTGATGCTGGACCAGTGCCACAACCTGGAGGAAAAGATCCCGGGCCAGATCCGCTCCGTGCTGAACGTCCAGGAAATGACGGCCCGCGCCCTGCTCATCGACACCGATGCGCTGGCTGAGGCCCAGCGCGGCGGCGACGTCCTGGCCGCCAACGGCATCTTCAACGATGCCTTCTACACCGATGTCCGTCCGGCGCTGGCGCAGTGGCGTGAATCCCGCGGCCTGCCCGCGGACCCGCTGGCCGCCTTCAAGGCCAGCGGCTACCAGAAGAAGATCAACGAGGACCGCGTCGGCGGCCAGCAAGCCGGATGGGGCGCTTAGGCATGAATATGCAGAACACAGACATGCAGAACACAGCCAACAAGACTGTTGAACAACTGATTGCCCGTTCCAACCGCCTCGGCGCGGACAAGCGGAACACCAACTTCGCCGGCGGCAACACCTCCGCCAAGGGCACCGAAAAGGACCCCGTCACGGGCGAGGACGTCGAACTTCTGTGGGTCAAGGGATCCGGCGGGGACCTGGGCACGCTGAAGGCCGAGGGCCTTGCCGTGCTGCGGCTGGACCGGCTGCAGGCACTGAAAAACGTGTACCCCGGCGTCGAGCGTGAAGACGACATGGTGGCCGCGTTCGATTACTGCCTGCACGGCAAGGGCGGCGCCGCGCCGTCGATCGACACCGCCATGCACGGGCTGGTCGACGCCGCGCACGTGGACCACCTGCACCCGGACTCCGGCATCGCCATCGCCACGGCCGCCGACGGCGAGGCACTCACCAAGGAGATCTTCGGCGAGAAGGTGGCGTGGGTGCCGTGGCGTCGCCCCGGGTTCCAGCTGGGCCTGGACATCGCCGCGATCAAGGACGCGAACCCGCACGCGGTCGGCACCATCCTCGGCGGTCACGGCATCACCGCCTGGGGCGTCACCAGCGAGGACGCCAAAGCCAACTCGCTGTGGATCATCGAGCAGGCCGAGCAGTACATCAAGGACCACGGCAAGGCCGAACCGTTCGGGCCCAAGCTGCCCGGCTACGCCGCCCTCCCGGAAACCCAACGCCGCGCGAAGGCCGCCGCCCTGGCGCCCGTGATCCGCGGACTCGCCTCGACGGACAAGCCGCAGCTGGGTCACTTCAGCGACGCCCCCGCGGTCCTGGAGTTCCTCGAAGCTGCAGAGCACCCGCGGCTTGGGGCCCTGGGCACGTCCTGCCCGGACCACTTCCTGCGCACCAAGGTCAAGCCGCTGGTCCTGGACCTGCCCGCCGACGCCCCGGTGGAGGATTCCGTGGCCCGGCTCAAGGAACTCCACGCCGCCTACCGCGAGGACTACGAGGGGTATTACAGCCGCCACGCGACCCCGGACAGCCCCGCCCTGCGCGGCGCGGACCCGGCCATCGTCCTGGTGCCCGGGGTGGGCATGTTCTCCTTCGGGGCGAACAAGCAGACCGCACGGGTGGCGGGGGAGTTCTACCTCAACGCCATCAACGTCATGCGCGGCGCCGAGGCCGTCTCCACCTACGCCCCGATCGAGGAATCCGAAAAGTTCCGGATCGAATACTGGGCCCTGGAAGAGGCCAAGCTGGCCCGGATGCCCAAGCCGAAATCCCACGTTGGCCGGATCGCCCTGGTGACCGGGGCGGCGTCGGGCATCGGCAAGGCGATCGCCACCCGCTTCGCCGCCGACGGCGCGTGCGTGGTCATCGCGGACCTGAACCTCGAGAACGCTGAAAAGGTGGCCGCTGAACTCGGCGGCCCCGACGTCGCCATCGGTGTCCAGGCCGACGTCACCGACGAAGCCCAGATCGCCGCCGCCATCCAGGAAGCAGTCCTGGCCTTCGGCGGCCTGGACCTGGTGGTCAACAACGCCGGGCTCTCCATCTCCAAGCCGCTCCTGGAAACCACGGAAAAGGACTGGGACCTGCAGCACAACGTCATGGCCAAGGGCTCATTCCTGGTGGCCAAGGCGGCGGCGCAGGTGATGATCGGCCAGGAGATGGGCGGCGACATCATCTACATCTCCTCGAAGAACTCCGTGTTCGCCGGCCCGAACAACATCGCCTACTCCGCCACCAAGGCGGACCAGGCCCACCAGGTCCGGCTCCTCGCCGCGGAACTGGGCGAGTACGGAATCCGGGTCAACGGCATCAACCCCGACGGCGTGGTCCGCGGCTCCGGGATCTTCGCCGGCGGCTGGGGCGCCAAGCGCGCCGCCGTCTACGGCGTACAGGAAGAGGAACTGGGCAAGTACTACGCCCAGCGCACCCTGCTCAAGCGCGAAGTCCTTCCCGAAAACGTGGCCAACGCCGCCGCCGTGCTCACCGGCAGCGAGCTCTCCCACACCACCGGGCTGCACATCCCCGTGGACGCCGGCGTGGCCGCGGCCTTCCTGCGATGAGCACTCCTGCAGTAAGCACGGCGTCAACCACCGACGTCGACGGCGGCCTGTTCGCCGGCAGTCTTTTTGCCGCCGTCGACATTGGCGCCTCCTCCGGCCGCGTCATCCTGGGCCGGGTCGCGGGCAGTCCCGGTGGGACGAGGGCAGAACTGGAGACGGTGCACCGCTTCCCCAACGGCGTCAGAGAGTTCGACGGCGGCCTCCGCTGGGACTTCGACGCGCTGTTCGCCGAGGTCCTCACCGGGCTCACGGCCGCCGCCACGGCGGCCGCGGCCCGCGGCGAGGGCATCGCCAGCATCGGGATTGACACCTGGGCCGTCGATTACGGGCTGGTCAACGGCGCCGGCGAACTCGTCGCGGCGCCGTTCAGCTACCGCGATGACCGGTCCCGGGGCGCCGTCGCCCGGGTCCACCGGGAACTGGACCCGGCCCGTCTGTACGCCACTACGGGGCTGCAGTTCCTGCCGTTCAACACGATCTACCAGCTCGCCAGCGAGCCCGGCCTGGACGGGCTGCAGGCACTGCTCATCCCGGACCTCATCGGATTCCTGCTGACCGGCCGGCGCCGCACCGAGGCCACCAACGCCTCCACCACCGGACTCTTCGACGCCGTCGCGGGGGAGTGGGCCACGGAGTTCCTGGCCGCGCTGGGCCTGCCCGGGAACCTGTTCCCGCCGCTGATCCAGCCCGGCGAGATCCTCGGCCCCCTGCTGCCGGGGATCGCGGAACGGACCGGCCTGCCCGCCGCCACGAAGGTGGTGGCCGTGGGCTCGCACGACACCGCATCCGCCGTCGCCGCCGTGCCCGCGGACGCCGGAGGTGAAAAGGAGAAATTCGCCTACGTCTCCTCGGGCACCTGGTCCCTGGTCGGCGTCGAACTCTCCCATCCGGTTCTGACCGAAGCCAGCCGGGCCGCGAACTTCACCAACGAACGCGGCGTGGACGGCACCATCCGCTACTTGCGCAACGTCGGCGGCCTCTGGCTGCTGAGCGAATGCCAGCGCACCTGGGCTGCCGAGGGCTACCGGCCCGGGCTCGAGGAACTCCTCGCCGCGGCCGCAACTCTTCCTCCCGGCGGCCCGGTCATCAACGCCGACGACCCCTCCTTCATCGCCCCGGACAACATGCCCGAACGCATCCGGGCCGCTGCCCGCAACACCGGCACGGTCCTGCCGGAGCATCCCGCGCACATCGTGCGGTGCGTCCTGGACAGCCTCGCCGCCGGCTATGCCCGGACCATCGCCGACGCCGAACGGCTCGCGGACGTGCACGCCGGCGTCGTGCACATTGTTGGCGGCGGGTCCCAGAACCGGCTCCTGTGCCAGCTCACCGCCGACGCCACCGGAAAAACCGTCGTGGCCGGACCCGTGGAAGCCACCGCGCTGGGCAACGTCCTGGTCCAGGCCCGCGCCGCCGGCGTGCTCCGCGGCGGCCTGGCCGAGCTGCGCGCCGTGGTCCGCGCCTCCCAGCAGCCGGTGGACTATGTGCCCTCCCCTGTGGCCGCACACCAGAGCGCCGCCCGGTCCGTTTCCAGTGGAGGTGCCCTGTGAGGATCGCCCTGTTTGCCACATGCATCGTCGACGCCATGTACCCGGCCACGGCGCGCGCCACGGTGTCCATCCTCGAACGCCTCGGCCACGAGGTCATCTTCCCCGCCGGGCAGGCGTGCTGCGGGCAGATGCACGTCAACAGCGGCTACTTTACGGAGGCGCTGCCCGTCGTCGCCAACCATGTGAAGGCGTTCGAAGAAGATGAGTACGACGTCGCCGTCGCGCCGTCCGGTTCCTGCGTCGCCTCCGTGAAGCACCAGCACCCCATGGTCGCCCGCCGCTGCGGGGACGCCGGGCTGGAAGCCCGGGCGGCCGCCGTCGGGCACAAAACCTATGAGCTCTCCCAGCTCCTGGTCGATGTCCTGGGCGTCACGGACGCCGCGGCGCAGCTGGGCTCCTACTTCCCGCACCGGATCACCTACCACCCGAGCTGCCACGGGATGCGGCTGCTCCGGCTCGGCGACCGGCAGCTGGACCTCCTGCGCTCGGTGGCAGGCATTGAGGTGGCCGAGCTGCCTGAGGCCGAGCAGTGCTGCGGATTCGGCGGCACGTTCTCGATGAAGAACGCGGATGTGTCCTCGGCGATGCTCGCGGACAAGACCGCCAACATCTGCGGAACCGACGCGGAGCTGTGCGCAGGCGGCGACGCGTCCTGCCTCCTGCATATCGGCGGCGGTTTGTCCCGGCAGGGCAGCGGCGTCACCACGATGCACTTCGCCGAGATCCTGGCCAGCACGCTCGAGCATCCCGCCGCCGTCACCGGCGACGTCCGCCTCACCACCGGAAGGACCGCACGATGAGCGGCACATTCCTGGGGATGCCGTCCCTGCCCGTCTTCGGCATCGGCAACCTGCACGAGCACGAGCCCTTCCCGAAAGCTGCGCACCGCGAGCTGGGCAACACCCAGCTGCGGGCAAACCTCGGCCACGCCACCCGGACCATCCGGGACAAGCGGCTGGCCGTGGTGTCCGAGCTCCCCGACTGGGAGGAGCTGCGCAAGGCCGGCCGGGCGATCAAGGAATCGGTCATGGCCCGGCTGCCGGAGCTGCTGGAGCAGTTCGAGGCCAACTTCACCGCCCGCGGCGGAACCATCCACTGGGCGCGCGACGCCGGCGAAGCCAACCGGATTGTCGCCGCCCTCATCCGGGACCAGGGCGCCGACGAGGTGGTCAAGGTCAAGTCCATGGCCACCCAGGAAATCGGCCTCAACGAGTACCTCGAAGAGCAGGGGATCGCGGCGTTCGAAACCGACCTCGCCGAACTCATCGTCCAGCTGGACCACGACAAGCCCAGCCACATCCTGGTCCCGGCGATTCACAAAAACCGCAGCCAGGTCCGGGACATCTTCCTGCGCGAAATGGAGGGCGTGGATCCGGCGCTGACCGACGAGCCGGCCCGCCTCGCGGCGGCCGCCCGGGCCCACCTGCGCCGCAAGTTCCTCAGCGCCAAGGTGGCCGTGTCCGGCGCGAACTTCGCCCTCGCGGACTCAGGCACGCTCGCCGTCGTCGAATCCGAAGGCAACGGGCGCATGTGCCTGACGCTGCCGGAAACCCTCATCACGGTGATGGGGGTGGAGAAGCTGCTGCCGGCGTGGGAAGACCTCGAGGTCTTCATGCAGCTGCTCCCGCGCTCCTCCACCGGGGAGCGGATGAACCCATACACCTCGCTCTGGACCGGCGTCACACCCGACGACGGGCCGCAGAACGTCCACCTGGTCCTGCTGGACAACGGGCGCAGCGCCGCCCTGGCCGACGAAATGGGCCGCTCCGCACTGCACTGCATCCGCTGCAGCGCCTGCATGAACGTCTGCCCCGTCTATGAGCGCACCGGCGGGCACGCCTACGGATCCACCTACCCGGGACCGATCGGCGCCATCCTGTCCCCGCTGCTGACCGGAATCACGGCGGAGGAGAACAACTCCCTGCCGTACGCGTCATCCCTGTGCGGCGCCTGCTACGACGCCTGCCCGGTGAAGATCAACATCCCGGACATCCTGGTGCACCTGCGCGGCGAGGACGTGGACAGCAAACGGGGCAAGAACAAGTTGCCGAGCCAGATGGACCTCGGCATGAAGGCGGCCTCCTGGGCGCTGTCCTCCGGCAAGAACCTCGGACTGGTCGAGAAGGCGCTGCCCCTGGGCCGGCTCGCCGCCGGACCGGACCGGAAAATCACCAAACTGCCCGGCATCGCCGCCGGCTGGACCCAGAGCCGGGACATCCCGGCACCGCCGTCGCAGTCCTTCCGGCAATGGTGGGACAAGGAACACCAGGCGCCGGCTGCCCCGGCGGCCGCAAACGAGACCGGCGACGCCGGTTTTGGCGACGCCGGCACAGGACCCGCAGGCACAGAGGAGAACCCGTGAACGCACGCGCAGAAATACTCGACCGGATCCGCTCTGCACTCCGGGATGCTCCGGCGGTACCGGAGGTTCCCCGCGACTACCGGCGCACCTCCACCCTGGGCGAGGAGGAGCTCATCGAGCTGTTGACGGACCGGCTCCTGGACTACAAGGCGAACGTCTTCGTCGAGGAATCGGCCGCCGTTCCGCAGCGGCTCGCCACGCTGCTCGAGAGCACCGGCCGCTACGCCGTCCCGCACGGCCTCGACAAGGCGCTGTTCGCGGGGGCAGACGCCCACGACGCCGGTTCCAGCCGCCGCGTCACCGACGCCCCCGGGCACCGGCTCAGTGTCGAGGAACTGGACGGGGTGGACGCCGTCGTCACCGGCAGCGCCGTCGCAGTCGCCGAAACCGGCACCATCGTCCTCGACGCCGGCCCGGACCAGGGCCGCCGGGTCATCAGCCTCGTCCCGGACCGGCACATCTGCATCGTCCGGGCGGGGGACATCACGGCCATCTTGCCCGAGGCGCTCCGCCGGCTCGACGCCACCCGCGCCCAGACCTGGATCAGCGGCCCCAGCGCCACCAGCGACATCGAGCTCGAACGCGTCGAAGGCGTCCACGGCCCCCGGACCCTGGATGTGGTGATCGTCCGCGGGTAGGCCAGAGGACGGGCCCTGCTTCCCTTGGAGAGAAGGGGAAGCAGGGCCTTCTTGCTTGGCAGTGACCGGTTCGGGGAAAAGGGCCGCTAGCCCCGATCACTCAGTGGATACACATGGTCTTCTCAGCGGCGAGTTGAACCATGGAACCATGCACTTAGTCGATCCCAAAGCCTACGCATATCGCCTGATACACCCGGGCGCTTGGTTCCGCACGGCGATCTGCCGGCACTTGGTCGCTCAAAGCCAGCAGCCCAAGCACTCCCGACTCGACTGTCTCGAAGCCGGCCTCACGGGAACACTGAGCACGGCGTATTCACGACGCAGAGCCAAGGAACTGGAACAGGCCTTCCGTAACGGTGAAGTGTCCTACGAGGACGCGTGCCTGGAGATGGAGCAACTCGACGGGGAGCCTTGATCGGCCCGGTGCTGATGCCGGCTGCGGGCAGTTCAGGGCGAATTCAGGCCCTCCGTTCGCCCTGAACTGCCCGATAGCCGCGGAACTGCGCATACGTGGATGTCTGGATGTGGGGCCCTGGACGCTTCGGGGTCATAAACCTGGCGCTCCTTTGTCTTCTCTATCTTTGATGCTTTTGGGTTCCCGTGTTCATGGACGGTTCACACTTTCTGGGGAGGATCGCTGCCTCCTCTCCCTTCAGCCCGCCGAATCGCCCGTCCACGTGACGCCCTCGCTGCGACAGTCGAGACCGTCGAGTTGGTTCGTCTTGAAGCCGAGCATGGGCTGTACTCTTGCGGAGTCAATCGCGCTATTTGGGGGAAAAGTGGAGTTCAAACGTTCAGCCGGGATCTTCGTGGTCGGGATTTCTTTGTTCCTTGGGGGCCCGCTTCTGAGCTATGCCGGGATCTTCATGGCCTTGTCTGCTTCGAGGAACGACAGAGGCTTGATTGCTGTGTTTGTTAGTCTGTCGATTTTCGGGGCGCTGCTCGGCCTGCTGGGGTTCTTCATGCTGCTCGTGGCCACGCACCGCGCCCTAACCAAGATCGATGCGCTGCCCGTGCGCATACCGTCAGCACAGCGGCAGAGCTGGCCTGCGGACCGAGTCTGACAGCCAACTCACCGACCAGGTGCCCCTGCCTCGGCCTAGCTCTCCTTCTGTGGTGTTCTCAGCCTCAGCGATGCCCAGCCGGCGACGTGCGCTCTGGTGCTCGTCTTCGGCCTTCTGCGCCTTCGCGGAGATGGAGATGACGTCAGCGGGGTGGTTGCAATAGCCAAAACGGCTCCTTCTGGTGTTTTTGGGTGCAAAAAGCCCGCCATGAGCGGGCTGCAATTGGCTAAGTTGAAGGTGTGGAAAGCACGGGCAAGTGGGACGGCAACGGCGCCACGGTCAGTGGTTTGACCTTCGAGCCTTACGTAGCCGACTTCCGCAAACGTCTACCAGGTTCGAGCGCGAAGGGTCTTTCTTAGAGTCAGCGGTTGTTCTACCGTTGCGGCTATGAGGCTGCACGTGACCTACCAAGGTGGAGACAACGATAGTAAGTCTGAGCTTCGCGAATTATCGGAGTTCCCGATAGAACTTCCTGGGGGCAGGTACGACTTGATCTTCAGACACGCGAGCCAAGAACCCGAGCCGACCCGAGCCATAGCTGCGTGGGTAGAGGAAGCGCTGCCGACACGTCAGTAGCCCATCAATCGACGAATGGCGATGGCTTCAAGGGGACGCGTCGGAGGCGTAGGAGCTAATTTCGTTCCGCTTGGGGACTCCGAACGTTGCTTCCTTAACGATCTGGCCTTGAAGGGCGGCAGCGCTCATAGGTGCCGTGTCCTGCGAGGTCGCCTGCCTGGAGATGGAGCAACTTGACGGGGAGCCGTGATCGGCCCGCGCTGCTCATGCAGGCTGCGGGCAGTTCAGGGCAGATTCAGGCCCTCGATTCTCCCTGAACTGACCCATAGCCCCGGAGCGGCGACGTTACGCGGTCTTCGCCGCTTCGGGAGCTGCCGCTGTCGTAGGCGAGGGGGCCGTGATCATGGCTGCCGGGGCCGTAGCAGCCCCCGTCGCCGGGCTTTCGCCGCCGGCTGGTGCGTAGGTGAACGTGAAACTTCCTTCGGAGCTGGGCGTTGCCGCCAGGCTGCTGCCGGTTCCCGACCCTTCAACCGGTGGTGGAGGCATAGCGGCCGGCCTCCCCGGCGCGGGCGACATCTGCAGCATGACTACGCCGTGGCCGTGATGCGCTCCCCGCCAGGGAACTTTTCCGGCCGGCTCAGCCGGGGCTTCGGGATGGGCGTTTAGCAGCAACCGCTAGACTGGGCTGCACCATGGATGACCCTCCTTCACATATGCCCTCGCCCCTCCACCTTCTGACCGGATTGCCGGCCATCACGGGAGAGGGGCGCCCGAATGTATGAATGGATCATGATCGGCATCGGTCTCGTCCTCACCGTCGGCACCGGTTTGTTTGTTGCCTCCGAGTTCGCGCTCGTCAATCTGGACCGGAATGATCTGGAAGCACGGCAGGCCAAGGGCGAAAAGCGCCTCACGCCGACCATCAAGGCGCTGAAGATCACCTCGACGCATCTTTCCAGTGCCCAGCTCGGCATCACCCTAACGACCCTGTTGACCGGCTACACCTTCGAACCGGCCATCAGTTCGCTGCTGCGCTCACCGTTGCTCGCAGCGGGACTGCCTGAGACCGTGGTGCCCGGTGTCGGCGCTGTCGCGGGCATTTTCATCGCCACCGTGTTCTCGATGGTGATCGGTGAGCTGGTGCCGAAGAACTTCGCCCTGGCGCTTCCCCTGGCTACAGCGAAACTCGTCATCCCCTTCCAGGCAGCCTTCACAGCGGTGTTCAAACCCGTGATCCTGCTGTTTAACAACACCGCGAACAAGATCATCCGGTCATTCGGGATCGAGCCCAAGGAAGAGCTCTCCGGTGCCCGTAGCGCCGAGGAGCTCAGTTCGCTGGTCCGCCGTTCCGCCCTGGAAGGGGTGCTGGACCTGGACCACGCCGCCCTGCTGCACCGCACGCTGCGCTTCTCGGACCACAGCGCCGCCGATGTCATGACCCCCCGGGTCCGGATGACCACGGTCCATGCCGATGCCACGGCGGAGGACATCGTCCGGCTGGCGACGTCGACCGGTTACTCCCGGTTCCCCGTCATCGGACGGGACCCGGACGATGTTCTGGGGGTAGTTCACGTCAAGCAGGCGTTCGCCGTTTCCCTGGAAGAGAGAGCGGGCGTGACGGCGGACGGTCTCATGATCGAACCGCTGCGGGTACCTGAATCCATGGGCGTGGACACGCTGCTGGGGCTGTTGCGCAAGCAGGGGCTGCAGGTAGCCATCGTCACCGACGAGCACGGCGGAACCGCCGGGATCGTCACCCTTGAAGACCTGGTCGAAGAAATTGTTGGCGAGCTCGAGGATGAACACGACCGCGCCCGCGCCGGCGTGGTCCGGACCGGCCGCGCGATCACGTTTGATGCCTCGCTTCGCCCGGATGAACTTCTGGACCGCACGGGAATTGTTGTCCCGGACGGGGAAGAGTACGACACGATGGCCGGGTTCGTCACAGACCGGCTCGACCGCCTCCCGGAACTTGGCGATGAAGTTCCCATTCTCGGCGGGGACCTGCGGGTCGAGCGGATGGCCGGCAACCACGTCGAGCGGCTCCGCTTCACCCCGGATGCCACCGGGGAAGAGCCGAAGAGCGCCCACGACCGCATCGTTGACAACCTGACACAGGAGCTGACCCATGGGTGACTACCTCCCCGGCATCATCTGGCTGGTGGTGCTCCTGGCCGTCAACGCGTTCTTCGTCGGCGCCGAGTTCGCCGTGATCTCGGCCCGCCGTTCCCAGATCGAACCAAAGGCGGAGGCCGGCAGCAAGGCCGCGAAGACGACTCTCTGGGCGATGGAACACGCCACCCTCATGCTGGCCACCAGCCAGCTCGGCATTACCGTGTGTTCCCTGGTGATCCTGAATGTCTCCGAGCCGGCGATCCACCACCTGCTCGAGATTCCGCTGGGCCTGACCTCGCTGTCCGGCGAAGCGATTGGCATCATCGCCTTCGTCACCGCTCTCCTGCTGGTGACCTTCCTGCACGTCGTCCTGGGAGAGATGGTGCCGAAGAACATCTCCTTCTCGGTTCCCACCCGTGCCGCCCTCGTCCTGGCCCCGCCGCTGGTGACGGTCGCCCGGATCTTCAAGCCCGTCATCTGGACACTGAACGGCCTGGCGAACGCCACGCTGCGCCTGTTCAAAGTCGAGCCCAAGGACGAAGCCACCAGCGCCTACACCCTGGACGAGGTCGCCACCATCGTGGAGCAGTCCACCCGGGATGGCATGCTTACCGACAGGAGCGGGACCCTGACGGCGGCGTTCGAATTCACGGCGAAGACGGTGGCCGATGTCGAGGTCCCCATTGCCCGGATGGTCCTGTTGCCGGAATCGGCGGCCCCGGCGGATATCCAGCGGGCCGTGGCCGAGCACGGATACTCCCGCTACATCCTGACCAACGAGGACGCCGAACCAACCGGATACCTTCATCTGAAGGACGTCATGGACCTCACCACCGTCGAGAAGTTCCACCTGCCGGTGCCGGCCAAGCGGATCCGCCGGCTCGCCTCCGCGTTTCTCGGCAACGATTTGGAGGACGCCCTGGCCACCATGCGCCGCACCGGCGCGCACGTCGCCCGGGTCTTCAACGTCGACGGCAACACCACCGGTGTGCTGTTCCTCGAGGACATCATCGAAGAACTCGTCGGCGAAGTGCAGGACGCCACCAGCGTGTAGTACCCCTGGGGCGCCCGACCCGTTCCCACCGGCTGCCCAGTTTTTCCAAGGGCCATTCCGGAAGGATACAACGAAGCTGGACGTGCCCGGCCCCCAGGTCCGGGCACATCCCAGTCCAGTACCGGGCGCATGGCCTTTTCGGAGATGCCGTCAGGGAACAAGCGACAATGCAAGGGGGCGCTATGAATCGATCCGGGCCAACCCTGATCGGCGTCCTGCTGGTCTCGGGCACGCTCTTGGTCTCCTGCAGCCAGCCCGTGGCCGCGCCCCCACTGGTAGACCCGACAACTTCCCCGGAGCGGGCCGTGTCCACGGAGACGGCGACGCCCGCTCCGGAGTCCCCACCGTCCGTTGCCGACGTGGACCCCGGCGTGACGCAGCGGGTGAAAAATATCTGCCTGAAAGAGCTTCAGAACCAGGCCTCCGGTGCAACACCGGCACCCGGACAGCGGCGCCCGGTAAAAGTCACCCTGGTCAAAATCGCATTTTCCAGCGGGCTCAAACAGATCACGCTCGCGGATGGTGCAAGCGGTTACGAGCTCGGCATCGACTACACCTACAAGGTGGGACACAACGACTCGACGACCGGCCGGAAATACTGCAGGACGGACGCGGACGTCTCAACTGTAGACTGGCAATGGACCCCAAGGCCCTGAATTTCCGAGACCACGCAACCGGCGTATCCAAACCTGATCTTCCCAGTCCCCGGCCGCGGCAGCAGCGGATGAGCGCACGCCCGCAGCGAACCTTCAGGGCAGTGTGGCGGCGGGAGTGCGACGACGAAGGGTGCGGCTCCACAGGAGCCGCACCCTTCGCCACTTGTAGATCTCCGGTGTGTGTCCGGGGGCAGTTTTTCTTGAACGCGTCTTTGATTTTCTCGCCTGCCTGCTCCCGGCACATAGGAAAGCCCCTCGGGGAGGGGCTTTCGCGGATGAAACAGTGGGTTGGTGGTGTTGGTCAGCGGTGATGTGCGCCCCCTTCCCGGACGTCGTGTCCGTTTGCCCTGCATTTGATACCGCAAGACTGTAATAAATGATCCGCTGATCGTCCAGCCGCCACACCCTGGGGTCGCCTTCTGTGGGATGCGGCGTGGGGCGCCCTCATCATAGGCGCCGACCGCGCCCCCATGGAGGGCCAGGCACTGGCGGAGTTCTTCCCGCTCGACGTCACCTCCGAACAGCAATGCGCGGCAGTCGTCCAAGGCATCACAGGCCGGACATGAAGGATGACGTCGGGGCGGGAGCGCAAAGTTGTTGGCTCTCCGGAGGCGCCATAGTTAAGTTGTGCCAATCTTTTGCCAATGAGCCCCCATGGGCAAAGCAAAGGCCCCTGCTTCCCTTGTAAATAAAGGGAAGCAGGGGCCTCGCTATCTCGCGGTGACGGTGGGATTTGAACCCACGTTGGCTTTTACACCAAACAACATTTCGAGTGTTGCACCTTCGGCCGCTCGGACACGTCACCAACCTGACTAGGGTACCGGAGCAAGGCGCTCATCCACAAAACGAGCCACAACGGCTTCCGCATAGCACCGCGAACGCGCGCGGCACGCTTCCCCAGGAACAGAGTGGGCACTAGATTCGTAAGCACAATGACTATTTCTGAACGGCACGCCACCGCCTATTGGACCGTCGGCCCGCAACAGGGCGAGCTCCGCAGCGAGGACCTGCCCGCCCCCGGTCCCGGGGAGGCGCTGGTCCGCACCCTGTATTCGGGCATCAGCAAGGGCACCGAGCTGGTGGTCCATCACGCCAGCGTTCCGGCGTGCGTCGCCGATGCCATGGCCGCGCCCAACCAGGAGGGGGACTTCCCCTACCCGGTGAAGTTCGGCTACCTCACCGTGGGCGTGGTCGAGGCCGGCCCGGACGGCTGGGCGGGCAAGACCGTTTTCTGCCTCTACCCGCACCAGGACCACTTCGTCGTCCCGGTCGGATCACTTACCGTGATTCCCGACGACGTTCCCGCCCGCCGCGCGGTGCTCACCGGCACGGTGGAAACCGCTGTCAACGGCATCTGGGAGGCCGGACCCCGGCTGGGCGACAGGGTTGCCGTGATCGGGGCCGGACTCGTCGGCGGCATGGTGGCCAAGCTCCTGGCCGGTTTTCCGCTCGCGCGGCTCCAGCTGATCGACGTCGACCCCGCCAAGCGCGCGTTCGCGGACGCCCTCGGCGTCGACTTCAGCCACCCGGACGACGCGCTCCCGGACTGCGACATCGTGATCCACTGCTCGGCCTCGCAGGAAGGCCTGCAGCGGAGCCTGCAGTTGGTGGGCGATGACGGCGACATCATCGAAATGTCCTGGTACGCCGACCGGGCGATCTCGCTGCCACTGGGGGAGGACTTCCATGCCCGCCGTCTGTCCATCCGGGCCAGCCAGGTGGGGATGGTGGCCCGCGCCCGCCGGCACCGCCGCACCAACGCCGACCGCCTCGCGCTGGCCGTGTCGCTGCTGCGGGACCCGGTCTTCGACGTGTTCCTGACCGGATCCTCAACGTTCCAGGAGCTCCCCGGCGCAGTCCAGCGGCTCGCGGACGGGACCCTGGACGCCCTGTGCCACGTCATTGAATACCCGTCCACCGGAACCCCAGCCCCTGAGGCCCCATCCATCCAAGTCTCATCCGCCCAAGCCCAGCCCACCGAAGCCACGAGGTAGCCCGTGTTCAGTCTTACCGTCCGCCGAAACTTCATGATCGCCCACAGCCTTCCGCGCGAAGCCTTCGGCCCGGCCCAGGGCCTGCACGGGGCCACGTTCGTCACGGAGGTGACCTTCCGCCGTCGTGAGCTCAACGACGACGCGATCGTGCTGGACATCGGCGCGGCGGGGGACGTGCTGGACGAGGTCCTCGAGGGGCTGAACTACAAGAACCTCGACGAGCACCCCGACTTCGCCGGAAAGCTGAGCACCACCGAGGCCCTGGCACAGTACATCGCCAACGCCGTCGCCGCCCAGATCCGCGTCGGCAACGACGGCCGCGACCTTGCCGGGCTGGACGTCACCCTGCGCGAGACTCCCGATGCCTGGGCAAGCTTCTCGCTGGACTTCGACGCCCGCTAAGCACCGCAGATGCCCCCGGCCAGCGTTCGCCTCCGGTTCGTGGTGCCCGGCAACGTCCGGCACAACTCCGGCGGCAACGTCTACAACGCGGCGCTCGCACGGGGACTGGGGGCCCTCGGCGCCGCGGTGAAAACCTGCCCGCTCGACGGCGACTGGCCAGGGGGCAGCGCGGGGGACCGGCGGCGCCTGGCCAGGCTGCTGCGCTCGGCGCCCTCCGTATCCTTGGTGGACAGCCTCCTCGCCTGCGGCGCGCCCGACGAACTGGAGGCGGCCGCCGCGGCGGGGCAAGAGGTCTGGATCCTGGTGCACATGCCACTCCCGGACCATGCGGAGCATGAACGCAGGGCCCTGCAGGCCGCGGCCGGTGTCATTTGCACGAGTGGATCGGCCGCGGCGGGCATCCGCGCCCGGCACGGCCTGGCCGGCATCAGGGTTGCCCTGCCCGGTACTGCGCCCGCCCAGCTGGCGGCGGGAAGCCTGTCCGCCGGCGTACCGCACTTGGTCGCCGTGGCGGCGCTGCTGCCGAACAAGGACCAGTCGCTCCTGCTGGACGCGCTCGCCCGGCTCACGGACTTGCCCTGGACAGGGTCCCTGATCGGCTCGGACACCACCGACCCCGGTTATGCCGCGCAGCTCCGGGACTCCGTGGAACGGTTGGGCCTGGCCGGGCGGGTCAGCATCCCGGGCGAACTCCGTGGCCCGGCGCTGGAGGCCGAATGGGACGCGGCCGATCTCAGCCTGCTGATTTCCCGGGCCGAAACCTACGGACTGGTAGTCACCGAATCGCTTGCCCGCGGTATTCCCGTGGTGGTGCGCGAGGGCACCGGAGCCGTCGAGGCGCTCGCCGCCGGCAGCCTGTCCGGCTTGGCGGCGGCGGGCAGCCGGCCTGGCACGCCGGTGCCTGACACGCCGCTGCCGGGCGCCGCCGTCGGACTTGGAACGGACCCCGCCCCGTTGGCGGATCTGCTCCGCCGCTGGCTGGGCGACGCCGGCCTCAGGAAACGCTGGCGGGACGCGGCAGCGGACGCCCGGGACCGGTTGCCCGGCTGGGACGCCACCGCCCGTACAGTTCTGGAGCTCCTCTCACCGGAATCGAACGAATCAACGGAACCTCCCGAAACCGGCGAATCCGGGAAGCCAGCGGCGCAGGTTGATACGGTTTCTTGATACCGCTGACAGAGAAGCTGTTGGAGAATGAGCCCATGAGCACCCACCCTGTCGCCTCCCAATCGCCGTCGGTAGAAGAGCCCGTCAACCTGCCGGAGCCGCAGAGCCTGACCCCGGAGCGGCTCCGGGCGTGGGCCTGGCACCGGCAGGGCCTGGACGGCTCGCTGGCCGGATGCACGTCGGAGCAGGTTCTCGCCCGGGCAGGCTGGGCCCGGTCCGTGGGCGGCGCCAACCCCTACCTCACGCTCTTCGCCCGGGCGGGCATCCGCCGCGAACAGGTGGACACCGACGTCCTGGCCCACCGGATTCTCGAACTGCCCGTCGCCCGCGGCTGCACCTACGTCCTGGGCCGGGAAGACTTCGCCTGGGCGCTGAAGCTGGGCAAGGACGCCGCCGAGGCCATCCGGGTGCTCGGTCGGCTGGGCGTGGAACGAGGCGAAATCACGCTCCTGGAGGAGCAGGTGCTGCACGTGCTCGCCGAGGCGGAGGGGCCGATGGATCCGCGGCAGCTCAAGGAAGAACTGGGCGACTCGGTCCGGAACCTCGGCGAGGAAGGCAAGAAGAAGGGCGCCACCACCACGCTGCCCACCGCCCTGGGGATCCTGCAGTCGCAGGGCAAGATCCGCCGCGTCCCGGCCAACGGCCGCCTGGACCAGCAGCGCTACGCCTACGAGCCCTGGGGCCTGGCGCCCAGCGGCCTGGATGACGACGCCGCGCGCACCGAGCTGATCCGCCGCTACCTGGGCTGGACCGGCGGAGCAACTCTCAAGCAATCACAGTGGTTCACAGGGTTCACGGTGGCGCAAAGCAAGACGGCGCTCGCCGCCGTCGGTGCCGTTGAGGTGCCCACCGCGCCGGCCCCGTCACAGGCCGAGACCGGGGGCGACCCGCTGTGGATGCTGCCCGCGGACGTCGGCCGCCTCGCCGCATTCGAGGAGCCGGCGGGGGAACAGATCCAGCTGCTGGCAGGAACAGACTCCCTGTTCCTGCTGCGCCGCAACGCGGCGGACCTGCTCGCGGAGGAAGACCGGCACAAACAGGCGCTGGGATCGCTCGCGCTGCAGGCGGATCTCCCGGACCACCCCATCCTGGACCGCGGCCGGATCATCGGGCTCTGGCAGTACGAACCGGCCAAGGAGAGGATCGTGCCCTGGCTGTTCCACGGCCCCACCCCTGCCGTAACGCAGCGGATCGCCGAGGTGGAAGCCTGGATCCTCGAGGACCTCGGTGATTTCCGCGCCTTCAGCCTGGACTCTCCGGCCTCCCGGCAGAAGCGCATCGACGCGCTCGCGGCATTTGCAGGAGCCTCCACGGCAGGGTCACCGGCCGCCGGTACGGCCGGCTAGCCGGAACGGATCAGGCGCGGTGCCCGGCGAAGAAATCCCGCAGGAGTGCGGCGCACTCCTGCTCCCGGACGCCCGCAAAGACTTCCACCCAGTGGTTGAGCCGGCGTTCACGCAGGATGTCGAACACGGAACCCGCGGCGCCTGCCTTCTCATCCCAGGCACCGAACACCACCCGCGGAATCCTGGCGAGGACGATCGCTCCTGCGCACATCGCGCACGGTTCCAGCGTCACCACCAGGGTGCAGTCCTCCAGCCGCCAGCCGTCGTCGCCCTTGCCTTCCAGCGCCCGGTGCGCCCGCAACCGCGCGGCGGCTTCCCGGATGGCCACCATCTCGGCATGGGCCGTCGGGTCCCCAAGGGCCTCGCGTTCGTTTCGCCCGGTGCCCAGCACGGAACCGTCCGGTCCGATCACGACAGCACCGATCGGCACGTCCGCGGTGGCCAGTGCATTCCGGGCCTCGGCCAGGGCAAGGCTCATCCATTCGGCATGGCGCGGCTCGGGGACAGTCATGGGTCAATGATAGTTTCGATCCTAAGCATGCTGTGCAGCTCCGCTGTGCGGCCCATGTAGTCAATGAAGTCAAGTAGTCGGGAGACGGCCGTGACCACCGGAACAGAGACTTGGCTGGCGCGGCGTTGGGGCAAATGGGTGGTGCCCTACGCGGCCCTGTGGATCACCATGCTGATCGGCGGTGTGGTGGTGGTGATCCTGGCGCTGGTGAGTGCCGAGGTCTACGACAACGTGGTGGACGACGCCGGGCTCGCGAACCTGGACAAGCCGGCACTGGCGTTCATGGAACAGTTGCGCAGCCCCGGTCTGGACGCCTTTGTCACCGGGTTCACCAACATCGGCGGCGGGATCGGGATGCCCATCCTTGGTAGCATCCTGACGGCGCTGCTGATCTACAAGTCCCGGAGCTGGCGTCCGCTGATCCTGATCGGCGGCGCGGCCGCCGTCTCGGTGACTGCCACAACCCTGGGCAAAAAAATGATCGGCCGCGTCCGCCCGGACCATGCCGACGCGGTGCCGCCCTACGAGACCTCGCCGTCGTTCCCGAGCGGTCACACGCTGAACACCACGGTGGTGATCGCGCTCGTGGTGTACCTGGCCTGCCTGGAGATCAAACGGACCAGCGCTCGGATCGCCCTGATCGCCGCTGGTGTGATCTTCATCGTCGCGATGGGCCTCAGCCGGGTCTATCTGGGCCATCACTGGATGACCGACGTGATCGTCGGGTGGGTCATCGGGCTGGCCTGGGTGGGGATTGTGATCATGGCGCACCGGTTCTTCCATGCGCTGCGGCGCCGGGAACACGCCGGGGACGCGCCGACCTTCGAACATCCCGCCCACCTCCATAACGGCGCCGCCAGCGCCACTGCCGGCGGCACTGCCGGCGGCACTACACAGGCCGACTCGAACGACGCCGATACCCCCGGCCCCGCGGGACGGTCCTCCGCATCCGGGTGATAGTTTTGACCCATGCGCACTCTCGTTGTGGACCACCCGCTGGTCGCCCATAAGCTCACCGTTCTGCGGGACAAGAACACCCCGTCCCCGGTCTTCCGCCAGCTCACCGAGGAGCTCGTCACGCTCCTGGCCTACGAAGCCACGCGTGACGTCCGCACCGAACCGAAGACCATCGAGACGCCCGTCAGCACCACCATCGGCACTTACTTCACCAAGCCGACCCCCCTGGTGGTCCCGATTCTCCGGGCCGGGCTGGGCATGCTCGAGGGCATGACCAAGCTGGTCCCCACCGCCGAGGTCGGCTTTCTGGGCATGGCCCGCGACGAAGAGACCCTGGACATCATCACGTACGCGGAGCGCCTCCCGGATGACCTCACGGACCGGCAGATCTTCGTCCTCGATCCCATGCTGGCCACCGGCGGAACCCTGCGTGAGGCCATCAAGTTCCTCTTCAAGCGCGGCGCCTCCGACATCACGTGCATCTGCCTCCTCGCCGCCCCGGAGGGCCTGGCCAAGCTGGAGGAAGAGCTCTCCAACTCCAACGTGACAATCGTCCTGGCCTCGATCGACGAGAAGCTCGACGAGAAGTCGTACATCGTGCCCGGCCTGGGCGACGCCGGAGACCGCTTGTACGGCATCGCCGGCTAGGACCAGTTCGCCGGGGGGTCCCTTCCGCATTGCCGCGGTCCGCGCTAGCGTGTGCGCCATGGATTGGAAACTTGAACTCGTGTTTGTGCCGGTCTCCGATGTGGACCGAGCCAAGGATTTCTATGTCAACAAGGTGGGCTTCAACGCCGACTACGACGAGCGGCCCATGGACGGCATCCGTTTCGTCCAGCTGACTCCGCCGGGCTCGGGCTGCTCGATTGCCATCGGGGAAGGCCTCAACGACGCCCCGCCCGGCACGGCTCCATCCCTGCAGCTAGTGGTCAGCGACATCCAGACCGCGCACAAGCAGCTCAAGGACAACGGCGTGGACGTCAGCGACATCGACGTCCAGGACTGGGGGCACTTCGTCCATTTCGCCGACCCCGACGGCAACAAATGGGCCGTGCAGTACATCCCCCACCGGCCCAACGGCTGATCCCATCCGACGGTCCGAGGCGGCTTCGCCCCGGACCAACGGGAGGTCCGCCCAGCGGTTAGACCGGGTCATGCGGCAGGATGGAGGCATGAGCCTTCCAGCCCGTTCCAGTACTGCCACCCTGACCGCCCGCGCCGTCCTGTTCGACATGGACGGCACGCTGGTGGATTCCACCAGCATCGTGGAGCAGGTCTGGACCACGTTTGCCGGGCGCCACGGCCTGGAAATCGGCGAGATCCTGCGCTCCTCGCATGGGGTCCAGGCCATGGACACGGTCCGCAGATTTGCCCCGCCCGGATCCGACATCCACGCCCTCGCCGCCGAGCTGGGACGGATGGAGCTGGCCGAGACCCGCGGCATTGTCCCGGTGCCCGGCGCCTTGGAGCTGCTGGCGAGCCTGCCACCGGATGCCGTAGCGCTGGTGACGAGCGCTTCCCGGGACCTGGCCGAGGTCCGGATGGCAGCCGCGGGGATCCGCGTCCCGGCCGTATCGGTCATGTCCGAGGACGTCAGCCAAGGCAAACCCCACCCTGAGGGATACCTCCGGGCGGCCTCCCTGCTGGGTGTGGCCCCGGCCGATGCGGTGATCTTCGAGGACGCCCCGGCCGGCATCGCTGCGGGCATCGCCGCCGGCATCCGGACCGTGGCGGTAGGGCCCAACGCCGGCGAACTGCCGGACGGTGTCCTTCACATTCCTGACTACGCCGAGGTCGCCGTGACCACGCACCTCACCGGCGCCGGAGTGCGAAGCCTGTCCTTCACCTTTTAGGCCCCGGGGCCGGCCGAGGCCCGGCCCCGCCGAGGCCCCGGAGCCGGCCGAGGCCCGGCCCCGCCGGTCTGGCCGGGCCCAGCCCGCCTAACCTGCCAGCAGATACACGCTGGTCCCGCCCACGGTCTGGGCGGTGAAATTGTCGTGCACCCACGCGGCAATCTGTGCAGCATCGTCGGATCCGCTTTCACCCTGCATCATGCGCCCGGCGATGAAGTAGTGGATCTTGCCGTCGGCCACGTACTGCTGGAACTGTGCCAGGGTGGGCGCAGGGTCCGTGCCGTTGAACCCGCCCACGGCCATCACGGGCAGCTGCGTTGCCAGCTGGTAGCCGGCGGCGTTGTTGGACCCGACGACGGCGGCAGCCCAGGTGTAGGCGCCCGCGTCTGTCTGCAGCGCGGTCACCAGGGCCGCCGAGGGCGTGCTGGCCCCCAGCAGCCCGCCCATTCCGCCGCCCCCGCCCGCTCCAGGGCCGCGGCCAGCGCCGCCAGTGCCGGTGCCGTTCACCGCCGTTGCACCGCCGAGGCCACCGCCGGCTGCACCGCCGAGGGACGGCGGCAGCCCGGCCCCGCCCCGGCCGGACACGGCCGGCCCGGCGCTGACAATCGAGCCGCTGTGCGCCGCGGACGCGGTGGAGAGCGAGTACGCCAGCGGTCCGGCGAGGGCGGCGACAACGGCGAACGTCGCCGTCGTCCGCACCATGATCCCGGACACCTTCATCCCCGGTCCCTCGACTCCCGCGATCCCCTTGAATCCCTTGATTCCCGGGGTCGCGGCGGTCAGGACCAGGGTTGCGGCGGCGAGGGAGCCCAGGAGCGCCACCCAGCGCAGCCACGGCAAGTACCCCGCGGTGCGGCCGAGGAGTACGGCGGCAATGGCCCCGGCCGCCACGATCGCGACGGCGAGGACGGCGGCCGCTACAGGCTGGTCCCGCCGCTGCCAGAGCAGGACGCCGCCGAGCCCGGCGAGCCCCGCGATCCCGGGAGCCAGCGCCACCATGTAATACGGGTGGATGATCCCGGCCATGAAGCTGAACGTCAGGCCGCTGACAACAACCCAGGAGCCCCAGACGATCACCGAGGCCCGCACTGCGTCGGTGCGCGGCGCGCGGCGGCCCAGCCACAGCAGCCCGGCTCCGAGCAGCAGCACCGACGGCAGCAGCCAGGCGATCTGGCCGCCGAACTCGCTGTTGAAGAGCCGGAACGGCCCGGGCGTGCCCCAGCCGTTGCTGCCGCCAACACTCCCGGTTTCATCGCCGGTCAGCCGGCCCAGGCCGTTGTAGCCGAGGGTCAGCTCCAGGATGGAGTTGTTCTGCGAGCCGCCGATGTAAGGGCGGTTGGCCGCGGGAATGAGTTCGACGGCGGCCAGCCACCACCCGGCCGCGACGGCCATCGCCGCGCCTGCGCCGAGCAGGTGAAGGATCCGCCGGCCTGCCGCGGCTGGCGCAGCAAGCAGGTAGGCCACGGCGAAGCCTGGTACCACCAGCAGGACCTGCAGCTGTTTGGTGAGGAACCCAAAGCCCATGAGCGCCCCGGCGAATAGCAGCCAGCGCAGGCGTCCATCCTGGATGGACCGCAACACGGCGTAGGCGGCCGCGGTCATCAACAGCACCAGCAGGGCGTCGGGGTTGTTGAACCGGAACATCAGCACGGCCACCGGGGTCAGCGCCATGACCGCGCCGGCGAGGAGGCCCGCGCGGTGGGCCAGACGGGCGTCGGCCGTGGCGGGGGCCGCGGCCCGGCGTACGGCCAGATAGAGGAGCCAGGCCGTGCCGACCCCCATGAGCGCCTGCGGCACGAGGACGCTCCAGGAACTCAACCCGAAGATCCGCACCGACAACCCCATCACCCACACTGACGCCGGCGGCTTGTCCACGGTGATGGCGTTGGCTGAGTCGAACGAGCCAAAGAACCAGGCCGCCCAGTCCTGCGACCCCGCCTGGGCCGCCGCGGAGTAGAAGGCGTTCGCCCAGCCGGAGGCGCCGAGGTTCCACAGGTAGAGCGCGGCCGTGAACAGTAGCAACGCCGCGAGTTCCAGCCGCCGCCGCAACGGCCGGGCGTCGGAGACGGCGCGCGTGCCGCCGGCAGCCGGGGCCGCCAGGCGCCGACGATCTTCCGGGACTTCCGGGACTTCCGGGACTTCCGGGACTTGCGGCTGCGGCGGGCCTGGTGTGCGGGCCGGTGCCGCGCTGGGGCTCACGGTGTCAGTCATGGCGGCTTATGCTCCCAGCTTGTAGACGGTGGTGTTGCCCACGGTCTGGGCCTGGTAGTTGGCCGCGACCCAGGTGGCGACCTCGGAGTTGCCCCCGCGGCCCCCGCCCATGCCGCCCATGCCGCCGGAGATGAAGTAGCCGATCTCGCCGCGGTCCACCATCGCCTGGAACTGCGCGAGCGTCGGGTAAGGGTCGCCGCCGTTCCAGCCGCCGAGTGCGATCACGCTGGTGCCGGTGGCGAGTTCCAGGCTCGCGGCCTGGGTGGCGCCGGAGACAATCGCGGACCACTTGGCGCCGGAGGACTTCAGGAGCGCCGTCAGCTCTGTCGAGGACGTTTCCCCGCCGGGGCCGCCACCGGCCGCGCCACCGGCGCCGCCATCAGCACCGGCACTGCCGGCCCTGCCTACTGCCCCGAAGCCGCCGCCCATCGCGGACGCGGTGGGACCGGACGTGGGGATCGAGCCGGAATGCGGCTGAGCCACGGTGGCCAGCGTCCAGGCGGTGCTCCCGAGGCCGCCGGCGAGCAGTGCGAGGATCACGACCCCCGCCGTGGCGGCCTTGCGGAACCGCACCGGGAGGGCAGCCAGGCTGTCTGCCCGCAGGATTAACGCCGCGGCCGCAAGCACGCCCAGGACCACCGCGATCACCCGGAGCCCGGGAAGCCAGGCAGGATCGCGGCCCAGGAGTACGGCGGACCAGACCGAGGTGGCCAGTACTGTCACGGCTAGGACAACCCGGGCCGGCCAGTAGGCCCGGCCCCGCCACAGCTCCACGGAGCCGATGCCCGCCACGGCCGCGATCGCAGGGGCCAGCGCCACGGCATAGTACGGATGCACGGTGCCGCTCATGAAGCTGAAGATTCCGGCCGTGATCACCAGCCAGCCGCCCCACAGCAGCAGCGCCGCACGGGTTTTTGAGGTCCTGGCCTCGCGCCGGGTGAACCAGAGCCCGGCCGCCAGCAGGATCAGGGCCGCCGGCAGGAGCCAGGACACCTCGCCGCCGAAACTGGTCCCGAACATCCGGGTGATCCCGGGCGTGCCGCCGAAGCCCACGTTTCCGTTGCCGCCGGGGCCGCCGGCGTTCCCGCCAAAGTTCCCGCCCAGATTGCCTCCGGCAGGAATGCCTCCGCCGGACCCGGTGATCCGGCCCAGGCCGTTGTAGCCGAACGTGAGTTCCAGGAAGCTGTTGGTCTCCGAGCCCGCCATGTACGGGCGGACCGAGGTGGGAGTCAGTTGGAACAGCACAAGGTAGCTTCCGGCCACCACGGCAATCCCGGCGGCGGCGGCCAGCAGGTGCAGGAGCCGGCGGCCGAGCGTGGTGGGTGCCGCCCACAGGTAGGCCAGGGCCAACGCGGGAACGATCAGGAAGCCCTGCAGCATCTTGGACAGGAAGGCCAGGCCGATCACGGCGCCGGCCGCGGCGAGCCACTTCCACCCTGCCTTCTCAATGGCGCGCGTGGTGAGGTAGGCGGCCAGCACCAGGCACAGGGTGAGCATCGCGTCCGGGTTGTTGAACCGGAACATCAGGGCGGCCACCGGGGTCAGCGCCAGGGCGCCGCCGGCGAGCAGGCCCGCAGCCGGTCCGGACACCCGCTTGACGGTCAGGTAGAGAAGCCCGACGGCGGCTACTCCCATGAGTGCCTGGGGAATGAGCATGCTCAGTGCCGAGAAGCCGAAGATCCGTCCCGCGAGGGCGGGAATCCAGAGGGCGGCCGGCGGCTTATCCACCGTGATGGCATTGCCGGCGTCGAGGGAACCGAACAGCAGCGCGGTCCAGTCCTTGGTCCCGGCTTGGATCGCCGCGGCGTAGAAGGAGTTGGCGTAGCCGGTGGCTTCCAGGTTCCACAGGTACAACGCCGCGGTGACCACCAGCAGCAGCGCCGCCGAGGGCCGCACCCACCGGGACTGCGGTCCGAACAGCAGGCGGTCGCGGCGGCTCTGGGTTGCGGGAGGCTGGGTTGCGGACACGTGGGCTGCGGGCCGGCGGGTGGTCGTCCCGGCGTCCCCAGGTAGTGTGCCAGGCGTTTCCTGGGCTGCCGGCGGGCTGCCGGCCGGTGAACCTGACTGGGCTCCGGTGGTGGGGCTGATGGTTGCCGTCATTTACTTGGCCTTTTCTGTGCGGGGGAGGGAGGCATCGCGGACGGCGGGCGCCGGAACAGCATTCGTGACGCCGGGCCGGTCGCGGAAGACCACCAGCCGGAAGAGCAGGAATTTCACGGCTGTGGCGGCCAGGTTGGCGGCGGTGACCACGAGCAGTTCAAGCCAGCGGTCCGGTGCCGCTCCCGACGCGGCGTGCACCAGGGCCAAGGCGCCCGAGGTCAGGGCCAGCCCGATCCCGAAGACCAGCAGTCCCTCGAAATGGTGGCGTGCCGCCTGGCTGCTGCCCTGGATGCCGAACGTGAAGCGACGGTTGGCCGCGGTGTTGGCTACGGCGGTGGTGAGCAACGCAAGGAAATTTGCCAGCTGCGGGTCCATGATCCCGCGGCAGAGCAGGAAAATCGCCAGGTAGGCCAGCGTGGAGGCGACGCCGATGCTGCCGAATCGGACCAGCTGCCCGAAGAGGCTTCCGCCGGAGCTTTGTTCCTGGGTCCGGGAGGAGGCCGGCAGCGGTCCGCGGGCCAGGGCGGCGCGCAGTTCGGGCACCGGGACCCGGCCCGAGACCAGGTCCCGGCTCAACCGTGCCATGCCGCGCAAATCGGCGAGGGCAGTCTGGACGATGTCCACGCTGGAATCAGGGTCGTCGGTCCAGTCCACCGGGACTTCGTGGACGCGCAGGCCGCACTTTTCCGCCAAGACCAGCAGCTCGGTGTCGAAGAACCAGGCGTTGTCCAGCGTGTGGGGGAGCAGCTGCCGCGCCACGTCCGCCCGGATCGCCTTGAAACCGCACTGCGCATCGCTGAAGTGGGCGCCCATGAGGGACTGCAGCAGCAGGTTGTAGCTGCGCGAGATGAATTCGCGCTTGGGTCCCCGGACCACGCGCGAGTTGCGGGTCAACCGCGTCCCGATCGCCAGGTCGGAGTGCCCCGAAATGAGCGGCGCGAGGAGCGGCCCGAGGGCGGCCAGATCAGTGGAAAGATCCACGTCCATGTATGCCAGGACCGGCGACGGCGAGGCAAGCCACACCTTGCGAAGCGCGTTTCCGCGGCCCTTTTCGGCCATATGGACAACTGTCACTTCGCGCAGCTCGCGGGCTACGCGTTCCGCCGCCTTGAGCGTTCCGTCGGTGCTGGCGTTGTCCGCCACTGTGATCCGGAAGGAGTGCGGGAAGGCGCCGAGAAGGTACGCATGGAGCCGGCGTAGGCATGCTTCGAGATCCCGTTCTTCGTTGAAGACCGGGATGGTGATGTCCAGCACGGGTGTACTGGTACGCGTATCAATGGCTGAGCGCCGGCCGCCGGGTCCGGCAAGTGGCCCGGCGGTCGGGGCCGGGACGGGCGCGTCGGTCAGGGCAAGCCCTGACCGTGCGGCCGGTGCCGCCGGGCCGGCCGGCGTCGCCGTGGCGCGGGGCAGGGTTCCTGTGGCCTGGTCTGTGGATGTCATGGCTCAACCTTCCCGGCGGCCCATATGTGGGCTTTATGGTCAGGCTGTGCGGCGGCTGTGGAAGTCCGGCCAGTCCGGCAGGTCCGGCCGGGGATACGCAAAGGAGGCCCCGGATCCATGTGGGCGGTTTCCGGGACGGTTCGCCATGGCCAGCACTTAGGACGACGCATTCGCGTTTTAGACGATAGGCGCTGCGGGCCAAACATACGGAGGTCATATCCGGAGTCGAGGAGCTTTCTGCTTCATCGGGATGTCCCGGCTGGCCTGTCTGCCGTGGGATTCTCATAGGTCTCACCCACGCATATTTAGTGGTTCCCTCAACCTCATACAGGGCTTCAATAGGCCGCTGTCTTTGACTGCTCGGCGTCTTCAACCGCGCCGGGCATCGCCCGGATAGTCCTGCCTAGGAAGCTGGGTGCGTGAACGGGACCCGTTCGAACGACATGACGCTCGTTGAATGCTCCGGATTGACGGTGACTTTGAGCCAGTCCTTCGCATTGTTGGAGCCATCCACAGTGACTCGCGTCAGGTTCTTCGCCGCTGTGGCTTGGCCGTAGAAGGATAGCCAGGCCGAGCCGGCCGCGAGGGGATGGTCCTGGTTGTAAACGTGGCTGTCGCCGTTGATCAGATAGACCGGGCCGCTGAAAGAGTTGGATTCCTCGATCAGGGTCTGCACCAGGGCCCTGAAAGCACCGAAATCACTCTGGGACGGAGCCGTGATTGTCGGGTCGAACATGTCGGCCTGCGTCATCACGACGACGGCCCGGTCACCGTTGTTTTGCGCCGTCCGGAAGGTGTTCTTCAACTCCTCGATATCCGCTCGGGTCCGTTGCTTAACCTCATCCAGTTGGGCGGCAGTGGGCTGGGTTTGGCCGAGCCCGGTCCAAGGCAGCATCGAGTTATTACTGCCGGTAATGTTGACGGCCGTGAAGGCGACCTCATGCTTGCGGAAGCTGACGTTCTCCGGGAAGCCTTCCTTGGCCTGCGACTTCACCTTCATGGGTGCACCGAGCGTGAGCCCGGGCTTGGGGAAGAAGAGGTCCCGAACCTTGGCGAGTCTTTCCAAGGGGTTGTAGGCTCCGTTGTTCGAGCGGTGGCAGTCTGTCCACTCGTTGTCGCCCGGGGTGTAGACGAGCGGTGCGGTGAAGCTGTCAAAGTTTTTTTTGATGGCTTCGAAGTACTGGTCAGTGCACTGGGAAGATCCATTCTTGATGTCTCCGACGTGCGCGACAAAGTTCAGTTCCTTGTGTGCGTTGAGGTCCTGAATGTAGGACGGGAACGCTTGGATTTCAGCGTCACCGTAGGGTACGTCGCCGATCACTCCGAAGCTGAAGCCATGGGTGTTGCCTTGGTGCCCGTTGCCGTTAGTCTGTCCTGCGTCGTTGCCGTTGTTGGCTGCCAGCGCCGGCGGAGCCAGCAGAGTGGTTGACAGCAGGACGGCCCCGACCGTGGCGGCCGCGAATCTTGTCATTGAACGCATGGAACTCTCCTCGTCGTGGTCTCCGGATCCCCGGACGAGACTATTGGCACGAGCTGAATTCCAAGAGTCGGCGACATGAATCTTTCCTGCCAGAATCCGGCCCGGCCTCGGTCGGTGCTGTCAGATCACTCCTTCCCAGACCTGCGTTGGATACTGGCACTGCGGCGGCCTTCGTCAGACAGGCCCCGGTCCGAGGGGCCCTGAGCATCCGGTTGGGGTGAGAGCCCCAAGCTGACGTTTGACGCCCCGGCCGGTGCCTGTCATCGACCCAGCTGGGGGTCGCTCGTGAGCGGTCGGCCGTTCTCGAGCCTGCCGGCCAGGACCCGGATAAGCTTGGCGTCCGCGGCGGAGGTGATTGTCAGGTCGTACCAGCCGCCCTGGGTGGGGATGGCGACGGTCTTGCCCTGGCCCGGGTTGAGTGAAAGCGACTGGGAACCGGCCCCGTAGGCGTCCTTGAAGGTCAGGGCTGCGCCCGCGGAGCCGGTGTTCTCGATCCGGAACTGTGCGTGCGGCGATTTGCCGTCGGCGGTAACCGTGACACGGAGGTCCGCGGCGGCCGTCGTGCCGGCGAGGCGGCGGTACCAGCCTGCCGGGCCGTGCATGTGCACGTCGTACTCGGCGCCGAGCGCCCAGGACGCGTCGAGGGCCGCTGTTGCCCCGATGGTGTATGAGTACGGGGCCTGCGGGAGAAGGTTCGAGCGGACCTGCACGTGCGCGCCGAGGGTGCCCCGGTTCGCCCAGCGGGCGGTGAGCTGGCCGGCGTCGATCTTCGTCTCGACATCGAGGGCGTAGCCGAGCGCGCGGGATGGACGGGTGCCCCTCTCCTGCGCGGGCATCGAGTTTGTCACCGGGGGCGTCGGGACGTAGCTCGGGTGGCGCTGGTGGTCAACAGGCTTGTATGCCGAGGTGTCCGGCATGGCCGGCGCCGCGCCGCCGCTGGCGGAGAAGTCGAACGCGCTGGTGAGGTCGCCGCTGACTGCACGGCGCCACGGCGTGATGTTCGGTGAGGCGACGCCGAAGCGGGCCTCGAGGAAGCGGACGATGGAGGTGTGGTCGAAGGTCTCGGAACACACCCAGCCGCCCATGCTCCACGGCGAGGCCACGATCATCGGCACGCGCACGCCGAGGCCGAAGTGTCCCGGAACGTCCTTGCTGCCGTAATAGGTCGGGCTGCCGTCGTACCACTCGCCGGCAGTGGAGACCGTGGAGGCGCCCGGGACCTGCGGGGTGTTCGGGTGCGGCGGGACGATGTGGTCGAAGAAGCCGTCGTTCTCGTCGTACATGAACAGCACTGCCGTCTTGCTCCACACCTCCGGGTTGGAGGTGAGGATGTCCAGGATGTTTGCCGCGTACCAGGCACCGAAGTTCGGCGGCCAGTTCGAGTGCTCCGAGTAGGCCTCCGGGGCCACAATGTAGGAGACCTGGGGGAGCGTGCCGCCCGAAACGTCCTCGCGGAGGACCCGGAAGAGGTCATCGCCGGCCTTGCAATTCGTCCCTGTCCGCGCCTTCTCATACAAGGGCGTCCCCGGCTTGGCGTCCTGGTACTGCTTGAAGTACAAGAGCGAGTTATCGCCGTAGTTGCCGATATACGCGTCGTTGGTCCAGCCCCAGTAACCCGTGGCGTCTAGGCCGTCACCGATGTCCTGGTAGACCTTCCACGAAACTCCGGCCTTCTCAAGCTCCTCCGGGTAGGTGCTCCACCAGTACCTGTTCTCACCGTTCCACAAGTCCGGGCCGCCGCCCTTGCGGCCCGGGTCATCACCGCCGGCGAACATGAAGTAGCGGTTCGGGTCCGTGGGGCCAAGGACCGAGCAGTGGTACTGGTCGCAAACCGTGAACGCGTCGGCAAGGGCGAAGTGGAACGGAATGTCCTTGCGCTCGTAGAACGCCATCGTGGCCTCGGACTTCGCCGGCAGCCACTGATCGTACTTGCCGTTGTTGAACGCCTCGTGGGTGAGCTCCCAGGAGTGGTCGAGGTCCTCCATGAACTGCATGCCCAGGTCCGGCGCGTCCGGGTGGTACGGGAGAACGTCGCGGCTGCCATTGTTCTGATGCCACACATTCTTGTTGCTGGGCAGCACAGCGGGATGCGGATCCCCAAAGCCGCGCACACCCTTCAGAGTCCCGAAGTAGTGGTCCAACGCCCGATTCTCCTGCATAAAGATCACAACATGCTCGACATCCTTGATCGAGCCCGTGGCCCGGTTGGCCGGGATCTCCGCGGCACGGGCGATACTCTGCCCCAGCATCTGCGAGATCGCGGCACTTGCTGCTCCCGCGCCCGATAGCTGAAGAAAACGTCGACGGTCCAAACCTGCCATGAGCTGCTCCTAATGCACTGTGTTACTTACTGGTAACCCCAGAAGGACTGTGCCAGTGCCAGGTAAAGGCTCGGCATAGGCCTGGTGAACTTTGCGCGACATGCATGGCAGGGAAGGACAGCGTGGCTGCAACATCCGGCACCACGCAGGGGTTCTGTGTAGTGGTCGTGCTTGCTCTGAGTGGTCAGCGGTCCCCCGTCTGCTCCCAGGCGCCCCTGGACGGCGCGGGAGGAGGGGCTGCTAATTCGTCATGGACGCGGGGGTAAATTTTCCGGTAGGTCGCCAGTGCCGAGCGCATGCGCCTGGAGACAACCCGCATCCTGTGCATTCGCGTCCTGGGCGTCCCGCCGCACGCCGGGGTCTTCATCCTTGAGGGACTTCGGCAGCGAATGGGCGGGAGTCGTTGAGGGCGGGGACAGAAGCGCCACCCSGCGGCTGGGCCGGGTGGCGTTTCTAAGTGATGTTGTGCGGCCACAGACCGGCGTGCACTGCTGCGGGTGCCTACTTCCCGGAGTTGTTGACGTCGTTGGTGCGGGTGGTTCCGTCATGGTTGTCTGATTTGTTGTTGCCTCTGTTGTTGCCGTTGTCGTTGTTGGTGATGGAGGCGATGGCGCCGGTTTGTTCGTTGAGCAGGACCTTGTCTTTGCGCTGTTTGTCGAAGTTGAACATGGCGTTCACCGGGCCGGCGGTGGCGTCGGCGGAGCCGTCACCGATTCGGCCGGCGTGCCAGTTTTCTTCGATGAAGCGCAGGATCGAGGCTTGGTCGGTTTGGGCGTGGTCCACGAAATTCTTTTTTGCGTAAGGGGAGATGACCACCAGCGGCTGGCGCGGGCCGGGCCCGCAGCGGTCAGCGTAGCCGCCGGCCATTGGGATTCCGCCGGCTGCGGCGTTCTGGCACCAGGTGGCATCGTCGGCGGTGCTGGAGGAGTTCTTGACCTTGGCTGCGGCGTGGTCGTACCAGCCGTCCGAGTCGTCGTAGGCGAGGACGACGGCGGTGTTGTCCCAGTTCTGGGATTTCTGGATCTGGTTCACGGTGTTTGTGATGAAGTTCTGTTCGTCGACGGGGTCTGAGTAGGCGGCGTGGCCGTCCTGGAACATTCCGGCTTTGAGGAAGGACACGGCGGGCATGTTGTCGGTGTTGAGGACCTTGTTGAACGCGCTGAGGTCGTATTGGTGGTTCGCCTGGCCGTTGTGGCCGATTTCCGCGTCCGATGCCGGCGCCAGGTGGTGGGGGTTGGCGGTGGAGGCGTAGTACTGGAACGGCTGGTGGTGGGGGGAGTAGTCAACGACGCTGGCTCCGGCGGCATTCGTGTGGCTGGAAAGGCACGACGCCGGGGTGGTCGCGGTCGCGGCGGTAGTGGGTGTGAAGCCGCCCTGGAACCAGCCCCAGGAGGTGCCCTTGGCGTTGAGCAGGTCCCCGATGTTCTTCCCGGCCATGCCGGCCAGGTTGCCGGTTTTGGCGTGGCTGTTGTTCGAGCAGTCGTCGTGGACCGGGTCGGGGTCGTTGATGACGGTGCCGACGCCGTTTGCATCGGGCTGGCGGACAGCGCTGCTTCCGGCTGCCAGAGTGGCTACCGGCTCTCCGGTTGCGGTGTATTCGGTGGCCCCGTGGGTCTGGCCGGAGACCAGGTTCAGGGCGCCGGGGGTGGAGGGGCCGAAGACGGTGCTGAAGTGGTTATCGCTCATTGCGTAGTTCTGGGCGTAGTTCCAGATGCCGGTGACGGTGTTGCCGTCGTAGTAGTCCATGGTCAGGCCGGGGTGGCCGTACTGGTTGGTGCCGCAGGCGTCCCGGCTGGTGAACTGGACGAACTTGTCCATCGCCCCGCCGTTGTAGGCCTTCTGCTCGGCCGCGTACCCGTGGTCCTGGTCTCAGGTCACGGCTTGCATCGGTGAGAGCCGGGCCGGTTGTGCCGAGTTGGGGTTGTTCGGTGCCAGCAATCCGGCGGTGGCCAGGGTGTTGATGTCCTTGGGCGTGTTTTTCGCCGCGGTGAAGGCCGCCGCCGGGGTGCCGGCGCCCTGCTGGGTTTCTCCGGGGGTGTTGGCGGCCTTGGGATAGGTGGCGAAGTAGTGGTCGAAGGAGACGTTCTCCTGGAAGATCACGACCACGTGTTTGATCGGCGTCGCGGTGCCGTCGTGGTTTTCGCCGGCGGTGGCGGGGCCTGCGCCGGAGCCGAACAGACCGGCTGTCAGCACCGAGGCGCCCAGGGCTGCCGCGACCGTGGCGGCGGCGATGCGCTTGCGGGTGATTCGTTGTGCCGGATGAGGCATGGGGTTATCCAATCTTTCCGTTTCGGGGGTACCGGCGGCGGGAGCCCGGCATCTTTCTGGGTGGCGGGATTCCCGTTCGCAACCGAGCAGCGTGCTGGCCGGGAATCCGGGTTGATCGGCAGGCGACCAGAGGAAGCCTGGTCGGGGCCGGCCTGGAGCCGCACGGCGGAGTCCCGGCGTGTGGTCGCGGATCACCGTGCGGGACTTGAGGTCGATCATCGCCATGCCGCCGAGTTCGTAGGTGGCACCCGTGCCGGCGGCCGCGGTCTGCGGGAGGTTGGTGATCCCGCTGCAGAGCATTCTGGAGCTGGGTACGTACTGGCAGTCCTGGTAGTCGATGAAGTAGTTCGGGTTCTCCCAGGTCGAGAGCTGCTTGCCCTGCAGGTCCCATTCCGCGAAGCGGCGTGAACCCCAGGTGTTGCCGACCAGGTGGCCTGTCTGCTTGTCCATCACAATGCCGCCGAAGTGGTCCTTCACCTGGAACTGCTTGTGCACGTCGAGGGTGTTCGCATCGACTCGGTAGATGATGGCGCTGCTGTCGGGCCGGTACTGGGCCACGGGGATCCAGACGTTGGTGCCGTCGAAGTCGATGCCGCCCGGGTGGTACATGTCGCCCTCGCCCAGAACGATGTCCTTTTGCAGGTTGCCGGCCTTGTCCATGACAAAGAGGTGGCCGACGCCCTTGCCAGGGGTGCGGTCGAACCCGTTCTGCGGCGTCGGGAACTTAACGGTCGGTTCGATGATCTGAACGGCTGAGAGGAAGATGTGGTCCTTGCTGTAGGCGATTCCCTCTGTGTGGAACGTAGGGAAGTTGAGTTTCAGCTTGGATGTCTGCTGCCAGTTCGTGTTCCGGTCAACGCCGTTGAAGGCGTCGGCCAGCGCCGTGTTCCTGTCACCGTGGTTGCCGGCAGCGGCGTTGTCACCGGCGGCCTGGGCTGCTGCGGTGGCGCTGACTGCGGACGCGGCCAGGACGATTGCTGCGGCAGCGGTGAGGATGCCTCGGGTGCGAGTCGTGCTCATTCGGGAGCCTCTCAAAGGGGTTGGGTCGTATCAAGAGATCGCCACGTTACTTCCCGGTAATGAACCACCCGGGGCGCGGTCGTGAACAACAGGTTGCTGTCCGGCACGCGACGTTTGACTGGTCCGCAAGGGGCCGCGGCCAGGGGTAGGGCAAAGACGGCTGGCGAAACTCACGCCAAGCGAGTCTAAAAACAATCAACGGGACCGCGCTCACAGCAGACTAAGACCCGAGTCAACAAAAGCCGGGGCAGGCCCTTTGTTCAGTTACTCGTTCGTCCTAGACCCTGGCGTTGTAGACGTCGAGTCCGAAGCGGTTCTTCTCTTCCTCCGCCTTCGGCCGGGACTGGCGATGCCCAGCACGGAGACCGGGACGCAGAGGAGGCGCTGCAGTGGGTTGATCGTTTTGGCGGCCGCCAGGCCTCCCTGCCCATCCCAGCCCGTGCTGGCTCGGGGAACCACGCCCGGCTCCTAACGCAGTCTTGCCTGGGTGATGTCCACCAGCAGTACCGGGTGACGCCACCGGTGACGCCGGAAGGATGGCCGCGGGCAATGCTGGCCACGACTGCGAGCGTTGCTCACCGTCTGATCATGACAGCGGGAGTGGACGGCGCCGCTGGAAAAACCCGGTCGAGGCGTACCCTGCGGCGAGGACGCCGAGGCTGCCCAGCCAACCGGCCGCCAATACGGTCAGAACGATCCGATCCCGATCCTCGTAGGGGGCCAGCGACTGGCCGGCGACGATGACCTTGCCCGCCGCCGGCCGGGCGACGACCGCCATCCGCAGGCCCGGTTCCGGCTGCCACGTCACTGCGTCAGAGCCGGAGTCCCGGGCCGTCTGGAGGACGCCGGCGGGAAGGTCAGGAAGTGAGCCATGAAGGGTGACAGTCCCCGACTCCGGTTTGTTATCCGACCCGTACACGATGACGAACACCCCGCTGTCTGGCGTCAGTTCCAGCCGCGGCGCCATCAGCGTCTCCGGACCGATCAGCTGGGCCTTTGCAGCTGCGGCGGCTGCTGGCGCGGCATTGGCTGCGCGGCGGCCGAGCTGCTGGAACGCGGCATAGGAGCTTCCGAAGATGAGCGTGATGATGACGGCTGCCGTCAGCCAGCCGGTTGCCCTTCGCATGCCTCCATCATGGGGCACGTCGGTCCTGCGGCGCTCGGAAGGCGGGAGAAAAGTGCTTTGGGCTGTACTTCCGGCAGGGAGACCCTGCCGGCCCGACTCGGCCACCCCGTTCCGGGCGATCCGCCCAACTCCCTGCGAGTGAAGTCAAGGGCATCTGCACCTGAGCCCAGCCACCGGGCCAACAGCTACGACGCCGCCCGGCATTGCCCGGCAGTTTCAGCGGCGGCGGAGCTCCACAAAGTGTCCCGGTGAGTGACCGGGTTAGGGGACCAGGCCATCTCCGGCAGCCGCGAGTTCCCTGAGCTCACGGACATGAGCTTTTGCAGGCAGTTCTCCGGCCCTTCGCTGCGAGAGGCAGCTCTCAGCCTTTTCTCAGCGCGAGGCGGGACATTTGTAGAAGGTCCCGAGAGGCCGACCCCGCCTCGGCCGTCGATCCACAGGCTCCGGCCGCACGCTCCCCTCAACCGGCGTGCGGCCGGACATCTCGTGTCCCTCGTGCAATCCCGCCGGCGTCCGGTCCCGGCCGCCTGAAACCTCGGTGTCGCCCTCCTCGGCACGGTGGCTGGCGGGGACTTCCACGTCTCTCGAAGCTCCTTCAGCACCTACCAATCGCCGCGACGCACGGCAGCCGTTGGCTCAGGGATTTCTCAGCATTGCATCGATTCCGCATCTGGGCAGGAGGGACTCCCGCAGCGCCGGGTCGGCCACCAGTTTGGCCGTTTTGGGACGTGCCCGGCGGGCAGCGGCTTGCCGCTGTGCGCCGTGGGGCAGGTAACCGAAACGGGGATCGCTGTTGCGGCCCAGTTCCCGGCTGCTGGTCGAGGGCGCCCGTCCCATCGCCTGCGCGATCGCGCTCATGGAAGAACCGGCCGCGGACAGGTCCCGGATCAGTTCCCATTCCCGCGGCTCCTCAGCCCCGCCAGGCGGACCCAGCCGGCACATGTCGCGGCATTGAAACCGAGATCCCTAGCGGCCGCCGTCGTGCTCCCCAAACGGTCAAACACCTCGAAAAACGCCTTCTTCTGATCCTGCCCATACCGCACGGGCCGGGATGAATCCCCGCTTTAACGAACCACGGTCGTTGCAACTCCCAAATGTCTGGGTGTTGCAACGACCGCTAGAACCCGCCTGTGGATCCGGGGCCTCCTTTGGTGGGCCGCTACTGCCGGTTTAGTACCAGTTGTGCGCGTAGTGGAAGTTCAGGGCGCCGCAGGGGGAGCCGTAGCGTTCCTTGACGTAATTCAGGCCCCAGTTGATCTGGGTTCGGTAGTTGGTCCTGTAGTCGGCGCCGGCGCTCGCCATCTTCGAGGCGGGCAGGGACTGGACCACGCCGTAGGCGCCGCTGCTGGCGTTGGTGGCAGTCGTCTTCCAGTCCGATTCCTTGGTCCAGAGCTTCTGCAGGCACTGCATCTCGTTAGGTGCCCAGCCATAGCTGCCCAGCTGGGCCGCGGCGTAGGCCTGGGCGCCGGCGGGGTCGTCGATGGCGACCGGGGCCTTGGCGGGTGCGGGGGCCTTGGCGGGAGCGGCCGCAGGAGCCGGGGCCTTGGCGGGTGCGGGCGCCTTGGCGGGAGCGGCCGCAGGAGCCGGGGCCTTGGCGGGAGCCGCTGCGGGGGCTTTGGCGGGCTTAGCCGCCGGGGCCTTGGCTGCCACGCTGTTGTCTACTGTCGCCGTGGGCGCAGCGACCTCGACTCGTTCGAAGTTGAGCTTGGCCAGCGGGTCGGCGCTCGTGGCCGTTTGGCTCCCAACCTTTGCCGTGTGGGCGCCCGGCTCTGCCGCCTGGGCGGCGGCGCCGCCCCCCACCAGCATGGCGCAGGCGGCGGTGATGACGGCGGCGCGGCGGCCTGTGATGCCGAGTCCTGTGGCCAGCCTGGACAGGGCGGATGCCTGCGTGGCCGGTTCGGCGCGGTGGCGCGACTTGGTGGAGCTGGAATGGGAATCGCCGTCAGGGCGCGGCTGTACCTGGAATTCAGTCATGATGATGGCCTCTCAACGCCGGCGAAGTTAGCTGTCGGGTTCGGATGAGGTCATCCGGCCGCACGGAACATCACGTGTCGGCTTCACCCCGAGGGCGCATGAAATGCAGAATGCCCGGGAACTCTGGGTCCCCCGCCTCTGCCTGGTCTAGCGGAATCCGGGAAGCGGCAGAGTTTGGCGTCCATCCGGATATGCGGCACCAATGGCAGCGCACTCCTAAGACGCTACAGGACCCCGGCGCTTAAGTCACATTTTGGTAACAGGAGTCACAGTGGCGGGGTGTCGGCTTGCGCCGGAACCCCGGCGGCGACCGAACTGCGGTTCGCGTGGTTGGCTACACCGACGGCGGCGCCGCGGGCAGCCGCACGGCGAACTCCGTGCGGCCCGGCCGGGACGTGACTTCGACGGTCCCTCCGTGGGCCTCCACGATCGACTGGACAATGGACAAACCCAACCCGCTCGTTCCCTCGGAGGTCGGCGCGGAAGTCGCCGTGCCCGGACGGCGGCTTCCGGTGGCCGGAACGCCAGCGGCACCAGAAACAGCACCAGAAACGGCACCAGAAACCGTGCCGGAAACCGAGCCTGCGGCGGCCCCGGACCGGGCCCCCGCCGTCGCGGCCACAGGGTTAGCTGCGGCGCTGGCTGCGGGATTGGTCCGCGCGGCGTCGGCCCGTGCGAAGCGGGCGAAGACCCGCCCAACGAATTCCGGGGCGATGCCGTTGCCGTTGTCCGTCACGGTGACCACGGCGCTTCCGTCAGCCGAACGCATGACACCCGTGACCACCTTGGTGCCGGGAGCCGTGTGTTTGCGTGCATTGGACAGGAGGTTGGCGAGGACCTGATGCAGCTGGGACGCGTCACCGCGCACCACCACGGGCTCCGCCGGAAGTTCCAGCTGCCAGATGCGGTCCGGGGCCATGACTTTCTCGTCGCTCACCGTCTCGATGGCCAGCTGCGTGAGATCGACGTCGGAGATCTTGAGCGGCTGTCCCTCGTCCAGGCGCGCCAGCAACAGCAGGTCCTCCACCAGGGTGGTCATCCGCTCGGACTGGCTTTGCACTCGGGCGAGGGATCTCTCGCCGTCGGGGGTGAAATGCTCGGTCATCCGCATCAGCTCCGTGTAACCGCGGATGGCTGTCAGCGGGGTGCGGAGTTCGTGCGAGGCGTCGGCGACGAACTGCCGCACCTTCATCTCGCTCTCCTGCCGCGCCTCGAGAGCGTTGGAGACGTTGTCCAGCATCTTGTTCAGCGCGTAGCCCACGCTGCCCACCTCTGTTCCGCGATGGGCCGCAGACGCCGGGACGCGCACTCCGAGCGCCACCTCGCCAGCGTCCAGCGGGAGGCGGGAGACATTGGTGGCCACTTCGGAGAGCTGTTCCAGCGGCTTCATGGTCCGCCGGATCAGGGCCGTACCGGCAAGACCGATCAGCACGAGTCCGCCGGCGGAGACCACCACCATGGTCCAGACCAACGAGGTCAGGGTGCTGTCCTTTTCTGCCAGCGGAAGTCCGGTGACAATCACGTCGCCATAGGGTGCCCGCACGGCGGTGAGCCGGTACGCGCCGGCCGAGAGGGTCCGGTCCACGGGCACACCGTTCGGGGTGAGCGCCAGGAGGGCCGCGTTGTCGTCGGGGGAGAGGCTCTTGCGAGTGGCGTCCCCGGCCAGGAAGCCGGCTCTACTGACCTCACCGTCCTCGATGCGGGCGTTCAGCGTCCCGACGCCCTGCCCCCTGGCTTCGAGGGGGTCGGGGCGGCCGGACGGGTTGCCGGACACGGGACGGCCGAAGTCGTTCGAGCGGCGGGAGGCATTGCTGAGCTGGTCATCGAGCTGTCGGGTGAGGAACAGGTCCATGGAGGCATAGCTGAACAGCCCCACGGCGCCGCAGATGGCCACAAGCAGCGCCATGGCGACGAGGACCAGGCGGGTGCGCAAATGCCACGTGGACGGGTTGCGCCAGTCGCGTCCGGGGACGCGGGTCATGCCGGAAAGCGTGGGCACGGATCAGTCCGCCGGCTTCAGGACGTAGCCGGCGCCGCGCACCGTGTGGATCATGGGCGCATGGTTGACGTCCACCTTCTTGCGGAGGTAAGAAATGTAGAGTTCCACGATGTTCGCCTGGCCGCCGAAGTCGTAGTCCCAGACGCGGTCCAGGATCTGGGCCTTGCTGATGACCCGTTTGGGGTTTTCCATGAGGTAGCGCAGCAGCTCGAACTGCGTGGCGGTCAGATGCAGCTCCTCGCCGGCCCTGGTGACTTCGCGGGTGTCGACATTGAGCACAAGGTCCCCCACCACGAGTTCGGCGGTGTCCATCGCGGCCACGCCTGAGCGCTGGACCAGCCGGTGCAGGCGCAGCAGCACCTCTTCCATGCTGAACGGCTTGGTGACGTAGTCATCGCCGCCGGCCGCGAGGCCGGTAATGCGGTCTTGGACGGCATCCTTGGCCGTGAGGAACAGCGCCGGAACCTCCGGCGCGAACGCGCGGATCCTGCTGAGCAGTTCGACGCCATCGAACCCGGGGAGCATCACGTCCAGCACCAGCACGTCGGGGCGGAACTCCTTGGCAAGCCGGACGGCTCCGGGCCCGTCTTCCGCGACAGCCACGGACCAGCCGGCCATTCGCAGGCCCATGCTCATGAGCTCGGAGAGGCTGGGCTCGTCGTCTACCACCAGCGCACGGATGGGGGAGCCGTTTGGATGCGTCAGCTGGGGCAGGTTGTTAGTCATGGAGTGCGAAGTGGCCATGGGACAACTCTCCGATCTGCCGGTTAGGCGGGGCTTTGGGGACCCTGTGCGGCACCTGTGAATCCCAGCCTAGCGAGCTGGATGCGCTTCGGGGGCTGTAGAAGGTGCAGCGGCTACGCGCAATCCGGTTTTCCCGTCCTGCCCGAACGTCACAGGCGCGGCTGTCGGCCCGCACAGCCGTGGCACAGGATCGCTCAGCAGTCTGGGGTGAACACCGATCCGCACCCTAAGGAGAAACACCATGAGCGGTCAGCATCCCGGAGCCGGTTCCGTTCCAGCCCCCAAGCCCGCCCCCGAATCGGCCCCCAACGTAGCGGCAGCAGCGGCGCCGGCGCCCGTGACCACGCCCCAGGCGGCTGTGCCCTACAGCGCAGGACAGTACAGCGCAGGGCACCCTGAAGCCGGGCAGTACAGCGCAGGGCACCCTGAAGCCGAGCAATACAGCGCAGGGCACCATGAATCGGGACACCCTGACGCCGGGCACAATGACGCTGGGCAGCACGACGCCGGGCAGCCGGCAGCCGGGGCTGCCTCCGGTTGGGGCGCGCCCCCGGTTTCGACAGTGCCGGCCCCGGCGACCACTTGGGGCATGCCCCGGCAGGAGTCGCAAGCCACGGCGGCCGCGACAGGTTGGGGCGCGCCGGGAGGCGCCGTCAGGACCGGCTCGGCGGCAAAGCCGTGGACCCTCACGCGGGGGCTCGCCGTCGCCGGGGCTGCAGCCGTCCTGGCAGTCGGCGCCGGGGTGGGGGTCTACGCCCTGACCTCAAGTTCAGCGGCAGCCAATGGCGCTGCCGGCACGGCCGCCGGTGGGGCGGCCGGCGGCGGGGTGGGCGGCCAGGGAGTTGCCCCGGGCATACCCGGTTCTGCACAGGGCGGTTTCACCGGAGGCGGCATGTCGGGCCGGAGCGGTCCCGGCGACTTTGCTGCCGGCGGGATGGGCGGCGGCCTTTCCGCCGCAGTGCATGCCGAATACGTGGTGCTGCAAGGATCCGAGTACACCACCATGGCCGAGCAGGTCGGCACCGTGAGCGAGATTAGCTCGTCCTCCGTCACGGTCAAGAGCAGTGACGGGTTCACGCGCAGCTACGCTTTGGGCGCCGACGTGGTGGTGAGTAATCTGCAACAGAGGCGCCAGCAGGCCGGCGGCTCGGGCACCCAGCTGAGCGTGGCGGACATCGTCGCAGGCGGGACCGTGCGGATCGTGGCGGCCAAGGACGGGTCCGGGTACACGGCGTCGTCGGTCATGGTTGTGGCGGCGACCGCCACCGGGCAGTCCAACTGACCCCCACCGCAGCCGCCGTTGCCGCCGGCCAGGCCGCAGTGGCGCCTGCCCACTCCGTGGACGGCCTCGCAGGAAACGGCGGACGGGCCGGGTTTTGCCTGTTTGCCATGCCGTGAATGATTTCAGTCGAATAGCAGGAAGGTCCGAATAATATTCGGTGAATACCACTTCCTGACCATTCGGTCGGCAAAACACTTGTTATTTTTTCGCCGACTGAGAATTGTGACTTGCGCGACAATTCACCGATCTATCTCACTATGTGGAACCTGGAGTCCTTTGTTACTTGCACGTTCGCATTGTTACGTTGCACACTTCAATTGTGAACAAGAACTCAACAGCACCTGCAGCTTCCTGGATCAGCACACCCGCTGGTACCGAGATGCGCTGTTGTCGAATGCACGCCTAACTTTTACACCCCTGAGAGTTTCTAGGCATTCGCCCCTAGCCCAGAGTCGGGCGCCCCTCCCCAATTTCATTGCGGGGAAAGAAGCATTCGAGCCGCGATGACGGCCATTTCACATTGAGGTAAGCATTCCATGTCAGTTGCATCCGGATACGTCCACATCTCCGTCCGTAACGCCAGCAAGGCTGGCCAGGCCTCCGGTATCCGCCAGGGCTTTGGCGGCCGCTCCGCGTTCGCACCGGCCGGCTCCGCCGGCAGCTTCCCCGCCCCCGGTTATGCAGCGCAGGGCTACAACCCTGACTCTTACGGCCAGCTCCGCGCCGTTCCGGCTGCCCCCGCCACGGCGCCCACGCCCGTGATTGCACCCGGTGTCGGCAGCCCGGTCCGTCCGGCCCCCAGCGACAACGTGGCTCGCGGTTTCGTGCTGTACATGGGGATCGACGAGGAAACCGCAGCTGCGGCCGGCACGTCCATCGCCAAGCTTGCCCAGGAAATCCGGGCCTACGCACAGTCGCTCGTTGCCGGCGCCGAAAGCTACGCCGCCGTCGCCGTCGCGCCGGCCAGCGCCCCGGGTTCCGCGCTCGACGTCGTCCGCTCGACTTTCGGTGACCCCACAGCAGGGGCCCGCCAGCGCACCGAGACCGCACGCCTGCAGCAGCCGCAGGATCCGCGGCCTTCCGGAGTGCTGATCGACCTCGCACGCCGTGAGGTGCACCTCGACGGCGAATCACTGAACCTGACATTCAAGGAGTTCGAGCTCCTGAACTACCTCGTGGAGAACGGCACCCGGACCGTGGGCCGCGACGAGCTCCTCGAAGGCCTGTGGCGGAACGCCGAAGAGGTCCCGAACGAGCGGACCATCGACGTCCACATCCGCCGTCTGCGTTCCAAGCTCGGCCGCCTCGCCAACACCGTGCGCACCGTGCGCGGCCAGGGCTACCGGTTCTACGAGCACCCCGAAGTAGTGGTCTGGGCCGCTCCGGAATACTCGATCTAGCTTTTAGCCCACGCAAAGCGTCCGTTCCTCTTGTAGGGCGGGCGCTTTTGCGTTTCCTGCGCTCGGTTTACGCGCGCCTAGCGGCACTTTGCCGTGCCTTAGACACCTCCTTCGTTCCTCAGTCGGCGATGCGGCACTACGCAAAGCGCCGCCATCCGCGCTTCCGCCGGGCAGTCACGTTCGGCCGCCTGCGCATTGGTCGCTTTGTGTGGGTGGCTGACGGGCATGTGCCTCCGCGGCTGGGGTGTCTTGTAGGAACCTCCATAGCTGAGGCGGCGAGGCCGGATTGTGGGGTCGCTGTTGGGCTCTGTTGCGGTTCTTGGGGCCGGCGTAGTCTCGGAGCGTTGAGCCGACAATTGGGAGGAAGACATGTCTGTTGCACGGATTACTACCCTGAGCGCGAACTCCAAGACCTCGTTCGATGCCGCCATCAAGGAGGGCGTCGACCGGGCCAACAAGACCCTGCGCAATGTCACGGGGGCGTGGGTAAAGGAACAGAAGGTTGAAATCAGCGACGGCGCCGTCGTTGCCTGGCACGTCGTGCTGGAAGTGACCTTTGTCCTTGAAGACTGAGCGGCCGCTGGTGGCATGGGCGTCTGGGAAGAGCCTCCGCACTAGGATTGGGGCATGAGCGCGCATCACATCAAACGGCTGGTGATCATGCGGCATGCCAAATCCGACTGGCCCGGCGGTGTTGCCGACCACGAAAGGCCGCTCGAAGAGCGCGGCCACAAAGATGCGCCCGTCGCCGGGAAGTGGCTGCTGAAGCACGGCGTGGTCCCTGATTTCATCCTCTGCTCCAGCGCGCTGCGGACCCGCCAGACCTGCACCTGGGTGTGCCACGCTCTGGGGGACAAAGCGCCGACGCCCAAGCTCGAGGATGGCCTGTATGCCGCGTCCGCCTTGCGCATGTTGGCGGTGATCAACCACGTCCCGGACACCGTGACCACGCTCATGGTGATTTCGCACATGCCCGGGGTGCAGGACCTCGCCATGCATCTCGCGTCACGCGATTCCGATCACGACGCCTATATGGATGCTGCAACGCGCTTTCCCACCAGCGCCCTGACCGTCCTGGAAACGGAAAAGTCCTGGTCCGAGCTGGACGGGCAAGACGCCAAGCTGACCCACTTCAAGGTTCCCCGCGCCAAATAGCCGCAGGTCCGCCCGGACATCGGTTGCCGAGACCATAGCTACCGGCCCAGTTCTGCGGTTTACTGTTGCTGTTTGCTGATGTGGTTTTTCCAGTGGTTTATGGGGCAGGTAAGCAACCTAAGAGAAAAGGCGGATCACCGTGGATTCAGGGCAGCTCATAGGAATTATCGTCGGCATCGTCGTGGTGCTCGCGATCGTGGCAGTCGCAGTCATGGTCAGCCGCAAGCGCAAAGTGGCGGCGGACCGGAACCGCGCCGCCGAAATGCGTGAACAGGCCAAGGCCGACGAATTCGCTGCGCGGGAACGTGATGCCAAAGCGGTGCGTGCCGAGGCCGACGCGCAGGAGGCCAACCTCGAAGCCGAGCGCCTGCGGGAGGAAGCCCGCACGCGCAAAGAAGAGGCAGAAAGCGTTCGTTCCGGCGCGCAGGAGCAACTGCGCAAAGCCGACGAAGTGGACCCCGACGTGGTGACGTCCGAACGCGAAGCCGAAGCCAAGGAAATGCCGACCCGCGCAGATTTGCGCTCCGAGAGGGCGGCCGCGCAGCCAGCGAACGGCACCCCCGCCTCCGCCGAGCAGGTATCCGGCGACCAGCGCAGCCGGGAGGACGTGACCCGGGCCGACACCCCACAGGGGCCGGAAACCGCCCAGCGGCCGGATACCCAGAGCCCGGATACCGCACAGGGGCCGGACACCACCCCCCGCGAAGACAGGCCGCGAAACCTCTGACCCGAGTCCTCAGAGCTCGAACCTGACCCGCGAACCTCTCGCCCGGACACTCTGAGACAGCAGGGGGTGGTGTGCCGGCTTCAGCGGCGGGCGGTGGTCCGGGCGGGAGACTTGGCAGCGGGCGGCTTGACCGGTGGCTTGGCCGGTGACTTTGCCGCGGGACGGGCCACCGCCCGTGGAACTGCCGGGCGAGCGGCAGTTCCCCTCGGCGTCGGACGCGGCGCGGACGGCCGCGGGCTCGCGGACCGGGTCCCCGCGCCTCGTGCGGAAGGCGCCGGGCGCCGCTGCGGGGCCCGGTCCGGGGCACGCCGGCCGCGGCTCCTGCCAGGCAGGACAGTGCCGGCGAACAGCAACAGCAACGTGACGGCCCCGGCGAGCGCGGCCAGATAGAAATACAAATCCGGATGCTCGGAATCGACGCGGGTGGATAGGGCGTCGGGATCGGGGTTGAAGGCCAGTCCCCACTGGCGCAGGAATGCGATCGCGAAAGCGATGAAGAGGATGCTGCCGACACCGCTCGCGACCAGGGTCTTGTGCCGGCGCCGGACCACCACCTCTGCAACGCAGGCCACATACGCTGTGGCCGCGGCCCCGACGAACCACACCAGCACCCACTCGTGCAGGGTGATTCCGGTCAGGACCAGAAGTGCCAGGGCAGCAAGGAACGCTCCGATGGCGACTTTCCCGCTGGTGCCCATGTGACGCATGTGAACAATCATGCCTGAGCGGGCGGCTGCTTCACGACGTAGCCGCGCATGGAGGCCATAATTGCGGCCACACTCTGCTCCCTGGTCCGCTCCGGGTTGTACGTCTGGCGGTCCAGGCCCACCACGAAACAGGCCCCAAAAATTGCCGTTTCGAGGCTGCCGCGGGATACGGCGGGGTCCACGGGATAGGCGGCGGCGACACCGTCGATGGCAGAGCCGATCACGGCGAGAAGACGCCCGCGGAGCTCGGCAAACGTGTCCTGCCATTCACTGGGGGTCCGCCAGTTTTCGCTGACCCAAAGCCGGGCGAAGGACGGGTACTCGGCCATGAAGTCCATGGCTTGGCCGATCATCTCCTCCATGGCGGCCAGGGGATCGGCGGAGTCGTCGCGGACGCTCAGGAGCCGTGCCATGAGGATGTCCACGCCGTAGCGCAGCAACTGGGCAATCAGGTCCGACTTGCTGCCGAAGTTGTAATACACCGTGCCCTTGGACACCCCGGCTGCCGTGGCGATCTCGTCCACCGTCACGCCCGCCGCGCCGCGCTCCCCGATCAGTTCCATGGACGCTTCGAACAGTTTCTGCTTCGTGGCGTTAGTACGGGCGGGCCGGAGCTTTTTCTCCGCGTCCCCGGGACCTGCCGGGCTGCCGCCGCTTTGGCTGGTGGTCATACGGCGATCTCCGGTTTCAGTGTCTTGAGGGTCCAGTATTTGTTCTTCCGGACGGCAACGGTTGACATTGCCAGTCCCAGCAAAGTGTAGCCAACCAGTCCAAGCATGGTGGGCAGGATGATGGCGAGATCGGCGCCGTAGATCAGGTGCCGCATGCCGCTGACCACGTAGCCCATCGGCAGGACCTGGTGCACCACGTGCAGGGGCTCGGGTGTGGTCTGCCACGGGAACGTGCCGCCAGAGGACACCAGCTGCAGCACCAGCAGGATGAGCACCACGAGCTTGCCAGGCGAGCCCAGCAGCGCCACCACACCCTGGATGATTGCGCTGAACGCCATCGCGGCGGCCAGCATGAGGAACCACATGAGCACCGGGTGGGCCGGGTCCAGTCCGAGACCCACGTCCACCACCAGGGTCAGCAGGCTCGCCTGGACGGCGGACACTGCCAGGAACGGAAGCCAGCCGCCGACGGCAATCTTCCAGGCCGGTGCATTGGAGGCCAACGCCCGCTGGGTGACCGGGCGCATGGCCTGCACCAACATGAAGATGCCGATCCACAAGGCCAGCGTCAGGAAGAACGGCGCCAGCCCGGCCCCGTAGGAACCGGCCTTGGCCTGCGAGACGTTGCTGACGGCGACCGGATCCGCCATGACCTTGGAGACGCTGTCCTTCTGGGCGTCGTCGGGGTTGGGGACCTTTCCGGCGCCCTGGGCGAGTTCTGTGGCGAGCGTTCCGGCGCCGTCGGAGGCCGTCGCTGCGCCGCTCTCCAGCTGCGCCGCGCCGTCGTCGAGTTTCTGGGCGCCCTGCACCAATTTGCCGGCGCCGTCGACGGCGTTCTGCTGGCCGGCAGCGAGGGCTGCCGAACCGGCGGCCAGCTGGTCAGCCCCGGCGGAGGCCTTGGCGACGGCGCGGCTGAGGGCGGGCGCGGCGTCGGCCAGTTGGGAGGCGCCGGCGCTGACGGCGGCGGAACCGTCGGCCAGCTTCTGGACCTGCCCGGCGGCGGCCTGCAGTTTGGCGGCGGAGGCAGAACCCGCGGCCGACGCCGCGGGCGCGGCGGGAGTGGCGTCGACGTCGGCCACCACCTTGTCTGCCTGATCCTGGGTGAGGACGCCGGAGGCGACCAGGTGGGCGGTGGACGTGACCACCCTGCTCCGTTGGGCCTGCACTGCGGCCTGCTGCGCGGCTTGTTGTGCGGCGGCGACTTGTCCAGGAATGGCCTGCACCTGGGCGTTGAGCGCGGCGTTGCCTGCGGCCACCTGGGCGGCGCCGTCTGCCAGCTGTTGTGCGTCGGCGGGCAGGGCTGCTGTCTTGTCCTTGAGCTGGGTGAGGCCGCTGCTGAGCTGACCGGCCCCGGTGCTGAGCGACGCGGCGCCGTCCTGTAGCTTGACCTCGCCGTCGTAGAGCTCGCTGGCGCCGGATTTGAGCCCGCCGGTGCCCTGGTGCAGGGCCACGGTGCCGTCGTGGACCCGGGCGACGCCGTCGGCCAGCTGGCCTGCGCCATCGGAGGCCTTGAGCATCTGCGTATGGATGGTGCCGAATCCGGTGAGGAGCTGGTTGGCCGTCTCCTCGCCCACCTCCTTGGCGACCGTCGTGTGCACCGCTGTGGTCAGTTTGTCCACGATGGTGCTCAGGAGATAGTTGTTGGCGTCGTTGGTGGTGACATTGAGCATGGCCTGGTTGGCGGCGTCGAAACTGCCGGGGGAGACCAGATTTGCGGAAAAGTCCTGCGGAATTTTTAGGGCGAAGGCGTAGGTGCCGTTGCTGACGCCCTGGTCTGCTTCCTCCGTGCTGGTGACCGTCTTCCAGTTGAAGACGTGGCCGTCCACCAGGCTCTCTGCCACCTTCCGGCCGGCCTCCAGCCGTGTGCCGTCGGCGGACGCGGCACCGGAGTCCTGGACTACCAGGGCGGCATCGATCTGGTTCAGCTTGCCGTACGGATCCCAGTTGGCGTAGAGGTACACGGCGCCGTAGAGCAGCGGAACGAGGGCCAGGGCCAGGATGGTCAGCTTGGGCAGCAGCCCGCCGGTCATGCGTTTGAGCTCGGAGCGGGCCAGCCGCAGCACAGTCACTTTGCGTCCTCGGTTTCGGGGGAGAAGGATTCGGGCAAGAAGGTTTGGGGAGGGCCAGCCACGTGAGCCGGGGCTCTGCGAACATCGGGTTCAGTCGGCGCGGGTTCGGCCAGTACGGGTTGGGCCGCTGCGGGTTGGGCCGCTGTGACTGCGTTGCCGATGGTGGCGGTAGCCCCGGTCCAGCTGTCCGGAATGCGGGTGACGGTGGCGACGACGGCGAGTGGCCGCCCGGCGTCGCGCGCCAGTTCCTGGAGCCGCGGCAGCCAGTCGGCAGCATCGCCGCTGTGCCGGTCGGGGGAGTCCACCACGAGGAGTTGGGTGTCCGGATTGGCGAGGGCGAGCGCCGTGAGGAGCCCGGTCCGCCGGCCCGCCGGCAGCTGCTCGGTCCAAAGCCCGGCGATATCTTCGAAATTATTGATCCTCAGCCAGGGAGTGCTGCGTGCGGCGCCGCGGTGGCGGCGGGGCACCAGGGCCAGGTCCTCGGTGACGAGGTCGCGGACGCTCAGGTGCTGTTCGGGCTCGTTGACGCCGGGGGAGTCGACCACGCTGCTTGCCTGCCGGAGCACTTTGATCCGGGCGTTTCCGTCCCAGCTCACCGTCCCGGCGGAGGGCTTCATCCGTCCACTCAGTGCCAGGGAAAGGGCGGTGCGCTGGTCCTGGCGGACACCTTCGACGAGCAGGAGGTTCCCGCGGGCGGCCTCCAGCGAGGTGGGCGGCAGCAGGTCATCCCGCCGGCCGGTCACGGAAAGCTGTTGTACGCAGAGCAAAGCGGGGCCTTTCGCAGAAACGATGTCCCCTCAAGGCTAACTAAACTGACCAGTCAGTTCAAATAGAATGCGTCCGGTGTGATGAACCAGACGTGCCGGCAGTCGGCCTCTGGCCGGCTCAGAGGCCGTACTCCTCCAGCAGGCGGAGCCAGACCTCGCTGATCGTCGGATAGGAGGGCACCGCGTGCCGCAGTCGGTCCAGCGGCACTTCCCCCACCACCGCAATCGTGGCGGCGTGCAGGAGCTCAGCCACATCCGGGCCGGCGAATGTGGCCCCCAGCAGGACCTGGCGGTCCTCGTCGATCACCAGCTGCGCCCAACCTTCGTAGTTTTCGGCGTGCAGGGAGGAACCGGCCACCTGGATGGGAAGCTCCACGGCGGAGGCCCGGAAACCATCTTTCTCCGCCTGCGCCACGGTCCGGCCGACATTTGCCAGCTCCGGGTCGGTGAACACCACGTTCGGCACCGCGTGCTCGTAGGCCGTCTGGGCAAAGCGGCTCCACGGGGCCGGCTCGCCGGTGAGTTCGCCCTTGGCCCGGGCGGCAATGGCATCTCCGGTGGCCCGGGCACCGTACTTGCCTTGGTGGGTCAGCATGGCCCGTCCGGCGGCGTCGCCGGCAGCGTAGAGCCACGGATTGCCGGACGCCTCGTTGTCAGTTGCGCGGTGGACTAGTCCGGTGGAATCGGTGGTCAGCCGCAGGGTCTGGCCCTCGGGCGCCGAGAGCCCGACGCTGTCCAGGCCGAGCCCGTCGAGGGCGGGGTGCCGGCCAGTGGTGACGAGCAGCTTGTCCGCCGTGACCGTAGCTCCGCGGGCCGTTCCCTGGTCTGGGCCTGCGGCAGGGCCCTCGCCCGGACCACTCTGGCGGTCCCCCTGGCGGCCGCCATCGAGCACGACGGTGAGGGAGCCGTCATCGTTCTCGCGCACGCTCCGGGTCCCGCTATGCAGGCGGAGGTCGACGCCGTCGGCGCGCAACCCGGCCGCGACCAGGTCGGCGGCCTGCGCCGGGAAAGCGCCCAAGAGGCTGCCGCGGGCCACCAGGGTGACGGAGGCGCCAAGGCGGGCGTAGGCCTGGGCGAGTTCGACGCCGGCGACCCCGCCGCCCAGGACCGCAAGCCGCGCCGGGACCGTGCGGGCGGAGGTGGCCTCCCTGGTGGTCCAGTACTCAATGTCGTGAAGCCCCTCCACCGGCGGCTGATTGGGGGTGGATCCCGTGGCGACCACCACAGCATGCCGGGCCGTCAGCGCATAGCTGTTGCCGTCCAGCCCTGCCACTTCGACCTGCCTCGGAGCGGTGATCCAGCCGTGGCCGCGGATCAGTTCGATCCCGGTGTCCTCCACCCACTTGACCTGGCTGTCGTCCTGCCAGTTCGAGGTGAAGTAGTCCCGGCGCTTCAGGACGGCAGCCGGATCCAGTGTGCGGGTGACGGCTTCCCGGGCTCCCGGGACTGTCTGCGCGCCGTGCAGTGCGGTGCCTGGACGCAGGAGCGCTTTCGAAGGCATGCAGGCCCAGTAAGAGCACTCGCCGCCTACCAGTTCCGCCTCGATGAGCACCGCTGTCAGGCCGCCCCGGACCACGCGATCCGCCACGTTCTCGCCCACGGCGCCCGCACCAATCACAATGACATCGAATTCCCGCAGAAGCTGTGCCGTCATGGCACCAGCCTACGCCGGGGCCATTGCCGGATCCGGGCGGGCGCCCCGGGCGCCAGCGGTGCTGGGATCTCGGCGTAACATGCCGGGCCGAACCCTTTGCAGGAGGGGGGACGGTCGCTACTGTTGGGACCATACTTGGGGGAGGAGGCGGCCATGGCCGCACGCAACATGACAACAGGCGCGGCCATACCGCTGGCGAGGTTCAGTGCCCAGGCCCGGCTCCGGGCGCTTCAGTCGGACATCCTGGAGCTGATCCTGGAACGGGACCTTGTTCCCGGGGACCCGTTGCCGACCGAAAACGAGCTCACTGCCTCACTCGGCGTCGGCCGCAACACCCTGCGGGAGTCCCTGAAGGCGCTCCAGGCGCTCGGCGTCATTGAGATCCGCCACGGGTTCGGCATGTTCGTGGCGCCCAACAATTTCGAGGCCCTGACCGACGGGCTCACCTTCCGGGCCAGGCTGTCCCTGCGCCACCAGGGTGAGGAAGCCCTGCAGCTTGTGGAGGTCCGGCAAGCCCTCGAATCCGGCCTGGTAGGCGCCGCCATGGAACGGATCAGCGCGGAGCAGTTGGCCGCCGTGGAGGAATCCGTGCACCAGATGGAAGAGCTGGCCGCTGCCGGGGAGCCGTTCATTGAGGCCGACGCGGAGTTCCACCGCAGGCTATTCGAGCCGCTGAACAACGATCTCTTGATCAGCCTCATGGATGTGTTCTGGAAGGTTTATCGCCGGATCCACCTGGAACTCGGCGATCCGTACGCCGTGGACCTCGTGGCGACGGCTGCGCAGCACAGAGGGATCTATGAGGCTGTCGCCTCCGCGGACAAAGCCCTGGCGGCCGAACGGCTCAGTACCCATTTCGACGCAATCCGCGACATCATCGCCCAGACCACGGACTGATCCGGGCGGCCGCGTAACCCTAACCCCCCGTTGCGGTATCACTTGTGGTTGCTATTAGATCAGTGTGACGACCATAGGAGATAGCGCAAGCGGGGCGGCTAGGGCTTAAAACAGAAGATCCGCCCCGGCGAACCGGGGCGGATCTTCTTTCTTCTGTGCGCCCAAAGGGATTCGAACCCCTGACCTTCTGTTCCGTAGACAGACGCTCTATCCAGCTGAGCTATGGGCGCATTCTCGGCTCTTGGAGAACTTCTCTCTCCCCGAACCTCGAATTACTTTACGCGAGGCCGGGCCTAGTTACAAATCGACGCGGGTGTAATTTGGCCGACTAGACCGGTCTACGTGACCTTAGTCACAAAAGACGTGCCTGTCGGCTGACTACTTCCTTGAATTTCCGCGGTTTTTGATTTGTGCCGGTCTAGTCATCCCATGTCCGGGCCCGGAATGGGCACCCCTCCGAGCCCTAGCATTTAGGACACACCACTGAACCCGAGGAAGGGAACCGTAATGGGAGATCTGGCGCGATTGCCGTTGCTTGAAAAAGCACCCACCACACATGCCGGTCTGCTGGCATGGGTAGAAGAGGTGGCTGAACTGACACAGCCGGACCGGATCTACTGGGTTGACGGGTCGGATGCGGAAAACACGCGGCTCACAGACGAGCTCGTTGCCGCTGGCACCCTGACCCGGCTGAACGAGGATCTCTTCCCCAAGTCCTTCGCGGCGTTCTCGGATCCCGCCGACGTGGCCCGGGTCGAAGAGCAGACCTTCATCTGCTCCGAGAAGGAACACGACGCCGGCTTCACCAATAACTGGATGGCCCCGGCGCAGATGAAGGAAAAGCTGCGCGGCCTGTTCGCCGGCTCCATGCGCGGCCGCACCATGTACGTGATCCCCTTCGTGATGGGCCACCTGGACGCCGAGGACCCGAAATTCGGCGTAGAAATCACCGACAGCGCCTACGTGGTCGCCTCCATGCGCATCATGGCCACTATCGGCACCAAGGTCCTGGACAAGATCACCGCGACCAACGCGTTCTTCGTCCCGGCGCTGCACTCGCTGGGCGCCCCGCTGGCCCCCGGCCAGGCTGATGTCCCGTGGCCCTGCAACCCGGACAAGTGGATTGTCCATTTCCCGGAGGAGCGCTCCATCTGGTCCTTCGGTTCCGGCTACGGCGGCAACGCCCTGCTGGGTAAGAAGTGCTACGCCCTGCGCATCGCCTCGGTGATGGCACGCGACGAAGGCTGGCTTGCCGAGCACATGCTCATCCTCAAGCTGACCTCGCCGGAGAAGAAGAACTACTACGTCTCCGCCGCGTTCCCCTCGGCCTGCGGTAAGACCAACCTCGCCCTGCTGGATCCGACCATTGAGGGCTGGAAAGTCGAAACCCTCGGGGACGACATCACCTGGATGCGGTTCGGCAAGGAAGGCGAGCTGCGCGCCGTCAACCCTGAGGCCGGCCTGTTCGGCGTGGCTCCGGGCACCGGCTGGGGCACCAACCCCAACGCGATGCGCGCCATCGCCAAGGGCCACAGCATCTTCACCAACGTCGCCCTCACGGATGACGGCGGCGTGTGGTGGGAGGGCATGACCGAGGACGTGCCCGCGCACCTGACCGACTGGCAGGGTAACTCCTGGACCCCGGATTCGGACAAGCCCGCTGCCCACCCGAACTCCCGCTTCTGCACGCCGATCGACCAGATCGACATGCTGGCCGAGGAGTACTACAACCCGGACGGCGTGGAGCTTTCCGCGATCCTGTTCGGTGGCCGCCGCAAGACCACCATCCCGCTGGTCACCGAGGCGCGCAGCTGGTCCAACGGCATTTTCATGGGTTCGACCCTGTCCTCCGAGACCACTGCCGCAGCTGCCGGTGCCGTCGGCGTTGTCCGCCGGGATCCGATGGCGATGCTGCCCTTCATTGGCTACGACGCAGGCGATTACCTGAACCACTGGGTTAACCTGTCCGCCAAGGCCAACCCGGAGCGCCTGCCCAAGATCTTCCTGGTCAACTGGTTCCGCCGCAATTCCGAGGGCGGCTTCGCGTGGCCCGGATTCGGTGACAACTCGCGTGTCCTGAAGTGGGCCATCGAACGCCTCGAGGGCAAGGCCGACGCCGTGGAGACCCCCATCGGGTTCGTCCCCACCGCGGACGCGATCGACCTCACCGGCCTGGATATGACCCCCGCCCAGATTGAAGAGGCCGTCCGGGTTGATCCGGCCGAGTGGGCCACCGAGCTGGCCTCCATCGAGGATTGGTTCGCCAACTTCGGCAGCTCGCTGCCTGAGGCGCTGCGTGCTGAACTCGCAGGACTGAAGGAGCGCATGGCTGCCGAGCAGTAGCAGCCGGCACAACAGCACCTATAATAGTGCAATAGCGACGGCGGCCCCGCACCTTTCAAAGGTGCGGGGCCGCCGTTTCGCGTTGCGCCGTTTCCGTTGCGGCCATTCCGGCTGCGGCGGGTCCTGCCGGGACTTAGGTCCCTAGGCCATATCCGGACCGGTGCCTAGGCTTGTCCGCATTCCACCAGCCGCGCAGCGAGACTTCAGGAGTGCACCATGCTTGTCAACGACGACATCCATGCCTTGTCCAGGGCGGTGAGCGGCCCGGTCGTGTTGCCGGACAGCCCCGAATTCGCCGAGGAGACGTTTGCGTTCAACCTCGCCACCGTCCACCGGCCCGACGTCGTCCTTGGTGCCGCGGACGCGCGGGACGTCGCCGCCGGAGTGAAATGGGCGGCCGAGCGCAGGCTGCCGGTGTCCGTCCAGTCCACCGGGCACGGGGCGGAATCCGCCGTCGAGGGCGGGCTGCTCATCACCACGCGGCGTCTGCAGGAGCTGCATATCGACCCGGTCCAGCGGACCGCCCGGGTCGGCGCCGGAGTGAAATGGCGGAGCGTCCTGGAAGCGAGCGTCCCGCACGGGCTGATCGGACTGCACGGCTCGAGCACCGACGTCGGTGTCGTCGGGTACACGGTCGGCGGCGGGCTGCCCGTGCTCGGCCGCGCCCACGGCTTCGCGGCGGACCACGTCCGGAGCATGGAGGTGGTTACCGCCGATGGCGCGCTGCGCCGGATCGATGCCGAGGCCGAAGCTGAGCTGTTCGCGCTGATGTGCGGGGGCAAGGGCAACTTCGGGATCGTCACCGCGCTCGAGTTCAACCTCTTTGAGCTCGGGGATTTTTACGGCGGGGGGATCATCTACCCCGGGGCGGATGCGGCTGCGGTTCTGACCGCGTTCCGCGAGTGGCTACCCACGCTGCCTGACGACAGCTCGCCGTCGATCTCCCTGCTGCGGCTCCCGGACATGGACTTCGTTCCGCCGCCCCTCCGGGGCCAGTTCGTGGTGCATCTGCGCTTTGCGTTCCTGGGGAACCGCGAGGACGGCGACGCGCTGCTTGCCCCGATGCGCGCGGTCTCGACCCCGTTGATGGACACGGCCGGACCCATGAGTTACCTGGACGTCGACCAGATCCACATGGACCCGGCGGATCCGCTCCCCTTCTCGGACGGCGGCGCGCTCCTGAAGGATTTTGGCGAGGAGGCTGCCGCGGAACTGCTCAGGCTGGCGGGGGACGGTGCGGACTGTCCGCTGCTCTTGATCGAGATCCGGCCCCTCGGCGGGGCGCTGTCCCGTGCCGGCGTCCTCCCGAACGCTGTGTCCGGACGCGACGCGGCGTTCCTGCTGTTCCTCGTCGGGCTAAGAGTGCCGGGAGCCGCAGAGGCCGTCGCCGCATCCATCCGCGGCATCCTTGCCGCGATGGCTCCCCACTCCACCGGGTACACGTTGGTGAACTTCCACGGCGAGCCCGGCGACGACGCTGACCGGGCCCGGGCCTGGTCGCCGGAGGTCTATGAGCGGATGCGGGCCGCGAAGTCCAGCTACGATCCCGGCAACCTCCTCCGCTTCGGCCACGCGATCAGCGGGGCGCCGGTCGCGGGTTGACGTCCGCTGCGAGGACCGCGCGGGCACAGCTGCACGACGGTGGCCCCGCACCTTCGCGAAGAGGTGTGGGGCCGCCGTCGAACTCTGATCGATTGCTCCGTAAACGCCCTTTTGGCCTCTCAAAAGGGCGGTTACGGAGCAATCGATGGGTATTTCAGCTGGCGAGCCAGATGTCCGGGCCGAAGACCTCATAGTGGATTTTCGTGGCCGGGATGCCGGCGTTGATGGCCTGGCTGCGGATGCTCTTCATGAACGGCAGCGGACCGCACAGGTACAAGGACGCGTTGGCCGGGAGGTCCACCTCGCGCAGGGACATGAAGCCCGCGTTGGAGCCGGGCTGCGGTTCTTCAAGCCAGAGTTGCAGGTCGGCGCCGTCGAGGCGTTCGACGTCGTCCGTCATCTGGGAGCGCAGCGCCCAGCTGTCCAGCGTGCTTTCCGCGTGCAGGACCAGGACCTGGCGGTCCGAGCCGGACTCGGCCAGGGAGCGCAAGATGGAGGCCGTGGGCGTGCAGCCGATGCCGGCCGAGGCCAGGACCACGGGGCCATCGCCGTCCTTGAGCGTGATTTCGCCGTAGGGGTTGGAGATCTCCAGGACGTCGCCCACCTGGACGCTGTTGTGCAGCACGGGGGAGACCTCGCCGCCGTCGTCGACTTTGGTGGTGAAGCTGCGGCTGGTGCCGGCGTCGCCGGAGAGGGAGTACTGGCGGACCTGGCGCAGTCCGTCCGGAAGCGTGACCTTGACGCTGACGTACTGGCCGGGCAGCGCCGCGGTGATGGGGGTGTCGTCGGCCGGTTCGAGGGTGAAGGTCATGGAGCCGGTGCCGGCCGGGGTCTTGGCGGCCACTTTCCAGGGGGTCCACATCTTGCCGTTGGCCTGGGCGGCGTAGAGGCCCTTCTCGAGCTTGATCAGGGCGTCGGCCATGAGCCAGTAGACCTCGGTCCAGGCTTCGGCGATTTCCGGGGTGATGACCTCGGCCAGGTCCTCGGCGATGGCGGCGAAGAGGTGTTCGTAGACCACCTGGTACTGCGGTTCGGTGATGCCGAGGGAGGCATGGCGGTGGGCGATCCGGGACAGCACGGTCTCCGGCAGGGTGTCCGGGTTGTTGACCAGGTGGCTGGCGAAAGCGGCGATGCTTCCGGCCAGGGCCTGCTGCTGATTGCCAGAGCGCTGGTTGGACCGGCTGAACAGGCCATCGAGCAGCTCGGGGTGGGCAGCGAACAGGCGGGCGTAGAACTTGGGGGTGATGTCCCCGATCCGGGAACCGACCAGCGGCAGGGTGGCCTCGATGACTGGGAAGGATTTGTCCGAGAGCATGCTGACTCCTGAGGTAGTGGCCCGGGGGTCTTTAACCGGACCGCGAGACAAATACTGTCATTTGGAATGCAAGTATTTATGCCTCAGTTCTACACGCCGTAGAAAAATGGAGCAAATCGGCCGGATCCCGGGCGTGGCGGCTACAGGACATGACCGCCGCTTGCGGCCGGCGGCCCGGTCCGTCGGGTCACTGCGCGGGCATCAGTGGCAGCTGTCGCTGCCCGAGAACGAACCGGTTGTGCCGAAGTTGGTAAATGTCATGCCCGTCAGCGGGAGGAACTCCCAGGAGTAGGAACCCGCGTTGAGGGTCAGCTTCAGCGGCCCGAATACCCCGCGGTTCCGCGCCACCATTGCAGGGAGAAGCGGATCGGAGTTCGGTGTCAGTGACTGCAGATCGGCGCCGCCGCCGCCCGCGGTAAAGGATCGAATGCCGGCAGCGGAGAGAACGGGTGCACCCGTCCCCGAGGCGCCGATAGGCCTGAAGATTTCGCTCACGTGGTTGTGCGCGGAAACCACGACGTCGACGCCGTGGGCAGCCATGAGGTCCCACATTGGTCCCAGTGCCGGATACGAACCGTGGTTCATGCCCGTCGACCAACGGGGGTGGTGGGTGGCCACGAGGGTGCATGCGGTCGGGGAATTCGTGAGTTGGTTCTGGAGCCACTGGTACTGCGGGCTGCCGACGCCGCATCCGCCTGTCACTCCGCCGGCATCGCATTCGCTGTTCAGGGCGATGAAAGTCCACGCGCCGATGGTCGTGGCGTAATAACCGTCCGGACGGGTCCCGAAGGCACCACTTGTGACGCCTGCTCCGTAAAAGTAGTCAAAATAGCCGCGGGTGTTGTCGCCGTATTCATGGTTGCCGAGCACAGGAAGTGTAAGGGCCTTGAGAACGCCGTAGGTGTCGTTGTAGCTGCCGGACCCCAGGAACTCGGCAAGGGTGCCGGTCTGATACTGAAGATCCCCCAGGGCGAGGAACCGGTCCGGCGCCGCGGACGCGACCAGCGCGGCGACGTCGCCGTGGCGGCACGTCGAGGACGTGACGGGCGTGCCGGGGGCGCAGGCCATGTCGCCGACGGCCAGCACGGTCGCGGTCCCGCCGGGAGGGGGTGGGGGCGGGGTCCCGCCGGTGTAGGTGAGGTTGAGGACGGGGCGCAGTGAGGCGGAGGCCTGGAGTGACCAGAACCATGAGCTGTCGGTGCCGGTGCCGGTCAGGGCGAGCGTTCTCGACCCGGTCCAGCCGGAGATCTGGCTGGTGTCGAGGGTGATGCCGTACGTCGTGTTGGGCACGGTGCCGCCGGGCAGGGTCCCGAGGGTCCCGGAGACCGTGGGCCGGTTGGCGTAGAAGGTGCCGGTTTCGGACCATGAGTCTGTTGCGGCCCGGACGTTGAGCGTGTTGGCGGATCCTGCGGAGGCCAGGCTGGTGGTGCGCAGGCGCAGGCTCGCGCCCGTCAGGAGA
>NZ_JBFTLG010000008.1:0-183157 GCF_056396305.1 Arthrobacter sp. 05T420 | reverse complement strand
GGAACCTCCAGACGTTCAAATGTGGCTCTACCAGTCCACACCCCGCACCAGATTGCGGAACAGACCGTGGACCGGCAACCCACGAACCTCTTTGAACCCGGGGTTCCAGTCCTACGTCAGGCGATCACCACACTTCATATCGTCTAGCCAGCGAGTTCTTGCAGCCCGCCCCGGGGGAGGTGGATCCAGCCCTCGGTCAGGGCGGCGGCGGAATGTCCGCTTACGGGGCGCAGTGTCCTGCCCAGGGCCACTGCCCGCCCGGTCAGGGAGGCGATGACGGCGTCAAACATGTCATCGGAGGCGGCCAGCCGGTCATCGTGTCCGGCCAGGTCCAGCCACGGCGCGGCGGCCGACAGCGCGTCCAGGGCCACTGCCAACCGTTCCGTTTCCGGTGCGCCCCGCCCCTTGTAGCCGCGGGTCGGCAGGCCCCACAATTTCAGCGACGCGGCCGGGTACACCTCGGCCAGCCGGCCGCTGCCGTCCCGGGCCTGCGGCCCGTAGTCCTGGGCGATCTTTGCCTGGATGACGGCGCAACGCATCGCCGGGTGGGCCAGCCGGTCCGCGGAGACGCTGAGCGGGATCAGGCCCGTTTGAGCGGTGACGAATCTGTCGGTGTCCCGGTAGGCCAGCAGCCGGCGGCCTTCGATCCCGTCATAATCCAGCACCGGAGGGGCGTCGAAGTTCAGGTGCCCGGCGATAAAGGGAAGAAACGCGTCCGGCCAGCCCAAGGGGCAATCAATCCCGGTCATGTCGCTGGTGCCGAAGAGGCGAACGATCTCCTCGTCGCCCACGCCCAGGGACAGCTGCGCCAGGCGTGCGGCGCCGTCGGCCCACTCGATGACGGCCACCGCCGTCTTCTTCGCGGCAGCAGCGAGGTCGACGCCGAGGGTCCTCACCGTTGCACCCGCCCACAATCAAAAAACGCGGGGTCACTCCCCGCCCGTTCCGGAGGTCCGGATGGGCGGTAAGTGACCCCGCGTTGGAGTGCAGGAACGGTCAGTGACCGGCCGCCGGAACGTAGCGCTTGATGGAAGCAGCCAGTTCGGCTTCGGCTGCGGCGCGGTCGCCCCAGCCCTCGGCCTTGACCCACTTGCCCGGCTCCAGGTCCTTGTAGCGGGTAAAGAAGTGCTCGATTTCCTTGATCAGGAACTCGCTGACATCGCTGATCTCGTTGATGTGGTCGAACCGGGCATCGGTCGGGACGCACAGGACCTTGGCGTCTCCGCCGCCGTCGTCGGTCATGTTGAAAACGCCGATCGGGCGGGACTCGACGATCACACCGGGGTAGAGGTCGAAGTCCTGCAGGAGCACCAGTGCGTCCAGCGGATCCCCATCCTCACCCAGGGTGTTCTCGAAGAAACCGTAGTGGGTGGGGTACTGCATCGACGTGAACAGGACGCGGTCCAGGCGGACACGGCCGGTCTCGTGGTCGACTTCGTACTTGACGCGCGATCCCTTGGGGATCTCGATGGTCACGTCATGCTTCATGGAATGCTCCTTGACAAATTCAGGGGTGCGCGGCACGTGCATAAAGGCTGTCGGTGCCGCCGACTACTATTGAGGATATAGCGAGAGGCGCTGGTTTCAGGAACTAGTGGGGACATTTCAGGACTAAGGATCAGCAGCAGCATGAAACCGAGAACCAGCGGCGAGGGCCCCGAACAGGCGCCCGGCAGGCCTCACGGGATCCCGGCACTGCTGCTCCAGACCCTCCTGGTGGTGGCCGTGGCACTGCCAGCCGGCATCGCCATCGCCCCGGCATTCCTCGGGCCGGAACGGCCCTCCGAAGCCGCGCCGACAGCACTAGCGTGGCAGCAGATCCCCGCTACGCTGAGCGTCCCCGGCGGCGGAATCGGGCCCCTCAGCGGCACCGCGCCCCTCCCCGCCGGCGCCGCCCTCGCGGCGCGGCTCAATGGAACCCTTAAGCCCGACGGCGCCGGCACCTTCACCGGGATCGTCCAGGACGCCACCACCGGCCAGGTGCTCTTTGAACGCGGGGCAGACAAGGCCCGCATTCCGGCGTCGAACATGAAGCTCCTCACAGCGGGCGCGGCCCTGCGCGTCCTGGGCCCGGACCGCCGCTTCAGCACCCGTGTGCTGGCAGGGCCCACCCCCGGCTCGGTGGTCCTCACAGGCGGGGGCGACGTCCTCCTGGGCGCCGGAACATCCGCCCCCGGAGCCGTTCTAGGCCGCGCCGGGCTCGCCACGCTCGCCGAGGCCACGGCCGCTGCCCTCAAGGCCGGCGGCGTGACCGGCACCGTGAGCGTCCTGCTGGATGACTCCCTCTTCAGTGGCCCGTCGCTCAGCCAGGTGTGGAGCCCCGAGGACGTCGCCGCGGGGGAGATGGCTCCGCTGTACCCGCTGGCACTGAACTCCGCCAGGTTCGATCCCGCCAAGACCACCGGACCGCGCCCGCAGGACGCCGCCATGACCGCCGCCACGGCGTTCGCAGCCCGGCTCAAGGCGGCCGCGGCGGACAATGGACTGTCCGTGGCCCCCGGGGTCGCCCGGATCAAGCCCGCCAATGCACCGGACAGCGCACACGCCAAGGTCCTGGCCGAGGTGCAGTCCGCCACGGTGGGGCAGCAGGTGGACTTTATGCTGCAGACCTCGGACAACTACCTCGCCGAGGTGATGGGTCGGATGACAGCCCTCGGCGCCGGCCGGCCAGGCAGCAGCGACGAGGCCATTACCGCCGTGCTGGCGCAGGTCAAGGGCATGGGCGTTCCCACTGACGGGCTCCGGGCCGCGGATGTCTCCGGCCTGGCCCTGGCCAACCGGGTCTCGGCCCGGCAGCTCACGGACGTGGTCCGGGCCATGACCTCGGGGACGGACGCCCGGCTGCGCGCGGCCCTGACCGGGTTCCCGGTCGCCGGGCTCACCGGAACGCTGGGGGACCGGTACGCGGAAGCGGGTTCGGCATCGGGCGCCGGGCTGGTCCGCGCCAAGACGGGCACGCTGAACACGGTCATTGCGCTCAGTGGTTACGTCGTCGACGCCGACGGCCGGCTTCTGGTCTTTTCCTTCGTCGGCAACGGACTGACCCCCGGCGCCGCGAACAAGGCCGCGCTGGACCGCTCCGCCGCCGTCCTCGCCGGCTGCGGCTGCCGCTGACGGGTCGGCCCGCCTGGAACCCATGCCCGTCTGGAATCCGGTGTCCGCTAGGCCCGATGCCACTTGGGACGTGGGACCGGCCGGTTCGCCGGTCAGCGAAAATTAAGGCGGATTGTCGGGCCCCTGTGTTCTGATGGATCACATGGAGCCCTCTGCACGCGAGACATCAAGCCATCCATCACCAAAGACTCCGAGTGGGACAACAAGTGAGGCATCGGTCCAGGCCCAAGGTCTCATCAACTGGGAGCTCGCCGCGTCCACCGCAGCCCGCCTGACACCGGCCGGCCCTGTCCTGGGCGCTGCCGAGATCGGCGCCGCCGTCGAAAACCTGCGGCTCATGGCGGACATTTCCGTGCCGCACGTTCACCACATCACCGGCCTTGACGCCGCCCGGGACCTGCGCGACTCCGAGGTCCTGGTGGTGGACAGGGCCTCATGGGCCAAGGCCAACACGCAGAGCTTCGCCGTCATGCTTAGGCCGGCCATGGAAAAGCTGCTGGAGGGCCGCGGATCCCTCAGCCCCGGAGCCGCAGGCGTCAGCGCGGCCATCACCGGCAGCCAGCTCGGCGCCATCCTGGCCTTCCTTTCCAGCAAGGTCCTGGGCCAGTACGATCCCTTCTCCGCGTTGGCCGAGAACTCCACCGCCCCCGCGTCCGGCCGCCTTCTGCTCGTAGCGCCGAACATCATCTCCGTGGAACGCGAATTGAACGTCGAGCCCGCGGACTTCCGGCTCTGGGTCTGCCTCCACGAACAGACCCACCGGGTGCAGTTCGCCGCGGCCCCGTGGCTGCGGCACCACATGCTCCAGGAGATCGAAAACCTCAGCGGGCTGCTGCTGGGCAACGTCGATTCATTGATGGAACGGGCCTCCGCGGCCGCGAAGTCGCTGAAGGACCGCGCGGTCCCCGGCGCCGCGCCCGGACGCGGCGCCATCCTGGACCTGCTCCAGAACCCGGAGGAAAAGGCGGCCCTGTCCCGCCTGACGGCCCTGATGAGCCTGCTCGAGGGGCACGCCAACGTGGTCATGGACGCCGTGGACGCCAGCATTGTCCCGTCGGTGAAGACCATCCGGCAGCGTTTCAACGCCCGCGGCCAGGACCGCGGCGTGATCGAGAAATTCATCCGCAACCTGCTCGGCCTCGACGCCAAGATGCGCCAGTACAGCGACGGCGCCAAGTTCGTGCGGGAAGTGGTGGACGCCGCCGGCATGGCAGGCTTCAACAGGGTCTGGGAGTCCGCCCAGAACCTTCCCAGCGAACCAGAGATCCACGACTCCAAGCTCTGGCTCGACCGGATGGGCCTCTAGCCGCCATGACTGCCCGTAACGCCGTTTCCACTTCGGTTTCCAGCGGACGACGCCGGCCCGGCCGCCTCGCGCCGGTGGTCGGCACGGCGCGGAAAATGCTGCTGGACGCCCTGGCCGGGGCCGGCTACCCGGACCGCGTCCTGGTCGCCTGCAGCGGCGGGCCGGACTCGCTGGCCCTCGCCGCCGTCGCCGCCTACTTCTGCCGCCGCGGCCACGTGGACGGCCACCCAGTGTCCGTCGGCGCCGTCGTCGTGGACCACCAGCTGCAGCCGGGCTCGGCCGGGGTCGCCGCAACCACCGCCCGGACCCTGGAGGAGCTCGGGCTCTCGCCCGTGCAGATCAGGACTGTCGACGTCGCCTCCACCGGAGCGGGCCCCGAGGCGGCTGCCCGGGACGCCCGCCATGCGGCCCTCGAGGCCGCCGCGGACGAGGCAGGTGCAGCCGCGATCCTGCTCGGCCACACCCTCGATGACCAGGCCGAGCAAGTGCTGCTGGGCCTGGCGCGGGGGTCGGGCACCCGGTCGCTCGCCGGGATGCGACCCTCCCGTGGCCGGCTGCTGCGCCCGTTCCTGGGCCTGCGTCGCGCGGATACCCTGGAGATCTGCCGGGTGGAGGGCCTGGAACCCTGGTACGACCCGTCCAACACGGACCCGGTGTACGCGCGTTCCCGGACGCGGGTTGAAGTGCTTCCCCTGCTTGAGGACAAGCTCGGCCCCGGCGTGGCCGAGTCCCTCGCCCGCACGGCCGCGATCCTGCAGTTGGACGCCGACTACCTGGAGGAGGTGGCGAATGACACCTTCGAGACGCTGCGCGAGCAGACCGGGCACGAGATCAGCCTCCCTGAGGCCGAACTGCGCGGCCTTGCCCCGGCCGTGAGGTTCCGCGTGATCGCCAAGGCCGCCGCCGCCGTCGGAGGTCAGCAGCCCAGCTACCAGCGCCTGCTCGCGGCCGAAGCACTGCTGCGCCGGCAGGGATCGGCCGGCCCGGTGGAGCTTCCCGGTGCGGTCAGTGTCTACCGGCTCTCGCTCGCGCAGCTCCTTGCTGCGGAGCCGACCGCCGCCGCCGGTGTTCCCCGCGAAGCCGCCCGCTGTGGGAAGCTTGTATTCCGGCCTCAACAGCCGCCCCGAAATTAGTCGCACCCCGCATCTACACAGGAGCCATTGGTGGATTCAAACGACGTCCAGGCAGACCTCAAACACGTTCTCTACACCAAGGAACAGATCCAGCAACGGATCACCGAACTCGCGGCGCAGATTGATGAGGACTACGCGGGCCGCGACCTCCTGATCGTCGGCGTGCTTAAGGGCGCCGTCATGGTCATGGCGGACCTGGCCCGTGCATTGCACAGCCACGTCTCCATGGACTGGATGGCGGTCTCCTCGTACGGCTCCGGCACGCAGTCCTCAGGCGTGGTCCGCATCCTGAAGGACCTCGACACCGACCTCATGGGCAAGGATGTCCTGATCGTCGAGGACATCATCGATTCCGGCCTCACGCTGTCCTGGCTCAAGACGAACCTGGAATCCCGCGGCACGGCGTCGGTGGAAATCTGCACCGCCTTCCGCAAGCCCACGGCCGCCAAGGTCAAGATCGACGTCAAGTACGTCGGCTACGACATTCCCAACGAATTCGTCGTAGGCTACGGCCTGGACTACGCCGAGAAGTACCGCAACCTGGACTTCGTCGGCACCCTGGCCCCCCACGTCTACGAGTAAATCGTTCACGCAGCGGCACCCCCCGCCCGGGACCCGGGCGCCGGGGAGGCCCTGCCGCGCTACGCCCACAGGGAACTTTTGCCCTCCGCCGTGCGTGAGTTAGTGCGACGGTGTATAGCTAGAACCTGACGCAGCACCCCACGCGCGCAGAACGGTCGCCGTGCAGCACTACCAGGAGGGACGGGGCCAGCCCCGAACAGATGAAAGCTAAGAGTTTCTTCAAGGGCCCCGGCATCTGGATTGTCGTCGTGGTGGCCATGCTGCTACTGGCATTTGCCACTCTGGCGCCCGGCGGCGCGAGTCGGATCGACACGGACAAGGGCCTTGAACTGCTGAGCGCCGGCGGAAAAGTTGAACAAGCCAAGATTTTCGACGCCGAGAACCGCGTGGACCTCGTCCTGAAGGACAACCTGCAGGTCGACGGGCAGGACAAGGGAAAGAACGTCCAGTTCTACTTCGTCAACGCTCGCGCCCAGGACGTCGTCAAGGCGGTCACCGACGCCAAACCGTCGGGCGGCTTCACTGACCAGCCGATCGAAAACAACTGGTTCTCCGGGCTCTTCTCCCTGCTGGTGCCTGTGCTCTTGCTCGGTGTCCTCTTCTGGTTCCTGCTCTCCCGGATGCAGGGCGGCGGGTCCAAGGTCATGCAGTTCGGCAAGTCCAAGGCCAAGCTCGTCAACAAGGACATGCCCCAGGTGACTTTCAGCGATGTCGCCGGCGCCGATGAGGCCGTCGAGGAACTTGAGGAGATCAAGGAATTCCTGCAGGAGCCGGCCAAGTTCCAGGCAGTCGGCGCCAAGATCCCCAAGGGCGTGCTGCTCTACGGCCCTCCGGGCACCGGCAAGACCCTCCTGGCCCGCGCGGTTGCCGGCGAGGCCGGCGTTCCCTTCTTCTCCATCTCCGGTTCCGACTTCGTGGAAATGTTCGTCGGCGTGGGCGCCTCCCGCGTCCGCGACCTCTTCGAGCAGGCCAAGTCCAACGCGCCGGCAATCATCTTCGTCGATGAGATCGACGCCGTCGGCCGGCACCGCGGTGCAGGCATCGGCGGCGGCAACGACGAGCGCGAGCAGACCCTGAACCAGCTGCTGGTCGAAATGGACGGCTTTGACGTCAAGACCAACGTCATCCTGATTGCCGCCACCAACCGCCCCGACGTCCTGGACCCGGCACTGCTGCGTCCGGGCCGCTTCGACCGGCAGATCTCGGTGGAGGCCCCCGATTTGATCGGCCGCGACCAGATCCTGCAGGTGCACGCCAAGGGTAAGCCGATGGCTTCCGGCGTCGACCTCAAGGCTGTTGCCAAGAAGACCCCCGGCTACACGGGCGCGGATCTGGCCAACGTCCTGAACGAGGCCGCCCTGCTGACGGCCCGCTCCAACGCAAACCTGATCGATGACCGCGCCCTCGACGAGGCGATTGACCGCGTCATGGCCGGCCCGCAGAAGCGCAGCCGGGTCATGAAGGAACACGAACGCAAGGTCACCGCGTACCACGAAGGCGGCCACGCCCTTGTGGCGGCTGCCCTGCGGAACTCCGCCCCGGTCACCAAGATCACCATTCTGCCCCGCGGCCGTGCCCTCGGCTACACCATGGTGGTCCCGGAAAACGACAAGTACTCCATCACCCGCAACGAGCTGCTCGACCAGATGGCCTACGCCATGGGCGGCCGCGTCGCCGAGGAACTCGTCTTCCACGATCCGTCCACGGGTGCGTCCAACGACATCGAGAAGGCCACCGGGATCGCCCGGAAGATGGTCACCGAGTTCGGCATGAGCGAAAGGGTCGGGTCCGTTCGCCTCGGCCAGGGCGGCGGCGAGCCGTTCCTGGGCCGCGACGCCGGGCACGAGCGCAACTACTCGGACCAGATCGCCTACATCGTCGACGAGGAGGTGCGCCGCCTGATCGACGGCGCGCATGATGAGGCCTACGCCATCCTGACCGAGAACCGGGACGTACTGGACGAGCTCGCGCTGGAACTGCTCGAACGCGAGACGCTGAACCAGGCCGAAATCGCGCAGGTCTTCACCAACATCCGCAAACGCGACTTCCGCGACGTCTGGCTTTCCAAGGAGACCCGCACGCTCCAGTCCGCCGGACCGGTGGAGTCGCGCCGCGAAAAGGCGGAGCGTGAAGCGCACGAGGAAGCTACCCAGGCCCGGCTCGAAGAGCCCCTGGATGCCCAGCCCCCGCATGCCCAGGGTGTCGGCGGGCAGGAGTCCTTCCAGGGCGGTGCTACGGATATCGGGACTGATGGTCATCCCGGCTAGGCTTCTTCTGTGACTTCTAACTTCGACGACGACGTTCCCGCCCCCGCTGCTTCGGCGGGGGACGGGGAAGCCGCGCATTCAAAGCCCAAGGTGGACCGCCCCAGGATCGAAGCCGCCGTGCGGGAAATCCTGCTGGCCATCGGCGAGGACCCGGACCGCGGCGGGCTCCTGGACACCCCGAAGCGGGTAGCCAAGGCCTATACGGAAATGTTCGCCGGCCTGCACCACGACCCCGCCGAGATCCTGGCCACCACCTTCGATCTGGACCACGAGGAACTCGTTCTGGTCAAGGACATCCCGTTCTACTCCACGTGCGAGCACCATCTGGTGCCGTTCCACGGCGTGGCGCACGTGGGCTACATCCCGTCCCACGACGGAAAGGTCACGGGCCTGAGCAAGCTGGCCCGGCTCGTGGACATGTTCGCCAAGCGCCCCCAGGTCCAGGAACGCCTGACCACCCAGATCGTCGAGGCCCTCGTCACGCACCTCAAACCGCGCGGCGCGATCGTCGTCGTCGAATGTGAACACCTGTGCATGTCCATGCGGGGAATCCGCAAGCCCGGCGCCAAGACCGTCACCAGCGCAGTGCGCGGGCAACTGCATGACCCGGCCACCCGTGCCGAAGCCATGAGCCTCATACTCGGAAGGTAAGAACACAGACTATGGACTCCCTAGCTGCAGCCCCGGGGACCGGCCCCGCCACGTCGCCCCTGCCGATCCTGCGCAAGCCGCGCCCGGCGGCGAAGTTCCAGGACCTGCCCACGGACCGGACACTCGTCATGGGAATCCTTAACGTCACCCCTGATTCCTTCAGCGACGGCGGATCGCACCCGACGCCGGACACGGCCATCGCGGCCGGGCTGCGGATGTTCTACGCCGGGGCGGACATCATCGACGTCGGCGGCGAATCCACCCGCCCGGGCGCCGCGGCGGTGGACGTGGACGAGGAACAGCGCCGGGTCCTGCCGGTCATTGAGGCCCTGGTGAAGGCCGGCGCCCTGGTCAGCATCGACACCACGCACGCCGCGACGGCGGCTGCAGCCCTGAAGGCCGGCGCCGCGATCATCAACGACGTTTCGGGCCTGACCCTGGAGCCGGAAATGGCGGAACTGGCCGCCCGGACCAAGGTCCCCTACATCCTGACGCACCGCCGCGGCGACGCCAGCACCATGAATTCCCTGACGGACTACCGCGATGTGGCCGGGGAAGTCGTGACGGAACTCGCCGGCATCCGCGACAAGCTGTACTCCGCCGGCGTCGCCCCGGAGCAGATCATTGTGGACCCGGGACTGGGCTTCGCCAAGAATGACGTCCAGAACTGGGAGCTCCTGCAGCACCTGGATGTGCTGCAGGCCATGGGCCACAAGGTCCTCGTCGGCGGCTCCCGCAAACGCTTCCTCGGCAGCCTCCTGACCGTGGCCGGCAAAGCGGCCCAGCCGGTGGAACGCGACGCCGCCACCGCCGCCGTGACCGCGATCAGCGCGTTCCGCGGCGCCTGGGCCGTGCGCGTGCACGACGTCGGCGCGAGCCTCGACGCCGTCAAGGTCGCCGCCCGCATGGTCCCCCCGACGCACCCGGCAACGGCTGCTGCCGCCGGCACCAACTGATCCGGCGGCCGCCATGGACCAGATCACGCTGAGCGGCGTCACCGCCGTCGGCCATCACGGTGTGTTCGATTTCGAGCGCCGCGACGGCCAGCCGTTCGTTGTTGACGCTGTGCTGCACCTGGATTTCAGCAAGGCCGCGGCTTCCGACGACGTCCTGGATACCGCGCACTACGGCGAAGTGGCCAACTGCATCCGCGACTGGATCACCGGTGCACCGCTGAACCTGATCGAGGCCCTCGCCGTGCGGATCGCCGAGGACGTGCTGGAGAAATTCCCGGTGGCCGCCGTGGACATCACCGTGCACAAGCCCAAGGCCCCGATCGAAGTCGACTTCGTCGACGTCTCCGTCAGCGTGCACCGGAGCCGGTCGTGAGCCCGCTCTACACCCGCGCCGTGATCGCGCTCGGCAGCAACCTGGGGGAGCGCAGCGACACCCTGTCCGCCGCCGTCGCGGATCTTGTCGACCCGCCGGAGGTGCGCCTGCTTGCCATCTCGCCGATCGTCCAGACGAAGGCGGTGGGCGGCCCGCCGGGCCAGCCTGACTTCCTGAACATGGTGATTGCCGTCGAGACGTCCCTGCCGCCGCGCGACCTGCTGGAGCACTGCCATGCCGTGGAGCAGAAGCATTTGCGGGTGCGCGAGGTCCGGTGGGGCCCGCGGACCCTTGACGTGGACATCATCACCTACGGAGACAGGGTGAGCTCTGACCCCGAGCTCACCCTGCCCCACCCCCGGGCCGCCGAACGGGCCTTCGTGCTCTATCCGTGGTCGCTGATCGATCCCGCGGCGGAGCTCAACGGCGAACGCGTGGGCGACCTCGCCGCGAAGGCCGCTGATTTCGGCGACCTCACGACGTTTGACGGCTTCCAGAACCACGGAGCAGCGGATGTCACAGAGCGCACGGGCGTGTCCGGCGCGGCGGAGCGACCGTGAAGCTGACCAGCCCCCTGCTCCTGCTGGCCATTTGCGTGGTCGTGGCCGTGGCCGGCTGGTCCGCCACCATGATCTCGGGCCGCTACAGCCTCGCCACCCCGGTGCTGCCGCTGACAGGGCTGCTGACCATGGGGGTGATCGTGGCGCTCACTTTGGTGCTGGGCATCCGCGTGCTCCGTTGGCGCAACGGCAAGAAGAAGAAGATCCTCAACCCCATCCTGGCTGCCTGGACGCTGGTCCTGGCCCAGGCCTGCGCCTACACCGGCACGGTCCTGCTGGGCTGGCACGCGGGAATCCTGGTGGAGCAACTTCGGCTGTGGAACCTGCGCAGCAACCAGGACCTCACGTGGCAGGCCCTGGCGATGGCCGGCGGCGGGCTGATCATGGTGATCGTGGGGCTCGTCGTCGAGCGGTTCTGCCGGATTCCGCCTGAAGACGGCGACGCCGAATCCCGGCCCGGCGTGCAGGGAAAACGCAGCAAGCCCTCGTCGGAAGGCGAATATGCGTACCGAAGCGATTGATCCGCCGGGCATCGACTGGCTCAGGGTGTCACCGAAGTACGTCAAGGTCCGCCTCGCGGGATGGGCGCTGGGAAACCTGATTGCGGTGTCCCTGCTGTCCCTTCCCCTACTCCTGGTGCTGACCGGTGTGTGGACCTGGCCGCCCGTCTGGCTGGGCGTCGCCGTTCCCGCCGTCTGGCTGCTTCTGGCGCTGTGGCGGCTCCTGCTGATTCCTCGGCAGGTGCGTTCGATCGGCTACGCCGAGCGGGAGGACGACCTCCTGATCCGGCGCGGCATCTTCTTCCAGCGCACCCTCGTGGTCCCTTACGGGCGGATGCAGTACGTGGACATCGCGGTTGGCCCGGTGGAGCGTCCGCTGGGCCTGTGCACCCTCAAGCTTCACACCGCCGCCGCCGCGACCAGCGCCGAGATTCCCGGCCTGCCCGCCAGCGAAGGGGCCCGGCTCCGCGAACAGCTGTCCGCCCGCGGCGAAGCCCGGCTGGCCGGGTTGTGACGGGAAGATCGTGACGGTATGGCGGTGACACCGGAGGGTGCTGGACGCGCCGGTGCCGACGCAGCTGCTAATGCCGGAAATGCCGACGCCGACTGGTTGCGCGTGCACCCGGCCTCGCCCTTTGTCCGTGGCTGGGTGGCCCTGGTTGCTCTGTTGTTCTTTTTTGGACGCGACAGTTTCGAACGCCTGCTCCAGGGCGGTCCGCTCTTTGACGAGCGGCTCGCCGGACGGGCGCCGTGGCTGCTGCTCGGCGGCGGCGCCCTGCTGCTGCTGACCGTCTGCGGCTACGTCCTGAGCTGGTACTTCACCCGCTACCAGGTGGCGGGCGGCTACGTGCGCGTCAACACCGGTTTCCTCTTCAAGCAGCAGCGGCAGGCCAGGCTGGACCGGGTGCAGGCAATCGACGTCGTGCAGCCCCTGCTGGCACGGATCTTCGGACTCGCTGAACTGAGGTTCGAAGTCGCAGACGCCGGCGAATCCGCGGTGCGCCTGGCTTACCTGCGCGCGGACGAGGCCCGGCAGCTCCGCGCGACAATCCTGGCCCGCGCCTCCGGTGCCTCGAGCAGGACGCTGTCGCTGTCGCTGTCGCTGTCGCTATCCCCGGAGCCGGGCGACCCGGAGTCCGGAGAGCTGGCGACCGCCGCCGTGGAGGCCCCCGAACAGGTGGTGCTGACCGTGCCGCCGCCGCGCCTGGTGGGCTCGCTGCTCCTGAGCGAACAAAGCGTCGTGATCCTGGCCGGCGGCATCGCCTCCGTGCTGCTGTCCGCAGTCACCGAAAACCGTAGCTTCGTGGTCTTCCTGATCCCTGCCGCGATCGGACTCGTCGCCTCGTACTGGTCCTCGTTCAACAAGGGCTACAACTTCACGGCCGCCATTTCCCCGGACGGCATCCGGCTGCGCTACGGCCTGCTGGACACGCAGGCGCAGACTGTGCCGCCCGGCAGGATCCAGGCGCTGAAGGTCAGCCAGCCGCCGCTGTGGCGGATATTCGGCTGGTACCGGATCCAGGTCAACGTGGCCGGCTACGGCCTGGCCGCCAGCGCCGGCGAAGGAACGGCCCGGACCACGCTGCTTCCGGTCGGATCCCTCGCCGACGTCCTGGAAATCCTGTCCCTAGTCCTCCCGGATCCCGGAACGCCGGATCCGCTGGGCGTGTTCACCGCAGGGATCACCGGTCTCACGGACGCCGCCGGGACTCCTGGCGGCGGCGGCCAGGACACCGACGGCGGCTTCGTCACCAGCCCGCGCCGGGCCCGGTTCCTGGCGCCGCTGGGCTGGCGGCGCAACGGTTTCACCGCAACGGAGACCGCTCTGCTCCTGAGGTCGGGCCGGTGGTGGCGGGCCCTGGTGGTGGTGCCGCACCAGCGCACCCAGTCCATGGCACTGCAGCAGGGCCCGCTCGCCCGCAGGTTCCGGGTGGCGGACCTGGTCCTGCACACCACGGCCGGTCCGGTGGCGCCGCGGCTCATCCAGGCCGGCCTCGACGAAGCCCGGGCCCTGTTCGATGCCCAGTCCGCCCGTGCCCGCGCCGCGCGCAAGCGCCAGAAGAGCGAGCACTGGATGGAGCCGGCGGCCCAGCCGGCCGCACCACCCGCAGACCACCCTCAGGAAGGCCCGCATCATGGCTAAACCAGGACGCCTTGGCGTCGGAATCATTGGCGCAGGGAAGGTCGGCGCCGTCCTGGGGGCGGCGCTGCGCGGAGCAGAGCACGCCGTCATCGGGGCGTCCGCCGTTTCGGATGCCAGCCGGGACCGCGTCGAAACTCTCCTGCCCGGCGTCCCGATCCTGGACGTGCAGGACATCGTGGAGCGCGCCGAGCTGGTCCTGCTGGCCGTCCCGGACGATGCCCTGGGCCCGCTCGTGAACGGCCTGGCCAAGCTCGGCGCCTGGCAGCCCGGCCAGCTCGTGGCGCACACCTCCGGGCGCTTCGGCGTCGGGATCCTGCACCCGGTCCGTGCCGCCGGCGCCGTGCCGCTCGCACTGCACCCGGCCATGACATTCACGGGCATGAGCCTTGACCTCACGAGGCTCCTGGATTGCACTTTTGGCGTCACGGCCGACGCCGCGATGCTGCCGATCGCCCAGGCACTCGTCGTCGAAATGGGCGCCGAGCCCGTCGCGATCGCCGAGGCGGACCGCGTCCTCTACCACGCAGCCCTCGCGCACGGCTCCAACCACCTGGTCACGCTCGTGGCGCAGGCCTCGCAGCTGCTCCGCGACGTCGGCGTCGACGCACCGGACCGGATGCTGGGCCCGCTGCTCCGCGCCACCCTCGAGAACGCCCTCGCCTCCGGCGAATCGGCCCTGACCGGACCTGTTGCCCGGGGTGACACGGGCACCGTTGCCGCCCACGCGGGCGCCCTCCGCGAGTACGACGACGGCGCCGCCGGCGATATTCTTGAGGCGTACCTGGCCATGGCCCGGGCGACAGCCCGCCGGGCAGGAAGCCGCGGGCTCCTGAAGCCGGAACAACTCGACGGCATCGAACAGGCGCTCGGCGGCCCCGGCCAGAACGGGACGCCCGCCCCGGAAGGACCCTGACATGACAATCCAACTCGTCACCACGGCTGACCAGCTCCGCGCCGCCAGCGCCCGGCTGCTGGCGCAGAAGGGCGGCGTGTCCCAGGGGCTCGTGCCCACCATGGGCGCCCTGCATGAGGGGCATGCCCAGCTGGCCCGGACAGCCGTTGCCCAGAACGACGTCGTGGTGGCCAGCATCTTCGTTAACCCGCTGCAGTTTGGCGAGGCCGCGGATCTGGACCGCTACCCCCGGACGCTGGATGCGGACCTCGCGCTGCTCGACGCCGAGGGCGTGGACCTGGCGTTTGCGCCGAGCGTTGAGGAGGTCTACCCCGGCGGGGCACCCCTGGTGCGGATCACGGCGGGACCCCTTGGTGAAAAGTGGGAGGGCGCGTCCCGGCCCGGACACTTCGACGGGGCCCTGACCGTCGTCGCGAAACTGCTGCACTACGGCATCCCTGGCACCGGGCTGCCGGGCGGAGGCCAGCCGGCCTACCGCGCCTACTTTGGCCAGAAGGACGCGCAGCAACTGGCGCTGGTCCAGCGCATGGTGGCGGACCTGAATTTCCCCGTGGAGATCGTGCCCGTGCCCATTGTCCGATCGGCCGACGGCCTGGCACTGTCCAGCCGCAACCGCTTCCTCTCCGAGGACCAGCGCGAGGCCGCCCTGGTCCTTTCCCGGGCGCTGCGGCTCATCGAGGCGCGTGCCAACGCGCATGAGCCACTGGACGTCGAATCCGCTCAGGCCCTGGTCCGGTCCGAGCCGCTCGTGGAACTGGACTATTTCGACGTGGTGGATCCGCGCACCCTCGAGCCCCTCGCGGAGAACTGCCAGGACACCCCGTTCCGCGGCGAGGGCCTGGCGATCATCGCCGCCAAGGTGGGCCCCGTCCGCCTCATCGACAACGCGCCCCTGAACTCCTAACACAACCCCGCCACCAAAAAGCAACGCGGGGTCAGATACGGCCCATCCCGAGGCACTTCATAGGCCGTATCTGACCCCGCGTTGCTTTTGTGGCGACGGGAATGCCCCCGGGCCTTAGACTGTTGGAATCTGCAGCAGCGCCGACGCTCGCCGGACCCACACCAAACTCCCTGAGGGAATTCCCATGTCAACAGACGTCTCGTCCAACGCCTCTGGCGATCCCGCACCGGGCGCTGCCCCCACCATCCCCGCGCGGAACGTGCCCGCCGCGCCGACAACGCCGGCGAAGATGTCCCGGGAGTCCGTAACCATCATCGTCACGCTGCTCGTGGCCACGTTCGTGGTGATCCTCAACGAGACCATCATGAACGTGGCCCTGCAGCGGCTGATGGTGGACCTGAACATCGATGCGCCCACCGTGCAGTGGCTCTCCACCGGCTTCATGCTCACCATGGCTGTGGTGATCCCCACCACCGGGTTCATCCTGCAGCGGCTGTCCACCCGTGCCGTGTTCATGCTGGCCATGGGGCTGTTCTCCGGCGGCACGCTGCTGGCCGCCCTCGCGCCGGGCTTCGAAGTCCTGCTGCTGGCCCGCATCGTCCAGGCCGGCGGCACAGCCATCATGCTGCCGCTCCTGATGACCACCATCCTCACGCTCGTGCCGCTGGAACGCCGCGGCGCCGTCATGGGCAATGTCAGCATCGCCATTTCGGTTGCGCCGGCCATGGGCCCCACGGTTTCCGGCCTGATCCTCGAGCACTTTTCCTGGCGGTTCATGTTCGTCTTCGTGCTGCCGATCGCCCTGGCCGCGCTGGCCATCGGGGCCAAATACCTGACCAACATCGGCACCTCCGAAAAGACCCGGCTTGATGCACTCTCGGTGGTGCTCACGGTCCCCGCATTCGGCGGCCTGGTGTACGGCCTGAGCCAGATCGGCGGCGGCCAGGCCGGCGCCCGCACCCCGGCCGTGGTGGCCCTGGCCGTCGGCGTGGTTTCCCTGACCGCGTTCGTCCTGCGCCAGCTGAAGCTGCAGAAGAGCGACGGCCCCCTGCTGGACCTGCGCGCCTTCACTTTCCGGATGTTCACCGTGTCCGTGCTGCTGCTGGTCGTGGCCATGATCGCCTTGTTCGGCGCGGTGATCCTGCTGCCGTTGTACCTGCAGGAGATCCGCGGCCTGAAGTCACTCGAGACCGGCCTGGTGCTGCTTCCGGGTGGCCTGGCCATGGGCCTGCTGGGGCCGTTCATCGGCCGCGTGTTCGACAGGGTCGGGCCGCTGCCGCTGACAGTGACGGGCTCGGTGATGATGGTGCTGTCCCTCTGGCAGTTCTCAATGCTGGACGCCGGCTCACCGTTGGGGTGGATCATTGCCCTGCACGTGGCGCTGAGCCTGGGCCTGGCACTGCTGTTCACGCCTGCTTTCACGACGGGCCTGAACCCGCTGCCACCGCACCTTTACTCCCACGGCTCGGCCATCATGAGCACCCTGCAGCAGGTAGCCGGCGCCGCTGGCACGGCGCTCCTGGTCTCGATCTACGCGGTGGTGGCGGAGTCCTCGGGAATGGTTGCCGGCATGCACGCCGCATTCCTGACGGCGGCTGTCATAGCACTCGCCGCCGTCGTGCTGTCTACCATGATGCGCAAGACCGCCGGCGCGGCACAGCCCGCACACTAACAGCGACGCCACTAAGAGCAACGCGGGGTCACTTCGCGCCCATGTCCTAGGGGCGGATGGGCGCGAAATGACCCCGCGTTGGTTTGCGTTGGTTGGTTTTGCGTTGGACTTACGCGGGTCAGCCCGCGTAAAACGCGCTGAGTTCGGCGATCAGCTTGTCCGGCGCCTTGTTGACACCGTCGTGGCCCATGCCGGGCAGGATCGTGTAGCTGGAACCGGAGAGGACATCGTGGATCTGGGCACAGGCCACGCCGAAGTATGCCGGGCTCTTCTCGCCCACAATGATCAGCGTCTCCAGCGGAAGTTCCAGGAACGGCTCTGCCGGCATATCTGCGGCGATGATCGCCTTAATCTCGCGGACACCGGTCTGCATGAGGTCGCGCAGCTGCTTGCCCATCGGCGTGCCCGCCGAAAGCTTGTTCGCCAGCGTCAACATTGACAGCGGCATCCGGGACAGGGCGCTGCCGGTCTCGAGTCCTCTGAGCAGGACGGCGAGGGCGCGGTCGTCGTCGCCGGCCGCGGTCGCCCGCTCGTATTCGGGCGTCCAGTCCGCCGTCACGCTGTGGTTGACGGACACGGCGGGGTCGTAGACAGCCAGCCGCTCCACCGGCAGGGTGCGGGCCGCGTGCAGGGCCACCGCCCCGCCGAAGCTGTGGCCGAAGACGTCCGTACTGGACGTTTGCTTCATGACGGCGTCGAGATCGTGGATGTCCACGTCCAGGGTGTAGTCCTCCGGCTGCGGGGAGGACGTGCCGCGGCCGCGACGGTTGAAGGTGTGCACCGGCCGGCCAAGTGACGCGCTGAGTTTCTGCGCGAAACGCGTGTAATCGGCGGCCGTCACCATCGAGGCCGGCACGACGACGATTCCCGAGCCCGCCGAGGCGAGCTCGGCGCCCGTGCTGAAAAGCTCGATCGTTCCGCCGTCGGGGGTTCTGATGTTCTCGCGGGTCATGCTCCGAGCCTAGCCGAGGCCGCGCCCCACTGCAGTAAGCCACAACTCAGTAGAGGGCAGGTCAATCGGGCACGGCACTGCCCGGGCACAGTGCAGCTAGTTGCCCAGCCGGCCGCCGGAAGCCTCGAGGTAGCAGGCGCCGCAGAGCGACTCGTACCAGACGTCCTGGCCGTCGATCGCAACCTGGTTCCCGTCAAAGACCACCTGGTCCCCGATCCGCCGGGTGTTGAAGATAGCCTTCCGTCCGCAGCGGCAGATGGTCTTGAGTTCTTCGACGGTGTGCGCAATCTCCAGGAGCCGAAGGGACCCGGGGAAGGCGCGGGTCCGGAAATCGGTGCGGATGCCGTAGGCGAGCACGGGGACGTTGTCCAGGACCGCGATGCGGAAGAGATCGTCCACCTGCTCCGGTTCCAGGAACTGGGCCTCGTCAACCAGCAAGCAGGCCACCGGTGCGGTGTCCACGTGCTGCAGAAGGGCGTCGGGATCGTCACCGTGGGCCTGGGCGGTGAAAAGCCCGCGGGCCGATGCGCCGGCGGGGATCAGGAAGTCCACCGAACGGGTCATGCCCAGGCGGGACACGACGTCGGAGTCGCCTTTGGTGTCCACGTCCGGCTTCGCCAGCAGAACCCGCTGCCCGCGTTCCTCATAGTTGAACGCCGCCTGCAGCAGCCCCGTAGATTTGCCGGAGTTCATGGCGCCGAAGCGGAAGTAGAGCTTGGCCAAGGGGGTCCTTTCGAAAGGGTCGCCCCCGATTCTAGCGGTCGGCCGCCGCGCTGCCGTCAGCCGCCGGACCCAATCCGCCGCCACCGGGCCGGCACGCGTCCGGCAATGCCTGCCATGCCCCCGGCCGTCAGGCTGCCGGAGGGCCGGGTCACAGCGCCGGTCCCGCCGAGCAGGAACCGTGCCGCGCGGAGGGCCAGCCGGTTCCCCGGCCGGATGGGGCCTTCGTGGAGTTGCCCGGGAACCACGGCGAAGCTGAGCGCCGGGACGGCGTCGGCGAGCTGGCGGCCCGTCTCGGCGAAGTAGGGAGGGCTCCAGCCGCCGCTGAGCATGAGCGTGGGCGTGGTGATGGCGGCAAACTCACCGAGTTCGGCGTCGGCGGCCAGCACGGCGCGCATCTCCGCAACAGCCGTGGGAAGCAGTTCCCGCATTTCCGCCCCCAGGTTGGTCCGGGCCGAGAGGATGCTCAGCATGCGCAGCGCGCCCAGCGGCAGCCGGGACACCGGCCCCGCCGTCTCCAGGCCCTGCACCAAATGCGCCCAGGCGTCGTCAAGCTGGCCGGAGGCCACGGAACGTTCAAGCTCCGGCCGCCAGCGCTGGCTGAGGTTCCCGGAGACGCTGACGGCCGCGTCGTAGGTCACCATGCGGCGGATCGGCAGGCTGCGGGCGCCCTGCAGGGCCACAAACCCGCCGTAACTGTGGGCCACGATGTCGCTGGCCCCGGTCTCACGGAGCACGGTGGCCAGGTCGGCCACCTCCGTGGCGGCAGAATAGTCGGCGGGCTGGGGCGAGGAACCGGCGCGCCCGCGCCGGTTGTAGCAGTGCACAGGGGTGCCCAGCAGCCGGACGAGTTTCCTTGCAAACGGCAGGTAGAGCTTGTCGGTGATCAGCGTCCCGTGCACGATGACGACGCCGGACCCTTCACCGCGGGGTTTTTGAGATTGCGCCGCAATGGCGGCGGATGCGCCCGGGCCGCCCGGCGCCCGCACCACCGGACGGATGGTGTGCAGCTCGAGGTGCCCCTCGCCGTCGTCGGTCCTCACAGTCCATGTCTCCACAGCCCTGAGTCTATTCCCGCACCCTGTCTGCCCGGCTACGCCCGCCAGAACCGGACCGGGACCTGCCCGGGCGCAAATCGACGGTAAACTTGGGGATTGTGACTTCCCAAAACACCCCCGCCCCGAACACCGCCGCCGAGCCGCACGATGCCAGCGAGCAGACCCGCATCCGCATGGAGAAGCGCGCCAAGCTGATTGAAAGCGGCGTCGAGGCATATCCGGTGGGTGTCGAACGCACACACTCGCTCACGGAAATCCGTGAGAAATACGCCTACCTGCAGGCCGATGAAACCACCGGCGACACCGTCGGCGTGACCGGCCGCATTGTCTTCATCCGCAATACGGGCAAGCTCTGCTTCGCCACCCTCCAGGAGGGCGGCGTGGACGGCAAGGCCGTCCGGCTGCAGGTCATGCTGAGCCTGGCCAACATCGGTGAGGAGGCGCTCGCTGAGTGGAAGTCCCTCGTGGACCTCGGCGACCACGTCTTCGTCAAGGGCGAGGTCATCTCATCGCGCCGCGGCGAGCTGTCCGTCATGGCGGATTCCTGGACCATGGCCTCGAAGGCGCTGCGCCCGCTGCCGGTGCTGCACGCCGAGCTGAATGAAGAAACGCGCGTCCGCCAGCGCTACGTGGACCTCATTGTCCGCGACGAAGCCCGGGAGATGGTTTACACCCGCGCCGCGATCACCCGCTCCATCCGCGAAACCCTGCACCGCCAGGGCTACGTTGAGGTGGAAACCCCCATGCTGCAGCTGGTTCACGGCGGCGCCACGGCCCGTCCCTTCGAGACGCACATGAACGCCTTCGACCAGAAAATGACGCTGCGCATCGCCACCGAGCTCTACCTCAAGCGCACGGTGGTCGGCGGGATCGACCGCGTCTACGACATGGGCCGGGTCTTCCGCAACGAAGGGGTGGACTCCACGCACAGCCCCGAGTTCACCACCTTGGAGTCCTACGAGGCGTGGGCGGACCAGTTCGTCATGGCGGACCGGATCAAGGAGATCATCCTGGACGCCGCCGACGCGGCCGGTGTGGGCCGCGTGCTGCAGACCGAAGCCGGGGAGATCAACCTCGACGGCGACTGGACCTGGCTGGCGGTCTACCCGGGGTTGTCCGAATTCGTGGGTCAGGAAGTGACCCCGGACACCCCGGTTGCGGAACTGCTGGAACTGGCCGCCAAGCACGAGGTCAAGGTCGACGCCGGCTGGGACGCCGAGAAGCTCGTAGTCGAACTCTTCGGCGAACTGGTGGAACCCACATTGATGAACCCCACGTTCGTCTACAACTATCCGCCGTCCGCCCAGCCGCTGGCCCGCCAGCACCGCGAAGACGGCCGCCTGATCGAGGCCTGGGACCTCATCATCGGCGGCATGGAGCGGGGCACGGCGTTCTCCGAACTGATTGACCCGGTGATCCAGCGCGAACGCCTCACCGAACAGTCCCGCCGGTCCGCCGCGGGCGACGTGGAGGCTATGCAGCTGGACGAAGACTTCCTCCGTGCCCTCGAGTACGGCGCGCCGCCCATGGGTGGAATCGGCCTGGGCATCGACCGCCTCGTGATGCTCTTCACCGGCGCCGGTATCCGCGAAACGATCCTCTTCCCCCTTTTGAAGCCCGAAGGACACTGAGCATGGACTATATCGCCGTATTGCTGCCCCCCATCGTGGTGGGCCTGCTTTTCTGGTTTGCCATGAAATCCATATTCAATGCCGACAAATCGGAGCGGCAGGCAGAAGCCCGCGCCCATGCCGAAGCGGAAGCGCGAGCGGAAACTCAAAACCGGGAGCAGGATTCCGGCGCCCTCGGGGGCTAATTACCCGGAACGAAGTAATAGTTCCCTATTGCCGCCTGTGGTTTTCCTTTGAACAGAAGTTTTGCGCTTTGACTCCCTGCTGTAACGCGGAGGATACTTATTCCAGATACATCCTGCTTTTCTTAACGCTCGATCTTTGGAAAGAGAGTCCTTTATGGCACAGAAAGTAAAAATCATCCTCGTTGATGATCTGGATGGGGGATCCGCGGACGAAACTGTCCGGTTTGGCCTTGACGGCGTCAGCTACGAAATTGACCTGTCGTCAAGCAATGCTTCAGAGCTGCGCTCCGCGGTAGAGCGATTTGTATCGCACGCACGCAAGACGTCCAGCGGACGCGCCACGCGCTCGAAAGTTTCCAGCGGACGGAATCAGGACTCTGCCCAGATCCGACAGTGGGCACGGGACAACGGCTATGCGGTAAACAGCCGCGGTCGTATCCAGGCCGAAATTCAGGAAGCCTACCAAAAGGCTAATTCCTAGCCAGGACTCGCAGGGTGGCGCAGTATCACGGCCTGGTATCAAGAGACAATCACGTCTCAACAAGTCCACAGGCGCAATCAAGTCGCAAAAAAGTTGCAGTGGATTCGCGGTGAAGTCGCAATGAGGTCCCAATGACGTCACGGTCAAATGTCAATGCCCCCGTTATCTAGCGGGGGCATTGCCATGCCGACGGCGGCACGCCTTTCGGGCCGGACCGCGCCCGCCCCCGAGTAAGCGCCGAAGAACACACCTGGCGCTGCCGCCTGCCCTACCGGTAGGTGCCGGAAGGAACCGCCCGGCCCGGCCGGTTGCGCCCGCCCGGGGCGGGTTCTGGCCCATCCCGCCCCTGCCGGGAGGGGCGTCCGGGCAGCGATGCGCAACCCTCCGGTTTCCCCTGTGGCGAACAAGCCCCAATTCTGGAACCCGGCCACGTAGCATCAAAGTACGTCGTAGCTAGGAGTGTGGCGAAATGTTTGAGCGATTTACGGACCGTGCCCGTCGCGTAGTTGTGCTTGCCCAAGAAGAGGCACGCATGCTGAACCACAATTACATTGGTACCGAACACATCCTCTTGGGTCTGATCCATGAGGGTGAAGGTGTTGCCGCCAAAGCCCTTGAATCCTTGAGCATTTCGCTCGACGGTGTCCGCGAGCAGGTCCAGGAGATCATCGGCCAGGGCCAGCAGGCACCTTCCGGCCACATCCCCTTTACCCCTCGTGCCAAGAAGGTCCTGGAGCTCTCGCTCCGCGAGGCCCTGCAGTTGGGCCACAACTACATCGGTACCGAGCACATCCTCCTCGGCCTCATCCGGGAGGGCGAGGGCGTTGCCGCCCAGGTGCTCGTCAAGCTCGGCGCCGACCTGAACCGGGTCCGCCAGCAGGTCATCCAGCTGCTCTCGGGCTACCAGGGCAAGGAAACCACGGGCGCCGGCGTCGGTCCCGGGCAGGCCGAGGGCACCCCCGCGGGTTCCGTCGTCCTGGACCAGTTCGGCCGCAACCTCACCCAGGCGGCGCGCGAGAACAAACTGGACCCCGTGATAGGCCGCGAGCAGGAAATGGAACGCGTCATGCAAGTCCTTTCCCGGCGCACCAAGAACAACCCCGTGCTGATCGGCGAACCGGGCGTCGGCAAGACCGCCGTCGTCGAGGGCCTCGCCCAGGCGATCGTGCGTGGCGATGTCCCGGAAACCATCAAGGACAAGCAGCTGTACACCCTGGACCTCGGGTCCCTCGTGGCCGGCTCCCGCTACCGCGGTGACTTCGAAGAGCGCCTGAAGAAGGTCCTCAAGGAGATCCGCACCCGCGGCGACATCATCTTGTTCATCGATGAGATCCACACCCTGGTGGGTGCCGGAGCCGCTGAAGGCGCCATCGATGCGGCCTCGATCCTGAAGCCCATGCTGGCCCGCGGCGAACTCCAGACCATCGGTGCCACCACGCTGGACGAATACCGCAAGCACATCGAGAAGGACGCCGCGCTGGAGCGCCGTTTCCAGCCGATCCAGGTCAAGGAACCCTCCGTTGCGCACGCGATCGAGATCCTTAAGGGCCTTCGCGACCGGTATGAGGCACACCACCGCGTCACCATCACCGACGGCGCCCTCGCGTCGGCCGCGAGCCTTTCCGAGCGGTACATCTCGGACCGGTTCCTGCCGGACAAGGCGATCGACCTGATCGATGAGGCCGGCGCGCGGCTGCGCATCCGCCGCATGACCGCCCCGCCCGAGCTCAAGGTCATGGACGAGAAGATCGCCGCCATGAAGCTGGAGAAGGAATCCGCGATCGACGCGCAGGACTTCGAAGGCGCCGCGTCGCTGCGCGACAAGGAGCAGAAGCTCATTGCCGAGCGCGCCGAGAAGGAACGCCAGTGGAAGACCGGCGGCATGGACGACATCTCCGAAGTTGATGAGGACCTCATCGCTGAAGTGCTGGCGAACTCCACCGGCATCCCGGTCTTCAAGCTGACCGAGGAAGAGTCCTCGCGCCTGCTGAAGATGGAAGACGAACTCCACAAGCGCGTTGTCGGCCAGGACGAGGCCATCAGGGCACTGTCCCAGGCAATCCGGCGCACCCGTGCGGGCCTCAAGGACCCCAAGCGTCCGGGCGGCTCGTTCATCTTCGCCGGCCCCACCGGCGTCGGAAAGACCGAACTGGCCAAGGCCCTCGCCGAGTTCCTGTTCGGCGAAGAGGACGCGCTGATCACCCTGGACATGTCCGAGTACTCGGAGAAGCACACGGTCTCGCGGCTCTTCGGTGCCCCTCCGGGCTACGTGGGCTACGAGGAAGGCGGCCAGCTGACGGAGAAGGTCCGCCGTCGTCCGTTCTCCGTGGTCCTGTTCGATGAAGTGGAGAAGGCGCACGCCGATCTCTTCAACTCGCTGCTGCAGATCCTGGAAGACGGCCGCCTGACCGACTCCCAGGGCCGCGTGGTGGACTTCAAGAACACCGTGATCATCATGACCACGAACCTCGGCACCAGGGACATCTCCAAGAGTGTCGCCACCGGCTTCCAGTCCGGCACCGACACGCAGACCGGCTACAACCGGATGCGCGCCCGGGTCACGGAGGAGCTCAAGCAGCACTTCCGCCCCGAGTTCCTGAACCGTGTCGACGATGTTGTGGTCTTCCCGCAGCTGACCCAGGACGAGATCATCGAGATCGTGGACATGTTCGTCGGCCGCCTCGAGAAGCGTCTCAAGGACAAGGACATGGGCATCGAGCTCACGTCCGCGGCCAAGGTGCTCCTGGCGACCCGCGGCTACGACCCCGCCATGGGTGCCCGGCCGCTGCGCCGCACCATCCAGCGCGAGATCGAGGACCAGCTCTCCGAGAAGATCCTGTTCGGCGAACTGCACTCCGGCGACATCGTGGTGGTGGATGTGGAAGGCGAAGGCGACGACGCGAAGTTCACTTTCGCCGGCAACGCCAAGCCGCGCATCCCGGAGATCGCTCCGAGCGTCTAAGCACCAAGACCAAAGGCCCCGCTGTCCCGAAAGGGACGGCGGGGCCTTTGCGTTGCCCCCGGCGTCCAGCTCGACGACACTCAGTATCTGAAAGCAGTGTTTCACTCTCAGTGAACTTTCTGTGATCGATGCCACATAAGGTGTTGAATCGGTGCATGGCTGCCAAGGACTCAGAGACCCTGAGCGAACAACCCGAGACCCCCTTCCACGATCTGGACCACTACCTCGCCATCCCCAAAGTCAGCGGTTTGACGCTGAGCCCGGACGGGAGCCGACTGGTCACCACCGTGGCGACCCTCGGCGCGAAGGGCACCGAATACTGCACCGCGCTGTGGGAAGTAGATCCGGGCGGGGTCAAGCACGCCCGCCGGATCACGCGCAGCGCCAAGGGGGAGGCCGGTGCGGTGTTTGCCGCCAACGGCGACCTCTACTTCACCTCTGCCCGCCCCGATCCAGAGAGCCCCGAGGCTGACCCGGTGAGCGCCCTCTGGATCCTCCCGTCCGACGGCGGCGAAGCCCGGGTGGCGCTGTCCCGCGCCGGCGGAATCGGCGGGGTCCACGCCGCCAAGGACGCCGACACCGTGGTGGTCGCGGCCTCGGTGCTGGCTGGCTCCACGGACGAGGACAATGACGAAGAACGCCGCAAGGCGCGCAAGGACAACAAGGTCGCGGCCATCCTGCACAGCGGCTACCCCGTCCGCTACTGGGACGCGGACCTGGGCCCCGGGCAGCCGCGGCTGTTCGCCGTCGAAACCGGAGGGCAGCTGGAGGCCGGCAAACCGACCACCGTCGACGCCGCGCCGCCGCTGAAGCTCCGCAACCTCACGCCCGACGCCGGCACCCGGCTCAGGGACGCCGAATCGGTGGTCAGCCCGGACGGCACGATGATCTACAGCAGCTTCGTCAAGCCGCTCGCCAACGCCGATTCGCGGTCCGTGCTGGTCGCCATCGACGTCGCCACAGGCACCCGGACGGTTCTGCTGGACACGGAAGGCCTGAGCTACTTCCCGGGCCCGGTCAGTCCTGACGGCCGGAGCCTGGTGGTGCTCAGTGAAAGCGACACCACGCCCCTGGAGGCTCCGCAGGTCAAGTTGCACCTGCTCGACGTCACCGGCCCGGCGGAAGGCGGGGGCGCCCTGACGCCGCTCGCCCACGACTGGGACCGCTGGGCCCGCCCCGCCGCATGGCTGCCGGACGGATCGGCGCTGCTGGTCACCGCCGACGAGGACGGCGCCTCGCCGGTGTTCCGGATCGGTGCCGCCGGGAGCCAGGCTGGCCAGGTGCTCCGCCTGACGGACGACGCCGCCACGTACACCGACGTCGTCGTCGCACCGGACGGACGCAGCGCCTACGCCCTGCGCAGCTCCTACGAATTCCCCGCCGAACCTGTGCGGATCGACCTCGCCGGCGGCGGCGTGGTCCGCCTGCCCTCGCCCGCGGAGCGCCCGCACTTCAAGGGGACGCTGGAGCGCGTGGAGACGACGGCGGCCGACGGCGCCCGTGTGCCCGCGTACCTGGCCCTTCCCGAGGGCGCGTCCGCCGCGAACCCGGCCCCGCTGCTGCTCTGGATCCACGGCGGCCCGCTGGGATCCTGGAACGCCTGGACCTGGCGCTGGAACCCGTGGCTGCTGGTGGCGCGCGGTTACGCGGTGCTGCTCCCGGACCCTGCCCTCTCCACCGGCTACGGCCAGGAGCACATCCAGCGCGGCTGGGGGGAATGGGGCAAGGCTCCGTTCACGGACCTGATGGCCATCACCGACGCCGTCGTGCAGCGCCCAGACATCGACGAGACGCGCACCGCCGCCATGGGCGGCTCCTTCGGCGGCTACATGGCCAACTGGGTGGCCGGGCACACGGACCGCTTCAAGGCAATCGTCACTCACGCCAGCCTCTGGGCCCTTGACCAGTTCGGTCCCACCACGGACGCCGCGCAGTACTGGCTCAAGGAGATGACGGCCGAGATGGCGCTGGATAACTCCCCGCATCTGCACGTGGAAAAGATCCGGACTCCCATGCTGGTCATCCACGGCGACAAGGACTACCGCGTGCCGATCGGGGAGGGGCTGCGGCTCTGGTACGAACTGCTCGCCAAGTCGCAGCTGGCGGCCGACGCAAACGGCGAAACGGACCACCGTTTCCTGTACTTCCCGGACGAGAACCACTGGATCCTGCAACCGCAGCACGCCAAGGTCTGGTACGGCGTGGTGGAGCATTTCCTAGCCCGGAACCTGCTGGACAAGGACATTCCCGTCCCGGACGAACTGGGTCTCTGACAGGGCGGCCACGGGCCCGGCCGCGGGCCGGCCAGGCCTGGGCGCCCGTAGGATTGGGCTGTGACTGACTCGATCCGCATCCGCCTTGCCCGTACCAGCGACGTTGGCGCCATCAAGACGCTCGTGGCCCCGCTGGCCGACCAGCGGATCCTCATGGCCAAAGAAACCGTGGCCTACTACGAGAGCCTGCAGGAATTCCGGATCGCCGAATCGGAGAACGGCGAGGTGATCGGCTGCGGAGCACTGCACGTCATGTGGGAGGACCTGGCCGAGGTGCGCACCCTCGCGGCTTCGGATGCCTGGCGCGGCAGGGGCGTGGGCCACGCGCTGGTGGAGCGTCTGCTGGAGGATGCCCGCGCGCTGGGCGTCTCGCGCGTCTTCTGCCTGACGTTCGAAGTGGATTTTTTCAGGAAGCACGGCTTTGAAGTCATGGCTGACCAGACCGCCGTCGACCCCGTGGTGTATTCCGAGCTCCTGCGCTCGCATGACGAGGGCGTGGCCGAGTTCCTGGACCTGGCGCGGGTGAAGCCGAACACGCTGGGCAACACCAGGATGATCAAGGAGCTGTAGCGCCCGCGGCTGTGCCCGCCCGGGGAGCGTGCGGCGGGTTCCGCGGCCCGCACTGGCGGCCGCGAGGAGCTCGACGCCTGCCCGGGGCTTCCCTTCAATAAATTTGGTGGATAAACTGATCCCGGTCCAGGGGGTGGGCCGCATACTTTCGGAGGCAGAAAATTGCACAAAGCCGTGATTTTTCCCGATTTTTCAGCTTTCCAAATGACAATCGCCGGCGCTCCGGCAGTGCCGCCGATCCAGCCGCCGGTCCAGCCGCTGGAAGCGCCACCGGCAGAATCCACCAACCGCTCGTCGCCAGGCACGGGTGGTCCGGTGGCGGGACAAACCGCTGGCCCTGCGCCTGCCGCGGCCGGCCCGCCGGCCACGTCCCGCACCCGTATCGGCCGGCACGCCGCTCCGCCGTTCTCCTGGCTGGGCGTCGACGCGTGGCCGCACTTCCCGGCGTGGGCCGACAAACAAGCCTGAAGCATCCGCAGGACCAGGGAACGCAACGCAACACCCTCCGGCCTGGATTCGCAGCCCCGCCAGGGGGCCCCGGGCAGTGGGAATCAGGAGCCTACCGCCGGCCGTGCCCCGGTAGTAGGGTCTAAGCAAGCAGCCAGGACACCATCCAGGGAGCACCGCCATGAAGAAACTCATCAATGATCCCAAAGCCGTGGTCGACGAGTCAGTGGAAGGGTTCGGGCTTGCACACGCCGACCTCGTGACCGTTTTTCCCGACCCGAAATACATAGTTCGCAAGGACGCCCCAGTGGCGGGGAAAGTCGGGCTCGTCTCTGGCGGCGGCAGCGGACATGAGCCGCTGCACGGCGGGTACGTGGGCTTGGGCATGCTCGACGCCGCCGTTCCGGGCGCCGTGTTCACCTCGCCCACCCCCGACCAGATACTGCCGGCAACGCTGGCCGTGAACTCCGGCGCCGGCGTCGTGCACATCGTGAAGAACTACACCGGCGACGTCCTGAACTTCGAGACCGCCGCCGAACTCGCTCAGGCCGAAGGCGTAGAGGTCCGCACGGTCCTGGTCAACGACGACGTCGCCGTGCAGGATTCGCTGTACACGGCCGGCCGCCGGGGCGTCGGCGGAACGGTCCTGGTCGAGAAGATCGCCGGTGCGGCCGCCGAACGCGGCGACAACCTGGACGCGGTCGCCGCGATCGGTGACCGGGTCAACCAGAACGTGCGCAGCATGGGCGTGGCGTTGTCCGCCTGCACCGTTCCGCACGCGGGGGTTCCCAGCTTTGATCTCGAGGAAAACGAGATCGAGATCGGGATCGGCATCCACGGCGAGCCGGGCCGGCAGAAAATTCCCATGGAAAACGCCGACGGCATCACCGACCGCCTCCTGGACCCGGTGGTCAGCGATCTCGGGCTTAGCTCCGGCGACCAGGTGCTCCTTTTCGTGAACGGCATGGGCGGCACTCCGGCCAGCGAGCTGTACATCGTGTACCGCCGGGCCGCGCAGAGACTGGCCGAGCAGGGCGTCACGGTGGCACGGTCCCTGGTGGGCAACTACATCACCGCCCTGGAGATGCAGGGCTGCTCCATCACTGTCCTGCGCCTCGATGATGAAATGGCGACGCTCTGGGACGCTCCCGTGCACACTCCGGCCCTCCGCTGGGGCGTCTGACCATGGGGCTGGACGTCGGCTGGGCCGTGCGCTGGCTGACCCTTTCAGCGCAGGCCATGGCGGAACACCGGGTGGAGTTGATCGAGCTGGACCGGCCCATCGGGGACTCGGACCACGGCGAGAACATGGACCGCGGCTTCAAAGCCGTGATGGACAAGGTTGCCGAGGCGCCGCCGGAAACCCCGGGGGCGGCCCTGAAACTGACGGCCATGACGCTGATGTCCAAGGTTGGCGGCGCGGCCGGCCCGCTGTACGGCACCGCGTTCCTGCGGGCCGCCACGGCATTCGGTGACACGTCCGACGTCGACGCCGCCACCCTGGCGGCCGCGCTGCAGGCCGCCCGCGACGGGATCGTTGCCCGCGGGAAGGCCGAGCCGGGGGACAAGACGATGGTGGACGCCTGGACGCCCGCGATCGAGGCAGCCGCAGCCGCTGCCGCGGCTGGCGACGGCGACGTCCGGAAGGTGCTGCTCGCCGCGGCGGAGGCCGCCGAAGCCGGCGCCGTGTCCACGGATCCGATGCTCGCCCGTAAGGGCCGCGCCAGCTATCTGGGGGAGCGCAGCATCGGCCACCGCGACCCCGGAGCGGTCTCCAGTGCACTGATCCTGCGCGCCGCGGCCGGAGCAACCGAGTGACAGTCCGGTTGGTGGTGGTCTCGCACAGCGCCAAGATCGCGGACGGCGCCGCCGAGCTCGCCGCGCAGATGGCCCCCGACGTGCTGATCCTCCCCGCAGGTGGCACCGACGACGGCCGCATCGGCACGAGCCTGGAGAAGGTCATGGCGGCGCTGGAGCAAGCCGCCGGTGACGGGGTGGTGGTGCTCGCCGACCTCGGATCCGCGGTGATGACGGCCGAATCCGCAGCGGAGTTCGCAGCCGATCCGGGATCCGTGCTGCTGGCGGACGCGCCCCTGGTGGAAGGACTGGTGGCGGCCGCGGTGGCTGCCCAGGCCGGAGCCGAAGCGGCGGCGGTGAAGGACGCAGCTGAGGCTGTCTACCGGCCCCCGGCCCACCCCGCGGAGGCCGAGCATACGCACCAGCAGCCGCCGGATGCCACAGGGGACTTCGAGCTCGTCAACCAGGCCGGCATGCACGCCCGGCCGGCGGCGAAGATAGCCGGCGGCCTGTCCGCCATGGACGCCGAGGTAACCGTCAACGGCGCCGATGGTGCCTCCATGACGGAGCTCATGATGCTTGCTGCCGGCAAGGGAACCATCCTGCATGTGGAGGCCAGCGGCCCGGACGCCGCCAAGGCGGTCGGCTACCTGGAACGCCTGGTCGGCTCGGGGTTCGGCGAACCGTAGCGGCCTGGAATTTCGGGGCGGGTCTGGCAGGCCAGGCGGGTCTGGCGGCCGGGGCTAGGGTGCCTGCCGGAGGCCGGCCGCGTCCAGCACCACGCCGGCGCTGACGAAGGTACCGCACTGCTCTCCAAACGGCTGCGCAGCCCGGGGTGTGAAGGCCGCGGTCCGTGCCGGCAGCGGGTTCCCGGCACTATCCGTGCCCGTGGCCGTCACCTCGATGCGGCTGGCCGTCAGCGTCTCCATCATCAGCATGCCGGTCAGGGTGCCGTTGGGCGACGAAATGGCCGAGCAGACGCCGTCGCCGCCGTAGCGAACCGGCTCACAGCCCTGGTCCACGGCCGTGCCCCCGGGCACCAATTCCAGGTCCGCTTCCTTGCAGCGCCCGTCCTGGCAGGCCCGAAGGTGGATGGCGCGCACTGACGGGGCATACTCCCGGGCGACGGTGACGGTCACGACGGGCGCCTGGCCGATCGCCGGGCAGGCGGCCTCCGCCCGGCACGAAGCTACCAGGACGGCGGTGAGGGCCAGAGCGGCCGCGGCCGCCAGCTTGCGCATGCTCCAGCCTAGATCCTCAGCCCGGGAGCCGGAAGCCGCCCCGGTGCAGTTCCGCGAGGCCATCGCCCAGCAGGCCGGCCAGCGCCCGTTCCAGCTGCTCGGGAGCCGCATTGAGCCGGTGCAGGGCCGCGAGCGGGATCCCGATTCCCTGGGGTTCGAAGCCCAAGTCCGCGGCAGCCTGGTGAAACAGCACCGGCGCCACGGGGTCCTCCGCTACCCGCAGGACGGCCATCACGGCGCCGCGGACCTGCCGGTCCGTGCCGTGCCAGGCCTGTCCCTTGGGCGTGTACGTTGGCGCGGGCTCGCCGGCCGCCAGCCAGGCGCAGGACTCCCGGACTGGGCACTGGCCGCACTTGGGGGTCCGCGCCGTGCAGACCAGGGCGCCGAGTTCCATGACGGAGGCGTTCCAGCGCACCGAGGCGGCCGTGTCGTCGGGAAGCAAGGACGCCGCCAGCCGCATTTCGGCAGCGGTCAAGGCCTGCGCCGGCAAGGCAGAACCGGAGACCAGCCGCGCATGGACCCGGCGGATATTGGTGTCAACCACCGTTTCCCGGCGTCCATAGGCGAACGCCGCGACGGCCGCGGCCGTGTAGCTGCCCACGCCGGGGAGATCCAGGAGCTCGGTGTAGGCGCCGGGGACGGCCCCGCCGTGGCTGTCCCTGATGGCCACGGCAGCCGCGTGCAGGCGCAGGGCGCGCCGGGGATACCCCAGCCGGCCCCATGACCGGACGGCTTCCCCGGCGGGTTCGCTGGCCAGCGCGGACGGTTCCGGCCAGCGGCGCAGCCACTCCTCCCAGACCGGCAGGACCCGGACCACCGGCGTCTGCTGGAGCATGACCTCGCTGACCAGCACGCCCCAGGGTGTGCACTCCGCGGCCCGCCACGGCAGTTCCCTGGCATTAAGTGCGAACCAGTCGTCCAAGGCGGCATGGAGCGCGGGGAGATCCGGGGCGTGGACGCCCGGCCCGGCGGGCAGGGGCTCCCGCTGCGCCGCGGCGGATACTGGGGGCGTTGGGGTTAGAGTTTCGATCCATTCAGCGTAATAGATCGGGGTAACGGATCGGGACGGCGTCAGGTCCCGCGGCGTGGTCGGGCGCCATAGCCCGCGCGGTTCTCTAGGCTAGAAGAATGGTTAGGCAAGGCAGTTCAGGAACGGGTGGTTCGCGGCCGAAAGGTTCGCCCCCAGGACGATCCGGCCGGAAATCCGGACGACCCCCGCTCCGCCCGGTGTACCGCCGTCGCCGGCTGATCGCGGGCGTGGTCCTGCTGCTCGTTCTCGCTGTGGCTTTCGGCGGCTTCGTCGCACTCTCGAGCGCCTTGAGTGCCGGCCAGGGCGACGGCCCCTCATCAGGCGACCAGCCTTCAGGGGCCGCAGCGCAGGAAAGCCAGCCGACTGCGTCCGCGTCGGGGAGCCCTACGGCGTCCCGGGATCCTTCGGCCTCATCCACGGCCACCTCGGGCGATGGCTGCGAGCAGAATCTGGTGGTCGTCACGGCTGCCACCGACAGACAGATCTATGCCGCCGGCGAGAAGCCGCTGCTGAGCCTCACTGTGACCAACAACAACAAGCTGCCCTGCGAGGTCAACATCGGCACATCGCAGATGGAGTACATGATCACCAGCGGCTCGGACCGGATCTTCTCCTCCAAGGACTGTCAGGCGGAGAGCACGGACCTGATGAAGACCATTGCCCCGGGCAAGAGCGAGACCGCGAACTTCCCGTGGCAGCGCAACCGCACAGTGCAGGGCTGCGAACCAGTCGACGCCAAGCCCGGAGCCGGTGGCGCCTACTATGTCTTCACCGCCCGGCTGGCGAACAAAACCAGCCCCAAGGCCGTGTTCCAACTCAACTAACCCCGCTAATCCCCCGTCGGGTGGGGAGCAATCGAAGGGTGTTGGAGGGGGCTAGGGCTAGAGGAACCGGTCCAGCAGGCTGGCCTCGGCCATGCGGCTCAGGCCCTCCCTGACGGTCCTGGCGCGCTGGTCTCCGATCCCGTCCACGGTCATGAGGTCATCGATTGTTGCCGCCATCAGGAACTGCAGGCCGCCAAAGTGGTCAACGAGCCGGTCGGCGACGGCCTTCGGCACGGCCTTGAGGCCGGAGAGCAGGCGGTAGCCGCGCGGCTGCACGACGGCGTCGAGGTTAGCCTCGCCGCCGGCGAAGCCAACGATTCCGGCGATCTTGCCCAGGTCGATCAGCTCGGTTGGGCCCAGGCTGACGAGGGCCTTGACCGCTTTGTCGATGTCCTCCGCGGTTGCGGCCGGGCCCGAGTAGTCGCGGATGATGACGTCGCTGCCCGGGCCGCGGCCCACGGTGAGCTCGTCCAGCTGCAGCGAGAGCAGGCGGCCGTCCTCGCCCAGTTCCAAGACGTACTGGGAGATTTCCTCGGAGATCCTGCGCACCATTTCCTGGCGCTGAAGCGTGACCGCGACGTCGCGGACCGTCACCATGGCCTCGATTTCGAGGGCCGAGAGTGAGCTGGTCACCTGGTCCAGGCGCGAGCGGTAGCGTTCCAGGGTTGCCAGGGCCTGGTTGGCGCGGGCCAGGACCTTCTCCGAGCCCTCCAGGACGTGGCGCAGCCCGTGCACGTACAGCGCGATGATCTGCATTGACTGGCTGACCGAAATGACCGGGACACCCGTCTGGATGGCCACGCGTTCCGCGGTCCGGTGCCGGGTTCCCGATTCCTGCGTCTCGATGCTCGAGTCCGGGACGAGCTGGACCGCCGCGCGCAGGATGTTACTGGCATCCTTATCGCAGACGATGGCACCGTCCATCTTCGCCAGTTCCCTCAGCCGGGTGGGGGAGAAGTCGATGCCAATTTCGAAGCCGCCCGAACAGATGGACTCGATTGTTCTGTCGATGCCCAGCACGATCAGCGCACCGGTCCGTCCGCGGAGGATGCGCTCCAGGCCGTCGCGGAGGGCGGTGCCCGGTGCCACCCTGGCCAGGGTGGCCTTCAGCGCATCTTCAGGGCTCCGAGCCATAGATTTCCCTTCAAAGGTGCAGGCGAGAGCCTGCAAGTGCGCCGGTTTCCAGGGTCCCCCGGCAGGATCAAAAGTACTCAGTTCCCCGCTCTCCCCATGATAGAGGTAAAGCACAGCCACTTCCGCACAGGCAAGCCTTAAAGTGGTCCATTGCGGCGTTCCGCACGGAGCCTCCGGAACGGCTGTCCCGGGTCCTTCCCGCGACGGCATTTTGGTGCTGAATGGCCGCCCGCTTCGTGCGCGGTGCGCGGCCTGCGATAAACTTGGATCCTTGGGTGTACCGCGGGCTCTCCGCGCCGTGACCCGTCCACAGCCGCAGCGAAAGTAGCATCGTGTCTCAAGAAGTCCCCAGCCCCGCCCGAGTCCAGGAGATTCACAAGCAGGCGGCCCGGCGCCGGACTTTCGCGGTCATTTCGCACCCCGACGCCGGCAAATCCACCCTGACGGAGGCCCTCGCGCTGCACGCAAAGGTGATCGGCACTGCCGGCGCCTCCAGCGGCAAGGCCAACCGCAAGGAGACGGTCTCGGACTGGATGCAGATGGAAAAGGACCGCGGCATCTCCATCAGCTCCGCCGCGCTGCAGTTCGGCTACCGGGACACCGTCATCAACCTCCTGGACACCCCCGGCCACGCGGACTTCTCCGAGGACACCTACCGCGTGCTCGCGGCCGTGGACTGCGCCGTCATGCTGGTCGATGCCGCGAAGGGCCTGGAAACCCAGACCATGAAACTCTTCGAGGTCTGCAAGCAGCGCAACCTGCCCATCATCACTGTCATCAACAAGTGGGACCGGCCCGGCCTGGACGCCTTGGCCCTCATGGACGAGATCACCGAGCGCACCGGCCTGCAGCCCATGCCGCTGACCTGGGCCGTGGGCATCTCCGGCGACTTCCGCGGCGTCTGGGACCTGCGCAATGACCGCTTCGCGCAGTTCAAGCGCAACAACTCCGGGGCCAATATCGCCCTCACCGAGTACTTCACCCCGGACGAGGCCGCGGCCAGCCAGGGAGATGACTGGTCGAATGCCGTGGACGAGGCGGGGCTGGTCGTTGAATCCAATCTGGCGTTCGACGTCGAGGCCTTCCACGCCGGCAAGGCGACGCCGATCCTCTTCAGCTCGGCCGCGCTGAACTTCGGTGTGAAGGAAATCCTCGACGCCCTCGTCGACTTTGCCCCGCCCGCTGCCCCGCGGCCCGATGTCGAAGGTGAGCCCCGCCCTGTCGACGCCCCTTTCGCCGGCTTCGTCTTTAAGGTCCAGGCCGGCATGAACAAGGCCCACCGCGACCACGTTGCCTTCATCCGTGTCTGCTCCGGCATGTTCGAGCGCGGCATGGTGGTCACCCAGACCCGAACCGGGAAATCCTTCGCCACCAAGTACGCCCAGCAGGTCTTTGGCCGCGAACGCGAGGTGATCGACGAGGCCTTCCCGGGCGACGTGGTTGGCCTCGTAAACGCCTCCTCCCTTCGCGTGGGGGACAGCCTGTTCCTGGACCAGCCCGTGGAGTTCCCCGCGATCCCGCTGTTCGCCCCGGAACACTTCCAGGTGGCGCGCTCCAAGGACCCGAGCCGGTTCAAGCAGTTCCGCCGCGGCATCGAACAACTCGAGCACGAGGGCGTCATCCAGGTGCTCCGCTCCGACATCCGCGGTGACCAGGCGCCCGTCCTTGCCGCCGTCGGCCCCATGCAGTTCGAAGTGGTCGAAGACCGCATGGCGCACGACTTCAGCGCCCCGATGCGGCTGGAACGCCTGCCGTATTCCATGGCCCGGATCTCGACCGCCGACGCCATGCCGGCGCTGGCCAACGTCCCCGGCGCCGAAGTCCTGTTGCGCTCCGACGGGGAATATCTGGCCTTGTTCAACGACGTCTGGGCCCTGCGCCGGATCGAAAAGAACCACCCTGATCTCACCCTGGTGCCGATCGGGACCCACAACCCCGCAAAATAGCGGCAAGGGCCGGACGGAAAGAACCCCGGGACGTCTTCCGAAATCCGGGTTCCGCGTTATCATAAGTAAGCTTGCTTATGATGCGGGCGCCGGGATCAGTTTCCGGCTTTGGACTGATCCGCCCCGATTCCAGCGGCGGCCCCATTAGAGGGACCACGTAAACCTTTTGACAACCATGAACCCCGGGTTCCTGCTTAGCGGGCGCTACCGGATCGAAGAACTCATTGGCAGGGGCAGCCAGTCGAGTGTGTACCGTGCCACAGACGAGGTCCTGGGACGCGAAGTGGCAGTCAAACTTTTCCGCGACGGGACTGTGGACGAAGAGCGGACCCGCAGGCAAAGCGAAGAAGTGCGGATCCTGGCAGGGATGGCCCACCACGCCCTTGTGACACTGTTCGACGCCGGGACAGACCTGAGCGACCCGGCCCGCAGGCTCAGCTACCTGGTGATGGAACTTGTCCGCGGCCCCGACCTCCGCCGCCGCTCGGCCGAGGGCCCGCTCTCGGCAGCCCACATGGCGCTGATCGGGCACGATGTCGCCGACGGACTGGCGCACATCCACCACCACGGCATCATCCACCGGGACGTCAAACCGGCCAACATCCTGCTTGTGGACTACAGCGTCGAAGACCGGCGCCCGCGCGCCAAACTCAGCGACTTCGGCGTGGCCATCACAATCCGCGAACGCCACTGCGGCGACCCTGGCGACAGTTCCGGCACCCCGGCCTACCTCAGCCCCGAACAGGCCGCCGGCGAACCGGCCGGCCCCGCCAGCGACGTCTATTCGCTGGGGCTGGTCCTCCTGGAAGGCCTGACCGGGAAGATGGCGTACCCCGGCGCGCCGGTCCAGTCCGCCCTGGCCCGGCTGCTCCAGGACCCGCACATCCCCGACGAGCTCGCGCCCCTGTGGGTGGCACTGCTGACCTCCATGCTGGACAGGGATCCGGCGGCCCGCCCGCCGGCCCGGGAAGTGTCCCTGGCCCTGCGCCAGGAAGTCATCTATGGCACGGGACGCCACCGCCGCGACGCGGTCGCGCTGCTGACCGACGAAGACGGGCGCATGCAGGCGGTCGAGCGGTACCAGATCCTGGATACTCCCGCGGACGGCGCCTTCGACCGGATCGCGGCGCTGGCCGCACGCATGTTCTCGGTGCCCGTGGCGATTGTCAGCGTTGTGGACCATGACCGCATCTGGTTCAAGGCGCACCACGGCACGGACGTCACGGAGATCGGCCGGGACCCCGGCCTGTGCGCCTCCGCCGTCCTGCAGGGCGATGCCTGGATTGTCCGGGACGCCGTCAACGATCCCCGGACGCTGTCCAACCCTCTCGTGGCCGGCGAGTTCGGCCTGCAGTTCTATGCCGGCGTGCCGCTGCGCACCCCGGACGGCTACAACCTGGGGACCTTGTGCATCCTGGACCGTGAGCCCCGCGAGTTCAGCGATGAGGACACAGCTGCGCTGGAGGACCTGGCAGCGCTCGTGATGCACGACCTGGAGCTGCGGCTCCACAGCCGGCGGGCGCTCGCCGGGTAGTCTGCGGGCCGCACCGCGCCCGCCGCCCGCGGGGCGCCTACCGCCGCCCGGCGTGCAGGGCCAGTTCGAGTTCGAAGCGCGCCGTTGGATCTTCGAGGGCGTCGCCAAACAGCTCGCGCAGCTGCGCCGCCCGGTAGCCCACGGTCTGCGGGTGGATCCCGAGCTCGGCGGCCACGGGTGCCCGCTGGCCCCAGTGTCGCAGCCAGGAGAGCAGGGTTTCGGCGAGCCGCTCGCGCTGCGCGGGCCGGAGCCCTTCCAGCGGCGCCAGCCGCCGGGTGGCCAGCTCGGTGATTGCCGAGGGTTCCGCACCAAGAATCACCTGCGCCAAGTGCTCGTCCGCCCATATCGGGGGATCGTCCGGCCCCTCCCGCGGAGGCAGCGCCGCGGCCGCCAGCACAGCCAGCCGCAGTGAATCCGGAACCCGCTCCCAGCCGCCAGCCGGCCCCACGGCAGCGCCACGCCCCTTCAGGGCACGATCCAGGTCCTCGCGGGCGGACCGCGAATTCCGCGCCGGCACCAGCGCCACGACGTCGGTCTCACGCTCGATCACAAGAGTTCCCGGCCCGAGGCGCAGCCGCAGCCCGGCCGCCCGGTCCAGCGGAAGTGTCACTACCGCCATGCGCTGCGGCAGGGACCAGTCCGCCATCGCCGCCGTCTGGCGCAGGGCTGCCTCGTCGGCCTGGCCGAGCAGGAGCAGGTCCAGCAGTTCGGTGCGGCGCCGGTCCACCGCTCCGGCGCGTTCGGATTGTTCAAAGGCATAGGCCTCGGCACTGACCGCCGACAGCTCATCGATGTACGCCAGGATCGATTCGCCCAGGTCCACCACGACCCCCTGGCCCAGATGGTGTTCCACCGAGACCTTGGACATCTCACGGAAGGTCACGCGGGCACCCATCCGGTAGGCGCTCAGGAGCGCGTCCATGCTCCGCCCCTGCCGGAACTCGCCGCTGCCGAGCCCGGCCACCAGCTCCCGGCTCTCCTCGGACAACGCCGGCAATCGGGTCCCGGGCAGTTGCAGGAAGCGGTCCAGCGCAGCGGCAACGCCCCGCCTCAGGCCCCGGCCGAAACGCCCCTCAATCGGCCTGGCGTACGCCGGAACGAGCTGCGGGACGGCCTCGATGATCGCCTCGACGATGCCGGGCATCCTGGGACGCAGCATGTCGCTGACCTCCCGGGGCAGTGCCAGCCACGGAGGTTCGTGGGCGGGGGCCGGCCCAGAGGGCTCCGGAACAGGGGCTGCGTTCATGGTGAATCCGATGAGTTGTTGCGGCGGGATAGTTTTCTTGTGTCGATCGTATGCCTTGGGTGAAGATGTATTACGCAAACTGACATAAGCTTGATAGATGATCCGGCTCCGTAAGCTGGCGCGCGCCGCATCTCTACTGACCACCCCACTAGCTCCAGAAGACATTCTGTCGCTGTTCAATCCTGTTTTCTCCGCCCGCCAACTGCGCGGCGTGGTCACGAGGGTGGTTCCAGAAACGGCCGATTCCGCCACTATTTTCTTCCGTCCCGGCCGCGGCTGGCAAGTGCACCTTGCTGGCCAATGGGCCCGTATTGGCGTCGAGCTCGACGGCGTCCGCCACTGGCGGTCCTATTCGCTCAGCGCCCCCGCCGGGCAGGACCCGGCAATTACTGTTACCGATATGGGCGCTGTCTCCGGCGCCCTCGTGCGCGGCACCAAACCCGGCGACGTCCTGTTCCTGGCGCCTCCGCAAGGCGACTTCGTCCTGCCCGAACACCCCCGCCCGCTGCTGATGCTCACGGCCGGCAGCGGAATCACACCCGTGATGTCGATGATCCGCACGCTGGTCCCGCACCGTCCCGACTCCGACGTCGTCCTGATCCACACCGCCCGCACCGCCGCGGACACCATCTTCCATGAAGAGCTCGCGGAGCTCGCCGACCAGTTCCCGAACTTCCGGGTCACACACTGGTTTACCGGCGAGCAAGGCCGGCTGGACTTCACCTCCGCCGCCGACCTGGACAGGCTGTGCCCGGATTGGCGGCAGCGCGCCGCGTACGCTTGCGGCCCGGAAGGCTTCCTCGACGATGCCGAGACGCTGTGGGAAGCCGAAGCCGCCGAGGCCACTGAAGCCCCGTCGGCCGTGGAAGGCTCACTGACGATCGAACGCTTCAGCACGAAGCTCGCCGGCGGGGAAGGACACGACGGCGGCCTGGTCACGTTCGAGGCCTCCGACCGCGAAATCGAAGCCGACGGCGACACGCCGCTGCTCGACGTCGGCGAGGACGCCGGCATCCTGATGCCCAGCGGCTGCCGCATGGGCATCTGCCACAGCTGCCTCATCCCACTCCGGGCCGGCCACGTTCGTGACCTGCGCACGGACGAAGTCCATGGCGAGCCCGGCCAACTAATTCAGACGTGTGTTTCGGCAGCCGCCGGACCCGTTAACCTCGACCTCTAAGGAGTACCACCGCATGACGATTGTTTCCGACAAACCCGACGTTTCCGAGGAAGCTCCCAAGGGCAACCCTTCGCAAAGCAAAGCGTCCGCTGCCGTAAAGCCGCGGCCCGGTGCCCTAGCGGAGTCCGGCAGCCCGCTGGTCCGTCCGGACGCGGCGGCGCACCTCTCTGACGAGCAGGTCGCCGAGCTCGGCCGCGAACTCGACGCCATCAAGGACGAGATCCTCGCCAAGCGCGGCGCCAGCGACGCGGCGTACATCCGCCGGGTGATCAAGGTCCAGCGCGGGCTTGAGATCACCGGCCGCGCCACCCTTCTGGTGAGCAAGCACAAAGCAGCCTGGGTCGCCGGCACGGCGATGCTCAGCTTCGCCAAGATCCTGGAAAACATGGAACTGGGCCACAACATCCTGCACGGCCAGTGGGACTGGATGCGGGACCCGGACATCCACTCCACCACCTGGGACTGGGACTTCGTCACCCCGACGCGATCCTGGCAGCACACCCACAACGACCTGCACCACCGGTGGACGAACGTCGTGGGCAAGGACAATGACATCGGTTACAACCTGCTGCGGATGGACCCGTCCCAGGAATGGAAGCCCTTCAACCTGGGCAATCCGCTGTATAACGCGATCCTGGCGCCAGTCTTCGAATGGGGCATCGCCCTCTACGATCTTGAGTTGCCTGACTACCAGGAGGGCAAGAAGAGCAAGGAGGCCATGACCCGGGACCTCAAGGCGCTGGGGCTCAAGGCCGTGAAACAATTCACCAAGGACTATGCCGCCACACCGGCCGTCGCCATGTTGACCGGCTCGGGCAAGCAGGCCCTGTATGGCACCTTGACCGCCAACGCGATCCGGAACGTCTGGGCGCACGCGATTATTTTCTGCGGGCATTTCCCCGACGGCACCGACACCTTCACCGAAGAGATGGTCGAAGGCGAAACCCGCGGCGACTGGTACGTCCGGCAGATGATCGGATCGGCCAACATCTCCGGGTCCAAGTTCATGCACCTGATGAGCGGCAACCTCTCGCACCAGATCGAGCACCACCTCTTCCCGGACCTTCCATCGAACCGCTACGCCGAAGTGGCCCCGAAGGTGCAGGAGATCTGCAAGCGCTATGGGCTGCCGTACACCACCGGGCCGCTGCTGAAGCAGGTCGGCTCCACCTGGGCCAAGGTCTTCAAATTGGCGCTGCCTCCGAAGAAGGCCTAGGCACACTGACCCAACCGGCCTTGAATGATTGGCTGGCGTGAGTGATTGACCGGAGGGGCGTCTGCCATCGCGGCAGGCGCCCCTTTGCCGTGTCCTTCCACCGCGGGTCCGACGCTCCCGCCCGGTTACCCGGCCCGCGACGTCCCCCCGGCAGCGGGAATCGCCGGAAATCCGCGCCGCAGCGGTCCGGCAGGCCGAAGTAACTGGGCAGGAGCGTCACACCCGGCGGCGGGCTCAGGGCTTGCTCGCCGCGCCAAGGACGTGGGCCAGCCTCGGGTTGCCGGGGAGGACCGAAAACCCGAAGCGCTCGAGGCGCTGCACAGTGAGGTTGGCCGCCGCGATCGTGGCGGCGGTGTCACGGTTCGGGTGGCATCCGCCTGCCGCCCGGCTCCACAGCGGGGTGACCAGGTCTTCGGCGGCCGCCAGCACGCGGTGGGCGGAGCGGACGTGTTCGTAGAACAGCAGCAAACCGCCGGGGCGCAGGACCCGGACCACCTCCGCCACTCCGTCTTTCACGCTGACAGGCACCGGTGCCGTGCTGGCGGCGGCGAGGGCCAGACCACGGAGCGTGGGGTCCGGTTCCAGGGCCAGCACCCGGGACACAGCGGAAGGGTAGAACGGGAACGTAGCCCCGTAGCCCGCCCCGATTTCGATGACGGCGCCGTGCGCCGCTTCCACGAGCCGCCGGCGGTGCTCCGTTGCCCCGCGGGCATCCATCCGCGGACCCACGCGGGCATAAGATGCCCCGAACGACGATTCGCGGCGGTTCGTTTCCGGCATGGGAATTCCTTACGGTCAGCCGGGATCGGCCGGGTTGAGCTTGAGCCTGCGCAGCAACTGCGCATTCAGGGCAACCACAATGGTCGACGCCGACATCATCACGGCGCCCGCGGCGGGGGAGAGGACGATTCCCGCGAAGGCCAGGACCCCGGCCGCCAGCGGCACCGAGATGATGTTGTATCCGGTGGCCCACACGAGGTTTTGCCACATCTTCCGGTAGCTCGCGTTGGAAAGCTTGAGCATCGACAGCACTGCGCGCGGATCGTTGCCGGCCAGGACCACACCGGCGGATTCCACTGCCACGTCGGTGCCGCCGCCAATCGCGATCCCCACCTCCGCCCGAGCCAGCGCGGGGGAGTCGTTGACGCCGTCGCCCACCATGGCCACTTTCAGTCCGCGGCCCTGCAGTTCCGCGACCTTCTTGTCCTTGTCGGCGGGGAGGACCTCGGCGAACACTTCATCGATGCCGAGCCCGGCGGCGACAGCGTGCGCCACTTGTCGGGCGTCGCCGGTGACCATGGCCACCTTGATGCCGCGTGCCTGGAGTGCCCGGACAGCCTGATAGGACTCGGGCCGCACGGCATCCTCGAGGCTGACAGCGCCCAGGACCGTGCCGCCGTCCACCACGTGGAGCACCGCGGCCCCACGCTCCAGCCAGGCGGCGGTGGCGGCGGCCAAGGCCGGCGGTTCCTGCAATCCGAGCTCGCGGAGCAGGGCTGGGCCGCCCACCTGGACCATGCGGCCATCAATCGTGGCGCGGACTCCGCGTCCGGTCAGCGAGGTGAACCCGTCCGCCGCCGGTATCGGCAGTCCCCGTACCCGGGCGGCGGCAACGATCGAGCGGGCCAGGGGATGTTCGCTGTCAGCCTCCACGCCGGCCGCGAGCCCCAGCACTGTATTCTCGGCGGCGTCTTGGCTGGTTGCTGTTCCCGCGCCTGCGGCGGCGACCTCCTTGAGCTCCGGCGCGCCCCTGGTCAGGGTTCCGGTCTTGTCGAACAGCACGACGTCGACAGTCCGCATGCGCTCCAGCGCCATCCGGTTCTTGATCAGCACGCCCGCCCGGGCGGCCCGCTCGGTAGAGATAGAGATGACGAGCGGGATGGCCAGGCCGAGCGCATGGGGGCAGGCGATCACGAGGACCGTCACGGTGCGGGTGACGGCGTCGCCTACGCTGCCCATCAGGGTCCAGAAGATGAAGGTCACGACGCCGGTGCCTGCGGCGAAGTAGAAGAGGAACGCCGCGGCCCGGTCTGCCAGGGCCTGGGCGCGGGAGGAGGATGCCTGCGCCTCGGCCACAAGGCGGCGGATCCCGGCGAGGGCGGTGTCCTCGCCGATGGCTGACACCCTGACCCGCACGGAGTTGTCCGTGGCGATGGTGCCGGCCACCACGGGATCGCCCGGGGCCCGCAGGACGGTTTTCGATTCGCCCGTGATCATGGATTCGTCGAAGTCGGCCTGGCCGCCGCTGACAGTGCCGTCGGCCGGCATCCGGCCGCCGGGGCGGACCAGGATGGTGTCTCCGGCGCGGAGCTCTGCGAGGCTGACAGTCTCGGTGCCGGCGGCTGTGACGCGTTCTGCCTCGTCGGGCAGCAGCGCCGCCAGCGCGTCCAGGGCGCCCTGGGCCGAGCCGAGGGCGCGCATCTCGATCCAGTGGCCCAGCAGCATGATGGGGACCAGCAGCGCCAGCTCCCACCAGAAGTCGAGATCGAAACCGCCGATGCCGAGGCTGGTCACCCAGGAGGCGATGAAGGCGACGCTGATGGCCATGGCGATCAGCAGCATCATCCCCGGTTTGCGCGTCCTCAGTTCGGCGAGGCCGCCCGTGAGGAACGGTCGGCCGCCGTAAACGAAGATCACTGTGCCGAATACCGGCGGGATCCAGGCTGAGCCGGGAAAGGCGGGAGGCTCGTAGCCCAGGAGCTCCGCGAACATGGGGCTGAAGAAGACCACGGGCACGGCCAGGGCAAGCGTCAGCCAGAACCTGTCCCGGAACATTGCGACGCTGTGCCCGGCATGCTGGCCGCGGGTGTGCACGGTGTGGTCGTCCCCGGCAGGGCCGGGGCCTGCGGTGGCGGCAGGGGGGACGGCTGGGCCCGCTGCATGGTTTCCGCGAGGCGGCCGGTGCGGGCTTTGAGCCCGGATGCCCTGGTCCGCGCCTGCGCTGCTGTGCCGGTGTTCCATAGTGCGTGCTCCTGAAGGATGTTCAGTCATCTGCAGGCTCACAAACATACCCCCTGGGGGTATTGCGCGCAAGGGGTTGCGCGAAACAGGGGCGTCAGCTGATCAGCAGTCCCAGCGCCTCGGCCAGGTGGCCGACCTCGCGGACCGAGAAGCCCGCGGGAACCGGTCCGTGCCCGTTGGGGCTGGCCGGGACCACGGCATGGGTGAACCCGAGCCGGTGTGCCTCCTGGATGCGCTGGTTGATGCCGGGCACGGGACGGACTTCGCCTGCCAGGCCCACCTCGCCGAAGGCGATCAGGCGCTGGGGGAGCGGCTTTTTGGCCTTGGCGGAAGCCACCGCCAGGGCCACGGCGAGGTCCGTGGCGGGTTCGCTGAGCTTGACCCCGCCGACCGTTGCCACATAGGAGTCGTCCTTGTTGAGCAGGCAGCCGGCGCGCTGCTGCAGGACGGCCAGCAACATGGCCACGCGCGAGCTGTCCAGTCCGCTGGTGGCGCGGCGGGGCTGTGAGCTGGCGCTCTCGGCCAGCAGGGCCTGGACCTCGGCCAGCAACGGCCGGCGGCCCTCCAGCGTGACCGTGATGCAGGTTCCCGAAACGGGCTCCTTGGTCCGGGAGACGAACAGTCCGCTGGGATCGGCGAGGCCCTCGATGCCGTCTTCATTCAAATCGAAGCAGCCGACGTCGTCGGTGGGTCCGTAGCGGTTCTTGACGGCGCGCAGCAGCCGCAGCCGCGAGTGCCGTTCGCCCTCGAACTGGCAAACGACGTCCACAAGGTGCTCCAGCAGCCGGGGCCCGGCGATGGAGCCGTCCTTGGTCACGTGTCCGACCAGCAGCGTGGTCATGTTGCGGCGCTTGGCCGCGGCGATCAGGGATGCCGCGACCTCGCGCACCTGGGACACGCCGCCGGCGCTGCCCTCGACATCGGCGCTGCTGAGGGTCTGCACGGAGTCCACCACCAGGAGCCGCGGTTCCAGCTTCTCCACCTGACCCAGGGCCTGCCCGAGGTCCGTTTCGGCGGACAGATACAAGGATTCGGCGACGGCGTCGATCCGGTCCGCGCGGAGCTTGACCTGGGCCGCGGATTCCTCGCCGGTGATGTAGAGGACGTCCTGCGCAGTGCGGGCGAACTTGGCCGCGACATCCAGCAGCAGTGTGGACTTGCCCACCCCGGGTTCGCCCGCCAGGAGGATGACGGCGCCGGGCACCAGCCCGCCGCCGAGCACGCGGTCGAGTTCGTCCACGCCGGTGGGCAGGAACGCGGCAGTGGTGGCGTCGACGTCGGCGATCCGGCGGGCCGGTTCCAGAACCGTCGTGGCCGCCGTCGTCCGGGCGACGGCGTTGCCGGTCTCCTCCACGCTGCCCCACGCCTGGCACTCGCCGCAGCGGCCCACCCACTTGGCAGTCGTCCAGCCGCATTCGGCGCATTTGTAGCCCGGTGCCTTCGGCCCCCGGGAAGTCTTCGTAGCCATTGGTCCACACTATCGGTGGCTAGCGACAACCAGGGGCGCCAGCGGGGTCAGCGGCGCTCAGACGGCATCTGCCATGGCAGTTACAGCGGGGGAAGGATGTCCCGGGCTTCCTTGGAATCCACGCCGGCGGCCTCGAGCAGGTCCACCATGAGCGGGCGGAACAGCATGACCACCGTTTCGCCCTCGAGCAGCTGGACGTCCAGCATCCGCGGATGCAGGCGGACGGCGATCTCCCGCAGCTCGGTCCGGGCTGTCCGCAGGTGGGCGCGGCGGGCGCCGTCGTGGACTTCCGCCAGGCCCAGCGAGAGCTCGTCGACGGCGGCCGCCGTGTCCTGGAGGACCTCGGCGATGTTCTGGGTGGCCTCGTCCGAGAGCGCCGCATGATTGATGGCGCTGGTCAGGCGGCGCGCAAAGACCCGGCTGTTGCGCAGTGCGAGGTCGATGTAGTCCAGCGACTGCTCCATCTGGTCCAGCTCTTCCCGGTGCCGCCGGTAGGCGGGGGCCAGTGTGGCCACCTCGGCGGAGGCACGCAGGGACTGCCGCATGGCGTCGACGAGGGGCTGGCAGTTCCGCCCCCGGATCAGGGCATGCCAGGCCTGGGTGGAGTCGCTGTAGGTCAGCGCCGAAGCGCATTCCCGCAGCACTTCGGCGAGCTCATGCAGGAGCTTCTTGACATCGCTGCGCGGTTCACGCCGGGGGTCCTTGGGAACGAGGACGGTCATCAGGAGGGCGAACACCAGGCCCACCACGGCGTCGATGCTGCGGGTGAAGGGACCGCCCACCGGCGCGGGCAGGAGCACCACGAGCACTGACTGCAGGCCCAGCTGGGTAGTGAAGATGGTCCCGCTGTCCAGGAACCTGGCCAGCAGGATGGAGAACAGCAGGACGACGGCGGCCTGCCAGATTCCGGAGCCCAGCCAGTGCAGCAGCAGGTCCCCGACCACGATTCCGAGCGTGCAGCCCAGGCCCACCTCGATGACGCGGCGCAGCCTGGGGTCGCGGGAAAAGCCGAGGGCAATGAGGGATGACGTGGCCGCAAACAACGGTCCGGAGTGGCCCAGGACGTATTCGGCGAACGCGTAGGCGCTGACCGCGCAGGCGGTCATCTGGATGGCCGGGCCCAGTGAGTTGCGGCTCCGGACAAAGCCGGTGCGGACCCGGACGCGCAGGAATCGTGCGCTTGCGGAGAGTCCAGTCGCGGAGGCCATGCGCTCCAGTCTATTTGCTGCCCGGGGGCGGGCGTTCACGGCTGGGGGCGATACGACTGTGACGCACAGAACACAATGGGTGCCCGGCAGATGTAAGCCAATAGCCCGGCGTCGTTAACCGGCTGTTCACTTTGGTCCGCAATTCTCTTCACCTGGGCCGCCTACGGTCGGTAAAGGTACAAACCCGTACGCATCCCTGCTGGCCATCTCCGGCCCGGCACGCAAAGCCCTGAAAGGGGTACATCTAAGTGAAGGCACTCCGCTTCGGCCGCAACGCGGCTATTGCTGTTATCGCCGTCGGCGCACTCGCGCTGACCGCATGCGGTTCGGACAACGCAACCAACACGCCCTCGTCCGCCGCGCCGTCCGCCTCTGGTCCCGCAGTCACGGGCACCCTGACCGGCGTCGGTTCCACCGCCCAGGGCGCGGCCATGGATGTGTGGAAGACCAACTTCGCTTCCGCGAACCCGGGTGCAACCGTGCAGTACTCCCCGGACGGTTCCGGCGCCGGACGCAAGGCGATCCTCGACGGCTCGGCCCAGTTCGCCGGCTCCGATGCCTACCTCAAGGACGAGGAGCTCGCCAGCTCCAAGGACAAGTGCGGTCCCGACGGCGCCATCGACCTCCCGGTCTACATTTCCCCGATCGCCGTGGCGTTCAACCTGCCTGGCATCACGGACCTGAAGCTCGACGCTGCCACCGTTGCCAAGATCTTCCGCGGCCAGATCGCCAACTGGAACGACCCCGCCATCGCGGCACTGAACCCGGGCGTTCAGCTGCCGGACCTCAAGGTCACCCCGGTGAACCGGTCGGATGACTCCGGCACCACCACCAACTTCACGGACTACCTGTCCGCTGTCGCGCCCGAGGTTTGGACCGACAAGGCTTCCGGAATCTGGCCCGCGAGCCTGAAGGGCGAGAACGCCAAGGGCACCTCCGGCGTGGTCAAGACCGTCACCGACACCTCCGGTGCCGTGACCTATGCCGACGACTCTGCCGTGAGCGGTAAGCTCGGCACCGCTCAGATCAAGGTCGGCGACTCCTTCACGAAGATCTCCGCCGAGGCTGCTTCCAAGGCAGTCGACCAGGGCAAGCCGGTTGAAGGCCGCAACGCCAACGACCTCGCCATCAAGCTGGACCGCAAGACCACGGTCGCCGGCGCCTACCCGATCGTCCTGGTGTCCTACCACATCGTCTGCACCAGCTACGACACGAAGGCCACTGCTGACCTGGTCAAGGCTTTTGTCACCTACGCAGCTTCCGACGCCGGGCAGAAGGCCGCGGCCGACTCCGCCAAGTCGGCGCCGCTGTCCAAGACCCTCCAGGACAAGGTAAAGACAGCCCTCGAGGCCGTCAAGGCCAAGGCCTAGGGATACGCTGCACCGCGAGGCATAGTGGAAACACGAGCCTGACCAAGGTTCCCTGTCCCGGGAAAGCGATCGCAGATCGCCAACCGGGGCAGGGAACCAATGCATTTTGTTCCAACCATCAAGATTTGCCGGACCCCGGCCGCGGAGGCCTCCGCAACCGGCACCCGGATCCCCATCCAAACCGAAGGACCGTGAAGTGACCACCACCTCCCTGACCAAGTCCCGGGGCGCGGGCCACACCGGTGACAAAGTCTTTTCCGCTGCCGCCCTGGCGGCAGGGTGTCTGATCCTCGTCGTGCTCTTCGGCGTGGCACTGTTTCTTGTCATCCAGGCTTTCCCGGCCCTCGTGGCCTCGCCGGACAAGATCCAGGGCGGCGAAGGATTCCTTACCTACATCTGGCCGCTCGTTATCGGCACCCTCATCGCCGCCGTGATCGCACTCGCGATCGCGACGCCGATCGCCATCGGAGTGGCGCTGTTCATCTCGCACTTCGCACCGCGCAAGCTCGCCTCCGGCCTGGGCTACGTCATTGACCTGCTCGCCGCCATCCCGTCCGTGGTCTATGGCGCCTGGGGCGTTGCGTTCCTGGCCAAGGAAATCTCCCCGGCCTATAACTGGCTGGCCAACAACATGGGCTGGCTGCCGATCTTCCAAGGTCCCGCCTCCGCCACCGGCAAGACCATCCTCACGGCCGGGATCGTGCTGGCCGTCATGGTCCTGCCGATCATCACCTCCCTGAGCCGCGAAATCTTCCTGCAGACCCCCAAGCTGCACGAAGAGGCCGCGCTGGCGCTCGGCGCCACCCGCTGGGAAATGATCCGGATGACCGTGCTGCCGTTCGGCCGGCCCGGCATCATCAGCGCCGTGATGCTGGGACTCGGCCGTGCCCTCGGTGAGACGATGGCAGTGGCGCTGGTCCTTTCCTCCGGAGCCCTCACAGCCAGCCTGATCCAGAGCGGCAACCAGACCATCGCCGCCGAAATCGCCCTGAACTTCCCCGAGGCCAGCGGACTCAAGGTCAGCACGCTGATCGCCGCCGGCCTGGTGCTGTTCGTCATCACCCTCGGCGTGAACATGATCGCCCGCGGGATCATCACCCGGCACAAAGAATTCTCGGGAGCCAACTAAATGACCTCCACCCTGACCCCGGTACGCAAGCGTTCGGCACTGACCAAGGGCCAGTTGCCCAAGGCCGCGCCGTACATCGTCCTGGCCGTTGCCTTGGTCCTCGGCGCCGCGATCCTGGCCCTGATCGGCTTCAACGCCTTCGGCTGGGGGATCGTCTCCGCCATCCTCTTCGCCGCCGGCCTGGTGGGCTGGAGCCTGGTTGTGGAAGGCGCCCGCAAGGCCAAGGACAAGTTGGCCACGTGCCTGGTGGTGGGAGCCTTCCTGGTTGCCCTGCTGCCCCTGTTCTCGGTGATCTGGACCGTGCTGGTCAACGGGCTCCCCGGGCTCCTGGACCCCGGCTTCCTCACCACCTCCATGAACGGCGTCACCGGCGCCTTCGATAACAAGACCGTCGAGGAAGGCGCCCCCCTGCTGGGCGGCATCTACCACGCACTCATGGGCACACTGCTGATCACGGTGCTCGCCACCATCATCTCGGTCCCGGTGGGCCTGCTGACCGCGATTTACCTCGTGGAGTACGGCGAGGACCGCGCACTGGCCCGGGCCATCACCTTCTTCGTGGATGTCATGACCGGCATTCCCTCGATTGTCGCTGGCCTCTTCGCCGCCGCCGCCTTCTTCGCGTTGGTCGGTCCGGGCACCAAGACGGGCGCCGTTGCCGCCGTCGCACTCTCGGTCCTGATGATCCCGGTGGTGGTCCGCTCCAGCGAGGAAATGCTCAAGATCGTGCCCAACGAACTCCGCGAGGCCGCCTACGCCCTCGGCGTCCGCAAGTGGCGGACCATCCTCAAAGTGGTTCTCCCGACGGCGATCTCCGGCATCGCGTCCGGCATCACCCTGGCGATCGCCCGCGTGATCGGCGAAACCGCGCCGATTCTGGTCACCGCCGGATTCGCGACCACCATCAACACCAACGTGTTCAGCGGCTGGATGGCCTCGTTGCCGACGTTCATCTATACCCAGATCCTGAACCCGACCTCACCGTCCAACCCGGATCCGTCCTCCCAGCGGGCCTGGGGCGCGGCCCTGGTGCTCATCATCCTGGTGATGCTGCTCAATCTTGGCGCCCGCCTGATTGCCCGCATGTTCGCCCCCAAGACAGGCCGCTAGGCCACCGCCGCGCCCCGTCGCCCATACCTCCAGCAAGTGAAGGAACACCATGTCTAAGCGCATCGACGTCAAGGACCTGAACGTCTACTACAGCAAATTCCTGGCCGTCGAAGACGTCAACATCAACATCGAGGCCAAGTCGGTCACGGCCTTCATCGGCCCCTCAGGCTGCGGCAAGTCCACCTTCCTGCGCACCCTGAACCGCATGCACGAGGTCATCCCCGGTGCGCGGGTTGAAGGCGAGGTGCTGCTGGACGGTGACAACCTGTACGGCCCCGGCGTTGACCCGGTGACGGTCCGTTCCCAGATCGGCATGGTGTTCCAGCGCCCCAACCCGTTCCCCACCATGTCCATCCGGGACAACGTGCTGGCCGGCGTGAAGCTGAACAACACGAAGATCTCCAAGGGCGAGGCCGATGTCCTGGTGGAGCGTTCCCTGCAAGGGGCGAACCTGTGGAACGAGGTCAAGGACCGTCTGGGCAAGCCCGGCTCCGGACTCTCCGGTGGCCAGCAGCAGCGCCTGTGCATTGCCCGCGCGATAGCCGTTGAGCCCCAGGTGATCCTCATGGACGAGCCCTGCTCCGCCCTGGACCCGATCTCGACGCTGGCCATTGAGGACCTCATCAACGAGCTCAAGGACCAGTACACGGTGGTGATCGTGACCCACAATATGCAGCAGGCGGCCCGCGTGTCGGACAAAACGGCCTTCTTCAACATTGCCGGTACCGGCAAGCCGGGCAAGCTGATCGAGTTCGGCGACACCCCGACGATCTTCAGCAACCCGACCGAGAAGGCCACCGAGGACTACGTTTCCGGCCGCTTCGGATAACCCGCGACGCTTCCTAGCACCCGGACCCCGCCCATTTCCTTGACACACTCCACGGGCGGGCGAATAGTTCGGCGTAGGGATTCGTTGAAGGGCGCGCAGGTGAAAGATCTCTCCAAGCCCTCGCTGGCGGCTGTTCTGGGCGTGGCTTTAAGTCTGGCTGCGTGCGGTATTCCAGGAGCCGACGCCCAACCGGGACTGCAAACTCCGACCGAAACGGCCCAGGCGCAGAAGCCGGTCCGCATCGTCACCGATCCTGCCTACACCGGATCGGCCAGTGGCGAGCTGAGCGGTATGGCGGACAAGGTCAACCTTTACGTCACCGCGCACCCGGACACCTTTTCAGGGGCCTACTTCTCTGTGGACTCCTCCAAGCTGTTCGTGGGGGTTGCCAGGCCTTCCGACGCCGCCGCCAAAGAGCTCGAAGAGCTGGCGAAGAAGCTGGATCCGGGCCACAGGCAGATCGTCCTGGTGGAGGCCCAGTGGTCCTGGTCCGAACTCGATTCGGTAAAGGACATCCTCGTAAAGAAGTACATGGGGAAGGGCCAGGAGGCCATCCAGTCGGTAGGCCTAAACACAGCCTTGGACGCAGTAGTAGTTGGAGTCCTTGGACGACCGGATATCCCGATAAGGGACAATCCGGCCGTAATCGAAATAGCCCACCACTACGGGGATGTAGTCGTATTCAGGGAAACATCCCGGATAGGCGACGCGATTGGTGGCTGAGCGGCTCTACAGGAGCCGGTCCTACAGCCCGGCCACCGGCGAGAGCGCCAACTGAAGGACGAACGCGGCGGCCGCGGTGACAACTGGGGTTAGGACCCAGAACGCCAGGATGCGGATCACCAGCAGGCGATTAGTGTCCGGGAAAGACTGGTGGGCGCCGGCGCCGAGGGTTGCCGCGGTCACCGTGTGGGTGGTGGAGACGGGCCAGTGCAGCCCGATCGCGCCCACGAGCAGCATCACCGCCGTGTACATCTGCGCGACGAATCCGCGCAGGGGGTCGATCCGGGTCAGACGGTAGCCGATGGTGTAGGAAATCCGCCAGCCGCCGGCCAGGGTCCCCGCCGACAACAAGAGGGCCGTCAGCAGGGCCACCCACATCGGCACGGAGCCGCCGTCGGAGAGCCCGGCGGCCAGCAGCGCCAGGATCACCACCGCGCTGGTGCGCTGGCCGTCCTGTAGCCCGTGACCGAAGGCGACAGCACCGGCAGCAATGGCCTGGGCCCTGCGGGAGCGGGTGTTGACGACGTTGGGCGGCGTATAGCGGGCGGCCCAGCTGGCAGGCCAGACCAGCAGGTAAGACCCGACATAGGCGATCACCGGTGAGACCAACAGCGGTAGCACCACCTGGGACAGGAGCGAGGCGTCAACGCCCGTGACGGGGTTACCGCCGACGGCGACGCTCGCGACCCCCGCCCCGACGAGCCCACCGACCAGGGCATGTGTGGAGGAGGCCGGGATGCCGCGCCACCACATGTACACGCCCCAGAGGATGGCGCTGAGCAGCCCGGCCAGCAGGATCGTCAGGCCGTTCGTGCCCGGCGGCAGCGACAGCCACGCCTGGCTCACGGCCAGCGTCAGTGCGGCGCTGAGCCCGGCGCCGATGAAGTTGAAAAGGCTTGCCAGCAGCACCGCCACCGTTGGGGTCAACGCCCGCGTCCTCACGGCCAGTGCCACCGACGCGGACGCGTCCCTGAAGCCGTTGAGAAAGGCGTAGGCCCCGGCGCAGAGCAGCACCAGGGCCAGGAAGAACATGATCACGTCAGGATTCCTTGACGATAATGCTGCCCACCTGCGTGGCGATCCGGCGCATGTCCTTCGTGACTTCCACGAGCTGGTTCGCGACGTCACGGTTACGCGCGTATTGCATCGCCTTCATCTCGTGGAGCATGTCCGCCACCCAGACCCGGTGCGTGCGTTCGGCACGTTTGGCCAGCCGCAGGATCTCGATCCAGTAGTCCTCAAGATCGTCCAGATTGTTCAGCTTCCGCATGGCATCGACCGTGAGTTCGGCCTGGCGGCTGATGATTTCCAGCTGGTCCGCGGCGCGTTTGGACAGCCGCTCGAGCTTGTAGAGGGACACGAGCTCGGCGGCGGCGTCGAGCTTCTCCATGGCCTCGTTGAGGAAACGGGACAGCGTGTACATGTCCTCGCGGGGCAGCGGGTTTACGAAGCTGGTCCGCATATGGGTCAGGAGGGCAAAGTGCAGCTCCGCCGATTTGGCCTCATGGTTGTGCATGTCTTCCACGAGCCGGGCATGCTCACTGGCCGGGGCGCCGAGGATCTCCGAGAGGGTCCCGGTCGCCAGCACGATCTGGCGCGCCATTTGGGAGAGCAGGTTCAGTCCGGCGGACTCCTGAGGGAACAGGCGCAGCTTCACGTGGTACCGGTCTTCCGAAGAGGGGCTCGCGGGTGGAGTCGGCCGGCCGTGTGACTTGACGACGACCTGCGCATGCGCATTACTTTACCGTCAGCTTCCGGCCCGGACCGGCCGGACGCGGCGTGTGACGGCGCAGTCAGCGGCCAAGCTGCAGAGGCAGCTAAAAAGGGCAGCTAAAGCCGGAGGCACAAAGGACATGAAAATGGTGCCGAACCGGATACGCCTCTCGGCGGTAGGCCGCTCTAGGCGGCTAAATGTTGAAGCCCGGGGGTTTCGCGGTTCGGCACCGCTTTCAGTTTTCTACGTAGGTTCCTGCAAGTCAACATTGACAGCCTGCCCCTGCCGTGCGTGTCGGGGGTGGTTTCTCCCCCTCATTCGGGCGTCACCGGCCCCCGGTCGGCCAGCCATTTAGTCCAGCTCGCCCAGCCGCCACGCATTGGCAGCGTGCTCGAGGTCCTCCGCAGTCTTGACCAGAAGATGCGAGTTGCGGGTGAGCTTGCTGGCGTGGTTTTCGTTGCTGTACTCGGCATTGTCGGCAAGCGTCGCCTGGCCGAGGGCCACCACGCGGCAGAATGCGGCAGAACGTTCCAGTGCGACGTCGAATTCGCCGTCGAACGCCCCGGAGAGAATGGCATCCGCCATGGACTTCATCTCATCCGCGCCGGGCGGTTCGGCGGCGCCGGCCACCACATGCGAAACCTGGGCCGTGTCCTTGCCCGCCTTGAAGTAGACGGAGATCCGCTCGGGATCCTGAATGGTGGCGGCCCGCAGCGCGTACAGGCGCCACAGGGCGCCGGGGAGGGACCGGGCGGGGCTTTCGGCCCACATTTCGGCAATCGCTTCCAGTCCCTGCTCATCGGCCAGTTTCACGAGCCGTTTGGTGACTTTGGGGTCGTCGCTGTCGCGGCCGCGGCGCACCAGCGCCTGCGCGGCCAGATGGGCCGCTTCCGAGACGCGGGCGGGATCGGCCCCGCCGGCGAAGGGCTCAAAGTCGATCGGCGCGAAGGGCTTGGGCTTGTGGTGCCGCGGGCCGGTGGCGCTTGATCCTGCTTGCTCGCTCATGCCCCCACGCTACTCCAGTGCCGCAAGGGAATCGAGGATCGGCCGGGGCTGCTGCCGGTGACGCCGGTGACCGACGACGCCGGTCCCGGGGAATGTGAAAAAGCCGGTCCAGGTCTGGGGTACAGTGTTAACGTCCAGAAATGGACTGGGCTGAAACGCACCGCAGCAGTGGATTTATCCGCTGGTGCGGAGCCTCGGCTGGGGCCTTTAGCTCAGTTGGTAGAGCATCGGACTTTTAATCCGTGGGTCGTGGGTTCGATCCCCACAGGGCCCACTCTTTTAGAGAAGAGTGGAAATTCCCCGGTTTCCTGGCAACAGGAGGCCGGGGTTTTTTGTGCCCGCCGCGGGCGGCCGGATTGTACGGCTGGCTAGTTACCAGTTCGGCTACGCTTGGCGGATGGACTCCCACGGCGCCTCCGGATATTGGTATGGCCCGGATGGCAGCCTGGACACCCCTGCGGCCCTTCTGCAGGCTCTCCGCGACTACCGGATCGCGGAGGTGGCGACCAGACGGTCCACCCGCGATTCGATGGGGATGGGTGAGACGGACCTGCTGGCCCTGCGCTACCTGCTGCGGGCCGCTGCGACCGGCCAGCAGGCGGGGCCGAAGGATCTCAGCAGGGTCCTGGGCATCACCACTGCCTCCACCACGTCCCTGATCGACCGGCTGGTGGCCAGCGGGCACGTCCGGCGCGAGCCGCACCCGACCGACCGGCGCTCGCTCGTGATCGTCCCGACGGTGGCGACGGATTCCGAGGTCCGCGCCACGCTCGGCCACATGCACCAGCGGATGATGGAGGTGGCCGAGTCCATGAGCACTGAGGACGCCCGGGCGGTCATCACGTTTCTGCGCCGGATGAGCGCGGCCCTTGGCGACGAGCAGCGCAACTAGCTCGTTCAACTACTTATATGTATGCTTACTACTTGGTTTTTGATCTCAACGAGAGTAGGCGCCGTGGCTGAATCCGCAACCCAGACCGGGCACTTGGGGACGGTTCTGTCGGTTCCCTCTCCTTGGGCCCCGCTGCACTGCGGTGCCCCCATGGAGTGGCGCTCGCCGGAGCCGGTCGCCATGTCCTCGTACTCGTTCGGGCCCGCCGACCCATCCTTGACCCTGCCAGCCGTGTGGCGCTGCGACTGCGGCTTCCAGCTGGACGGCGCTTTCCAGCGGGACGGTCTTGAACGGGGCCACGCGGGCGTCAGCCCCTCAGTCTCGCGCTGAGAGCCGGGGCCGGGCAGGCACCAGCGCGGTGGGCGAGGTCACGTGCAGCCGGTCCGCGGGGACTCCCGGCAGCCCTGATTCGGCGTCCAAGACAAACGTGACGACGTCGCCGGAGCGTTCGTGGGCGACGTGCAACGACCCGTCGCGGACCAGGTGGTGCCGGGGCCAGTTGCCGCCGCTGGGGACATCGGCCACCGGGTGCAGCGCCGCGCCTCCGGCCTCGACCTCCAGCACGCTGACCCGGTTCGAGCCGCGGACGCCCACGTAGGCGTGCCTGCCGCCGGCTGCCAACGCGATCTCGGCTGCCGAGTCTCCAGCCAGCGCCCCACCGGCGGTGGCCGGCCCGACGAAACCGAGCCGGAAGTCCCCGGCGCCCGGCGACAGCACGGCCACGGCCACCTCAATTGAATACTCGGTCACCACAAAGACGTTGCCGCCCGGGTGCTGGACCAGGTGCCTGGGGCCGCTGCCCCGCGGCAGGACCACCTCATGATCCAGAACCGGCCCCGAAGCCCGCCCCGGTCCGGAGCGGACATTCCAGATCCGCAGGAGATCGTGGCCGAGATCGGTGGTCATCACCCGGCCGTCGGCCAGCATGAGCGCGGCATGCGCGCGGCTGGGCCGCTCTTGTCGTTCGGCGGCGCCGCCGTCGGGAACGTCACCGTAGGGGTCGCGCGATTCGGCGGCGGCGGTCCGGTCCATGATGCCGCCGTCGGCGTCGAGCTCATAGAACAGCACCTGGCCGTCGCCCCAGCAGCAGACCACGAGGAAGCGGCCGGAAGGCTCGACGGCGACATGGCAGGCCGCGTCCCCAGCCGGCCATGCGGGGCCCGCGGGCTCCAGGCCAAACGTGCCGGCCCGGCGGTAGGCCCGGACAGTCCCGGCGTGCTCGGCCACGGCGTAGACCACGGGCAGTGTGGGGTGGACCGCCAGGAAGGACGGTGAGTCGGCCGCGGCCGCTACTCCGAGCCAGTGCAGGGTGCCGTCGGCCGCCGCGGCAACCGCGCCGATCCCCGCGCCGCTGCCGCCAGAGTCTGCCGTATAGGAGCCGGTCCAGATGAGGTCGTTTGCAGGGATGGAGTCCATGCTGACATCCTGCCAGCCGGCCCTGCTGCGGCGCGGCACCTCAGCAAACAACCGTCGAACAACCGTCGCGAACCCCCCGGAACCAACAACCGTCGCGAACCCCCCGGAACCAACAACCGTCGCGAACCCCCCGGAACCAACAACCGTCGCGAACCCCCCGGAACGTGCCCGTGGGCCCTATCCCCTGGGGATCCCGCGCCTTCGGTAGCATGGGGGAGTCCGCGCAGCTGCAGCAAAAGGAGGTGGGTCCCGTTCACGCAAGTCCAGAAGGGGTGCCCTCCCAGCAGTGCCGGCTGCGGCCAGCTCACGGTGAGGGCGTCTGACACCAGACCGAAAGGCGCTCCCATGGCAGTAATCCGCCATCTTTCCACGCACGAGACCCTCACGGCCAGGCTCCGTGCCGCCGGCTGCGTGTTTGCCGAAGACGAAGCCCGCCTCATGATCGACGCAGCCCCGACGCCGGCCGCACTCGAGGCGATGGCCGCCCGGAGGGTTGCCGGCCTTCCCCTTGAACACATTCTCGGCTGGGCGGAATTCTGCGGACTCCGCATCGCCGTCGCCAGCGGGGTATTTGTGCCGCGGCGGCGGACGGAATTCCTCGTCCGGCAGGCCGCCGCGCTGCTGGACGCGTGGCGCATGGTGCCGGGTGCGGGCCGCCCGGCACCCGTCGTCGTCGATCTCTGCTGCGGGTCCGGGGCTGTCGGCGCGGCGCTGGCCGCGCTCGCCGGCCCCGCCCAACTCCACTGCGCTGCCGAGCTCCACTGCGCTGTCGAACTGCAGCGCGCTATCGAACTGCACTGCGCGGATATCGATCCCACGGCCGTGGCGTGCGCGCGCACCAACGTCCTGCCACTGGGCGGGGAGGTCCACGAAGGCGATCTCTATGCTCCGCTACCGCCGGGGCTCCGGGGCCGCGTCCGTTTGTTGGCCGTCAACGCCCCCTACGTGCCCTCCGCGGACATTGAAACCATGCCGCAGGAGGCGCGTGTGCATGAGCCGCGGGCCTGCCTCGACGGCGGCGCTGACGGACTGGAGGTGCAGCGCCGGGTCGCCGCCGGCGCTCGGGAGTGGCTGATGCCCGGCGGCCACGTGCTGATAGAGACCAGCCGCCGGCAGGCCGCCCAGACGGCCGGAATTTTTCGCAGGCACGGGCTGGCGGCCCGCGTGCTGCGCTCGGAGGAGCTGGGGGCTACGGTGGTGGCCGGCGCGCTGGTGCCTGCCGACGGACAGTAGCTGCCGTGGGCGGCTCCGGCGGTCACTGCGGATACCGCCTAGGGCAGTTTGTCCCCGTCCACGTTGGTAGCGGGACCGGCCGGGGTGGCGCCGCCCTCGTCGGACCAGTCCTGGCCGTCCTGGTCGGTGAGGGCAGGGTCGGAGTCGACATCGCCGGCCGCGGACAGGGGTGTTCCAGGCGTGGCTGTTCCGTGTGTGGCTGTTGCGGGCGTGGCGGCGGTGCTCCCGTGACCGGCATCGCGGTGAACGGCGGAGCCGATGACAGTACCCGCGCGGCGGGCGGCCTCGCCGAGCTGCTCGGAGACCTCAGGGGCCTTGTCCTTGATTGTTTCGGCTGCCGCGGCCACCTTGTCCTGGACCGGCTTGCTGCGCCACAGTTCTTCGCTGCAGGCTTTGAGCTTGTCATAGGCGGCGCGGCCGGACCTTGATCCCAGGACATATCCTGCTGCCACTCCGATGCCGAAAAGAAGTTTGCCTTTCATGCTGTGCTCCTGCTCCCTGACGTTGGTGAAAAGTAGACGTTTCTGAACAGTCCCTAAACAGTGGATGGCGGGGCTGACTCTTGGGGCCCGCAGGCCACCCTTGCCTGTCAAAGTAATGCAAAAAACCGGCCCCGGGAATATCCCGGGACCGGTTTCCGGCCAGTCGCTGTGTTAGCGAACTGAGCGCTTGCTGATCATGCCGTAAACGAGCAGGACGATGATCGCACCGCCGATGGCCAGCAGCCAAGTGGACAGCGAGAAGAACTCGTTGATTCCCACGCCGAACAGTGCGCTGCCGATGAATCCACCGAGGAGGGCGCCGACGACGCCGAGGATCAGAGTGATGATGATGCCACCGCCCTGACGTCCCGGGAGGATGGCCTTAGCGATTGCTCCGGCGATGAGGCCCAGAATCAGAAATGCGAGAAAACCCATTTTTTCGTTCCTTCTTCTTTCATTGAGGAGGCACCCGGATCGCCGGGTGCGCTTCATCCTTCTACCTCAATACTAATCATGCTTAGTATCAAAGAGCCACCCGGCTACCTGTGGGTTTGTCAGGCGGGGTGCCAAAACAGCAACAATGTGGCCGGGTGATTCACGGGAGTTCACGCCGCGTACAGGCGTTGTTTCGTTGTCATTCGTTCAGCTGTTCACCGTTCGAAAATTCACCGGTTCGAATGGTCACGGCTCAAATATTCACGGTTCAAATGTTCGTGTTTTCATTGTGCGTTTGGCAGGCCCGACGCCGGCCGGGGCCTACCACGCGTAGTCTTCCGGTGCCGTGCGATGGCCCGGGAAGATCTCGTCCAGGCGCTTGAGCGCGTCGGCGTCGAGCTTCAACTTGTGCGCCCTGATGGCGGCCTCGAGCTGCTCGGGGGTCCGCGGGCCGATGATCGGAGCGGTGACTGCCGGCTGGTGGAGCAGCCACGCGAGCGCCACGTCCCCCGGTTCCTGACCCAGCTCGGCGGCGAAGTCCTCGTACCGCCTGATCTGTTTCTGGTGCGATTTGAGCGCCTCGAGGGCGCGACCGGCGACGCGCCGGACGCCGTCGCCGTCCTTCTTCAACACGCCGCCCAGCAGGCCGCCGTGCAGCGGCGACCATGGCAGGATCCCCAGGCCGTACTGCTGGGCGGCAGGGATGACTTCCCGTTCCGCGTCCCGGGTCAGCAGGTTGTAGATCGACTGTTCGCTGACCAGCCCGTTGTAGTTGCGGCGGGCGGCGATTTCCTGGGCCCGGGCGATGTGCCACCCGGCGAAGTTACTGCTGCCGGAGTACAGGATCTTGCCTTGCCTGACGGCGACCTCGATGGCCTGCCAGATCTCCTCCCAGGGAGTGTTCCGGTCCACATGATGGAACTGGTAGAGATCGATGTAGTCCGTCTGCAGCCGCTTCAGGCTGGCATCGAGCGCCCGGCGGATATGCAAGGCCGAGAGCTTGGCCTCGTTGGGCCGGTCCGTCATGGTGCCGAACAGTTTGGTGGCGAGCACCGTGCGCTCACGGCGCTCGCCTCCTTGGGCAAACCAGCGGCCGAGTATTTCCTCGGTCCAGCCGCGGTGGCTCGAGCCGCCGTACACGTTGGCGGTATCGACGAAATTGATGCCGGCGGCCTGCGCCGCGTCCAGGATGGTGAAGGCCTGCCTCTCCTCGGTCTGCGGACCAAAGTTCATGGTCCCCAGGCACAGACGCGAGACTGTCAGACCGGAGCGGCCAAGGTGCGTGTAGCGCATAACGCGTTCCTCTCCGTCCTGACCTCCTCCGCCCTGACGCATTGCGGGTTTCCTCCGAAGGCGGGCGCCGTTGCTCCAACTGCGTGCCGCCGTCGCTCCGGAGGCTGGCGTCAGCGCTCCAGGCGGAACCCGAGCTTGATGGTGACCTGCCAGTCGGCTACCTGCCCGTTTTCAAGGTGGCCGCGGATCTCCTTGACTTCGAACCAATCTAGGTTCCGGAGGGTCTTGGCGGCCTCGGCGACGCCGTTCCGGACGGCTGCATCGACGCCCTCGTTCGAGGTTCCGACAATTTCAGAAATGCTGTAAGTGTGATTAGACAACTTCGCTCCTCGTGATCGCCATCGATGCCCGGCTGCGGGCCGTTCCTGCAGACTAGCCGACTGAACCCGGCCGGACTAGGGGTTTGGGACCGGAGCCGGGGACCCCGGGAGGGGGTCCGGGCAGCGGGCGTTTGGCCTGCCGGGGCAGAGTGTCTGCCCGCGGCCTGATCCGGCTCACCATCCAGGGCAGCATGTAGTGCGCCACCCAGGCCAGGTCACCGGCGCGGGCCTCCCGCCAGTTGCCCGGCGGCATGGGCTTGGGCTCCAGCGGCCGCAGGCGGTGTGGCACGTTGAGCGTGTCCAGGACCATGGCTGCAATGGTGTGGTGTCCCAGCGGCGAAAAGTGCAGGCGGTCCGGATCCCACATCCGCGGATCGCTCAGTTGCCGCAGTGCCCACAGGTCAGCGATAAGGACATCGTGCCGGGCGGCAATGACACGGAGGTGCTCGTTGAATACCGCGACCTTCCCCCGGATGTGCCCGAACACGGCGGTCTCGCCCCAGTCCGGCCCGGTGAACAGGACCACCGTGGCCCCGGTGGCCGAGAGTACTGCCACAGCCTCGTCGAGGGCGGCCGCCATCCGGTCCGGATCGCCGCGATGGAACACGAGATCGTTCCCGCCGGCCGAGAGGGTGATGAGATCCGGCTTCAGGCTCAGGGCCGGTCCGAGTTGCTGGTCGAGGATTTCGCGCAGAACCAGGCCGCTGATGGCGAGGTTGGCGTACCCGAACTCGCCGCGGCCCTCACCGAGTTCCTCGGCAATGCGGTCCGCCCACCCCCGCATGCCGCCGGGGCTCAGCGGTTCCGGGTCGCCGACGCCTGCCGTGAACGAATCTCCCAAGGCGACGTACCGGCTCCAGGGCCGGGAACGCCGGGCGCCGGGATGCCCTCGTGCGGAGCCCCGATCCCCTGAATGCCACGGCCCCGCGGCGGGGATATTGGCGCCGGTATGGCCGGCGTCCGGCTCGAGGAACCTGGCGGCGTTCACATCACCACCAATACGCCGATATTCCATGCCGCGCTAGGTACTTATGCCCCTAGTGAGGCACCGTGGACGCTTTCGCCGCCGCCCCCACGGGGTCTGCGACAAGGGGGCGAAAATACTCAGGGGGGTATAATGATGACCCGACGCATCGAACCGGAGGAACCAATGGAACTCGATCCCACCGACATGAAGCCTGTCGTCAATAGGCTTCGCCGCGCCCAGGGGCAGCTCGCGGCAGTCACCAGGATGATCGAGGAGGGCCGTGACTGCAAGAGCGTCGTGACCCAGCTGGCGGCCGTCTCGAGCGCCCTGGACAAGGCGGGATTCTCCATCATCGCCACGGGCCTGCAGCACTGCATGCAGCAGGAAGACCCCAGCGTGGACCGGGCCGAACTCGAGAAGCTCTTCCTCTCGCTCGCCTGAGCCGCGCATCAGGCCAAGCGCGCCCGGCCAAGCACGCCCGGCACGGCCCGCGCGCCCGGGCGCACCAAGCCTTGCGGTTTCGCGTCAGGCGGGCCCTTCGGCCAGGACAAAGGTCTTCAGGTCGTCGAGGGTCTGCTGCATGTGGGCGTCCATGGCGTCGCGGGCGCGGTGCGGGTCGCGTGAGGCCAGGGCATCCGCGATGCTCTGGTGGTGCCCGATGGCGTGCTCCTGGATCTCCGGGACCTTGGACGTTTCCGTCCGCCGCTTTTCCAGCACGCGGTGCAGGGGCTCGAACAATACGGCGACGAACACGTTATCCGACGCCTGCAGGATGAGGTCGTGAAAGGCGAGGTCCGCCTCGACGAACGCCGCCAGATCGTTGTTCTCGTGCGCCAGCCGCATCTTATCGACCTGCGCGCGGAGGGCCAGGATGTCGGAATCCGCCATCCGCCCGGCGGCCAGTTCGCAGGCGCCCGTTTCCAGCATTCGGCGCAGCTCAATGAGCTGGATGGCGGCCGACGCGTCGTTTTTGCCCTCCGAGGCTGCCCGCAGCACGGCATCCAGGGAGCCCCAGCGGTTGAGCGGGTTCACGAACGTGCCGCGGCCTCGCTCCACGCTGAGAATCCGCTGGGCTTCAAGGGTTTTCATGGCCTCGCGCACGGTCATTCGGCTGACTTCGTGCCGGGAGCTGAGCTCAAGTTCGCCGGGGACGCTCGCACCGGGCGGAAACTCGCCGGCAATGATCCGGTCCAGCAGTTCGTCGGCCACTACGCCGACCAGCGATTTCCTAGCCAATTCTCCCCGTCCAGCGTCATGCTATGCCTGATGGCGTGCTCCTGATGGCCAAGTCTACTTGCGCGCCGTTGTGCCATATGCCACACTAGCACCCAGATATAAGATGTCTGACATCTTACATATACCCCCTTCTGTGGCTCCCGTGGAGCCTCAGGTTTCCACCGAATGATCCCCACACAATGGAGTGCATAGTGCCCCTCGAAGCAGACGTGCTGGCCGCTTTCCCCGCGGAAGTACAGATCCCCGCCCGGCTAGTGGCAGACAGCGTGGCCGCCTCGTCCGAGGCGTCCCCGCGGGTCCTGGTAGTGCTCGACGACGACCCAACCGGCACGCAGTCAGTGGCGAACCTGCCGGTCCTCACCCGCTGGGACGTGGCGGACTTCGCCTGGGCGTTCGGCTACGAAGTCAACGGCCAGCGCCAGCGCGCGGTCTACGTCCTGACCAACACCCGCAGCCTTGACCCTGCCGAGGCGGCTGTCCGCAACGAGGAAGTCGTCCGGAACGCCCTCGCTGCCGCAGCATCCGCTGACCCCGCCCTGCGGCTCAGCTTCGTCAGCCGCAGCGATTCCACCCTCCGCGGCCACTACCCGCTTGAACCGGATGTCATCGCCGCCACCGTCACCGCCGTCAACGGTCAGACGACCGACGGCGTCGTGATCGTCCCCGCATTCCCGGACGCCGGCCGCGTAACGATCGGCGGTGTGCACTACATGCGCGGCACCGGCGACGACGCCGGCAAGCTCACCCCCGTGGCTGAGACCGAATTCGCCAAGGACGCCAGCTTCGGCTTCGCCAACTCCGAGATGGCCAAGTACGTCGAGGAGAAATCGAACGGCCGGTTCGCCGCATTCTCGGTGATCGTGCTGGACCTGAACATCATCCGGGCCTCCACCGATCCGAACATTTCCGCCAAGGCCATTGCCGACGCCGTCGACACCGCCACGGACTCCACCCCGATCGTCGCGGACATCGTCACAGAAAACGATCTGCGCGCCCTGTCCCTGGGCCTGGAAGAAGCGGAACGCCGCGGCAAGAAGCTCCTCTACCGTGTGGGCCCGCCGTTCGTCCGGGCACGGATCGGCCAGGAAATCCGGTCCGAACTCAGCGGCCTGGAAGCCTACGCCGGCAACACCCCCTCGGGAGCCGGCGGCCTGATCGTGGTCGGCTCGCATGTGGGCGTCACAACCCGTCAGCTCAAGGTCCTCACCGAGCAGCACAGCGCCGCCCGCATCGTGGAAATCGACGTCGAGAACCTGCTCGGCGACAACGCGGACAGCCACCTGGACCAGACCGTTGACAAGGTGGTCGATGCCCTGCACGGCGGCGACGTGATCGTCCACACCAGCCGGCTCCTGATCAAGACCGACGACGCCGCCGCAAGCCTGCGGATCGCGCGCACCGTCTCGGCCGCCGTCGTCGCCGTCGTGAACCGCACGCTCAAGACTTTCCCTCCCCGCTTTGTGATTGCCAAGGGCGGCATTACGTCCTCGGACGTGGCCGCGCACGGCCTGGAAATCCGGCACGCGATTGTCCGCGGGCCCATGCTGCCGGGCATTGTCAGCCTGTGGGAGCCGGTGGACGGCCCGGCCAAGGGCATTCCGTACATCGTCTTCGCCGGCAACGTGGGAGATGACCAGTCCCTCGCCGATGTCACGCGCAAGCTCAGCAGCACCTTCTGACCAGCACCGCATTCTTACCAGCACCGCACGCCACAACACGTCATTCGATGGAGAACACCATGACCAGCAACTACACCATCACCGTCCTGGGCCTCGGCGCCATGGGCTTGCCCATGGCCACGCGCCTGGCAAGCCAGCTCACCGTCCACGGCTTCGACATCGCCGAGCCGCGCCTGAAGCTGGCTGAAGAGGCCGGCATCCGCACGTTCGCCTCCGCCCAGGAAGCCTCGAAGGGCGCCGACGCGCTGCTGCTGGCGGTGCGCAACGGGGAGCAGCTCAACGATGTCCTCTTCGGCGAGAACGGCGTGGCCTCCGTGCTCAGGCCGGGCTCCGTCGTGATCCTGGGCAGCACCGTGGGCACCGAGGCGATCCCGGCCACCGTGCACCGCCTGGCCGCCTACGGCGTCGAGCTGGTTGATGCCCCGCTTTCCGGCGGCCCCAAGCGTGCCGGCGAAGGCGACCTGCTGATCGTGGTGGGCGCATCGCCCGAAGCCCAGGAAAAGGCCCGCCCGGCCCTGGAACTTCTGGCCTCCACCCTGACAGTGGTCGGCGACAAGCCCGGCGACGGCCAGGCCCTCAAGACCGTCAACCAGCTGCTCTGCGGCATCCACATCGCCGCCGCCGCCGAGGCAATGGCCCTGGCCGACGCCCTCGGCCTGGACCAGACCAAGACCCTCGCCGCCCTCGAAGCCGGCGCGGCGGGCTCCTTCATGCTTTCCAACCGCGGCCCGCGGATCCTGGAGGCCTACACGGAAAACGGCGCCGAGGTCCTCAGCCGCCTGGACATCTTCGTCAAGGACATGGGGATCGTCGGCAAGGCCACCCGCGCCGCCGGCCTCGCCGCCCCGGTGGCCGCCGCCGCGGAGCAGCTCTACCTCCTGGGCCAGGCCCAGGGCCTCGCCGCCGCGGATGACTCCGCCGTCATCAAGGTCATCGCGCCCACCAAGCGCACCGCCTAACCATCCACCACACCCCCGAACGACGGCGGTCCCCCCTTCCGCCGTCGCCGGGTCCCTCCCGCCCCTGATCCGCCACTTTCACCTCGCGGTTGAATCGTCGGACGACTTTCCTGTCAAAGGAGACACCCCCTTCATGACCCCCCTGCTCAATTCCCTGATGGTGCGCGCGGCCGACGCGCCTGTCATCAAGCCCGCCGTGGAGCTGGGAACTCCGCTGCTGCTGACCATCGCCGCCGCCGGCGTAGCCCTGCTCCTGCTCATGATCATCCGCTTCAAGATCCAGGCCTTCGTGGCGCTGCTGACCGTGAGCATCCTGGTGGCCGTGGCCGCGCAGATCCCGCTCAAGGACGTCTTCACCGTGGTGGCCAACGGGGTGGGGGGCACCATGGGCAAGGTGGCACTCCTGATCGCCCTCGGCGCCATACTGGGCCGGATGATCGAGGTCTCCGGCGGTGTGCAGTCCCTCGCGGCGCACTTCACCGCCAAGCTCGGCGCCCGGAGGGTGGCCGTGGCCCTCACCGCGGTGGGATTCCTCGTGGCCATCCCGGTGTTCTTCGAGGTGGGGATCATCGTGCTCGTGCCGATCGTCTACGCGTTCGCGAAGATCGCCAAGGTGCACCCGGTTAAGTTCGGCCTGCCCATGGCCGGGATCATGCTGTCCATTCACGTGGCTGTCCCGCCGCACCCGGGCATCGTGGCCGGTGCCGGGGTGTTCGGCGCCGACATCGGACTGATCACCCTCATCTCGCTGCTCATCTGCATCCCGCTCGGCTTCCTGTCCTACTGGGTTGCCAGCATCATGAACAGCAGGGACTACGAGCTGCTGCCCGCAGTCAAGGCCCAGGTGGACGAGTACGGTTCAGGGTCCCTGGTGCGCGTCGGCCACGACGGCCCAGGTGCCCTCGCCGTTGCCCCGCCGCGTCCGGCCCTGATCATCTTCCTCATCGCTGCCCCGATCGTGCAGATCCTGGTCGGCACGCTGGGCACCCTCACCATTCCCAAAGACAACGGCTGGTACGGCCTGGCCGCCTTCATCGGCAACCCGTTCTTCGCCCTGCTGGTGGCCGTGGCACTGTCCTTCTTCCTGTTGGCCGTGCGCCGCAACTGGTCACTGAAGGAAACCGGCGAGATTTTCGAAGGTGCGCTGCCTCCCATCGCGTCCATCCTCATGGTCGTCGCGGCCGGCGGTGTGTTCGGCGAGGTCCTGCGGACCTCCGGTATCGGTGCAGCCCTGTCCCAGACGCTGGACCAACTGGGCCTGCCGGTCATTGTTCTTGGCTTCATCATTTCCCTTGCCCTCCGCGCCGCCCAGGGCTCAGCCACTGTCGCGATCGTCACCACCACCGGCCTGCTGACCTCCGCCGTTGCCGGCGGCGGCTACTCGCCGGCCCAGATCGCCGTGATCGTGATCGCCATCGGCTTCGGTGCCCTCGGCCTGTCCCACGTGACCGACGCCGGATTCTGGACCGTCGTGCGCTACTACGGCCTGACCGTCTCCGACGGCCTCCGGACCTGGACGGTGCTGACGACCATTCTCGGGCTGGCCGGCTTCGCCCTGACGTTCGTCGCCTGGATCCTGGTAGGAGGCTTGAGCGCCTGATGCGTACCCAACTCGACACCTTGGTCACCGGCGCCCTGCAGCACGGCTCGGCCGTCCCGGCGTTCACCTGCTACGACTTCACCACCGCGCTCGCCGTGGTGGCGGCGGCCGAGGAATCCGGCCGGGGCGCCATCCTGCTGGTCGCGCCGAAGACCGCGGCCACCCCCAACGGGCTGCGGCTGATTACCGCCCTCCGCGGACTCGCCGACGCAGCCGGCGTTCCGATTGCGGTGCAGCTCGATCACGCCGCCGACCCGCGGGTGATCAACGACGCCGTCAGCGCCGGAGCCGACTCGGTGCTGGTCGACGGGTCCTCGCTGCCCTTCGAGGACAACATCGCACTGGTCCAGGGCGTCCGGGCAGCCTTGGCGGCGCAGGGGCGAGCCGACGTCGTGATTGAAGCCGAACTCGGCGGACTCGCCGGCGACGAGGACCGGGCCTTCGGGACCGACGTGGCCGAGGAACCCGCCGGCCTCACCGACTCCGCCCAGGTGGAGGACTTCGTGTCCCGCACCGGGGCACAGCTGCTCGCCGTGGCCGTGGGCAATGTCCATGGCAAGTACAAGGGGGAGCCCCGGCTGCGCTGGGACGTGCTGCAGGACATCGCCGTGCGGACCCGGATTCCGCTGGTCCTGCACGGGGCCTCGGGTCTTCCGGCCGAGGAACTGGTCAAGGCCGCGGCCATGAACGTGGGCAAGGTCAACTTCAACACCGAGCTGCGCACCGGCGTCCTGGCGGTCCTTGAGGAACAGGCCACCGTCCACCGGGCCGACGGCGAGAACCTCCAGGCACTGCTGGGCCACTGGGATGCATCTGCCAAGGCGTTCGCCACTACCGCACTGGCCACGCTCTCCCGCTGAGGTAGCAGGCGGAACAGGAGGCCGGGATCGAACCATGATCCTGGCCTCCCTCGTTTTTGCCCTTTTGACGCCGTTGCCCCGCCGCCGTGACCGGCATGCTGGAGGCTGCTCACCCTCCTGACCATCGGCGCGGATCTGGGCCAAACTGCTCTGGCCGCCAGGGCCCCCAAGGCCGACAATGGACGCTACACAGCCAGCCTTCCCAGGGGGCGCCATGGTTCCACAGCAGCGGTCAGCCGGCGGCCCGGCCCCGATGCCGGACCGCGACCCGGTCATCGACCTTGTCCGGTTCTTCTGCCTGGCGTTGGTGGTGGTCTCGCACACGATGATGGTCAGCCCCGTGCTGCACCCGGACGGCACGGTGACCACCGAGAACATCCTGGGCAACCAGCACTGGTTTGAGCCTGTGGTGTGGGTCCTCCAGATCATGCCGCTGTTCTTCGTGGCCGGCGGGATCACCGGCCTGCAGTCCTGGCGGCGGCTCCGCGCCAGGGGCGGCAACGCCTTCGATTTCATGCAGGGCCGGCTGCTGCGCCTGATCCGTCCGGCCGCAGTCCTGCTGGCCATCATGTTCATCGCCCTGTCGGCGGCCCGCCTGGCCGGGGTTGACCCGCAGGTCATCGAGCTGCTCACCAGCGGAGCAGGGATGCCGCTGTGGTTCCTGGCCGCGTACCTCGCCGCGCAACTCAACCTTCCCTGGCTGGCCGCCCTCCACACCCGCGCGCCTTGGCTGACCCTCGCCGGGCTCACCTCCCTGGTGGTAACGGTCGATTGCCTGCGGGGAGTGCTGCCGCCGCTGGCCTACCTGAACATGGTGTTCCTGTGGTGCGCCGTGCAGCAGCTCGGATTCATCCTGGCGGACGGCCCGCGGCTGCTGCCGGGCCGGCCGGCGCACGTTGGCATCATGGTCGCCAGCAACATGCTGCTGGGGCTGATAGTCCTGCTGGGGCTGTACTCCGGGAACATGCTGGTGAACCTCAACCCGCCCAACGTGACGCTGCTGCTCCTGGGCATCTCGCAGGCCGCCGCCCTCCAGCTCTTCCGGCCCGGGCTGTCCCGGATGGCGTCCCTGGCCGGGGTGCGGCGGACCATGGCAGTGGCCGGCCGGCGGTCCATGACGGTCTATCTGTGGCACCTGCCCCTGCTGGCGGCGATGTCCGGGCTGCTGCTGCTGACCAATTTTCCCCAGCCGGCCGGGGGAAGCGCGGCCTGGTGGTGGGGGCGGCCCCTGGTGCTGTTGGGCGTCGTTGCGCTGTTGCTGCCGGTGCTGGCGCTGTTCGGCTGGCTGGAGGAGCGGCCGACGGCGTCCGGCCCGTCCCAGAGCCGGCCGGCGGCCGCCGTGCTGCTGGCCGCCGTCGCCGTTTTTGTCCCGGCAGCAGACGCGGCGCTCAAGGGGCTCACGCTCGGGCTTCTGGGCGGGGGTGCCGCCTGCTTCGCGCTCGCCGTCGTGCTCCTGGGCCGGATTCCCGTTCGGCTCACAACGCCGCCTGACCCGCAGGGCGGATCTGAACCGCCATTGCCACACCCGCCATTAAGTGCCAATGTCGAACCATGACGGAGAACTCGGCAACTACGGAAGACACCTTCACCCCGGACGTCTCCACAGTCAGAAACGACGAGCTGCACCGCTACGAACTCCGTGTCGGCGGCAAGCTGGCCGTCCAGGTGCGCTTCATCGACAGGCCGGGCCATATCGACTTCATCCACACGGATACCGCAGAGCAGTTCCAGGGCCAGGGGCTTGCCAAGGTGCTGGCGCACTTCGCCCTTGATGACGTGGTGGCATCCGGCAAGAGGATCATCCCGAATTGCCCGTTCATGTACCGCTACCTGCGCAAACATGAGTCATACCACCAGTACGTGGACTGGCCGGAACGGGTGCCTGAGGGGGCTTGAGCGCCTGTCACTGCAGGCTGGACTGGCGCGGGCGCCGGGTCCGCTTGTGAGCCGGAGAACAACCTCGTAAAGTTTGAGCAGAGTTATGCAGTTGGCTCTTGGACAGGTCCCTTTTTGGAGAACCCCATGAACCACAAGCTGCGAGTGTTCGTTCGTATGGACGTCGATCCCGCCAATGTCACGCTCGAAATTACCGGCTGCGTTACCCCGTCGGATTCGGATGCCCTCATGCACATCGTGCGTCGGGCCTCCCGGGTCGCCGCGGGGGCCGACGTGGTCATCGACCTGCACGGCACGTCCCACCTGGACCCGGAACTGTTGCTGGACCTTCGTCGGCTCGCAGAGGCCGGACACTCGCCGGGACCGGCGCCATCACCGGACGCCGGGCACTCCGGAGCGGCTGTGCCGTTCCGCCTGATCCTCGACGAGCCGGCCGAGCTGCCTATCTGCCTCCTGCACGTCGGTTCCGACGCCGTGGTCCTCGCCGGACTCGACACCCGCGTCGCGACAAGACCTGACGCCGGATTCGAGACCGTGCTGGACGCCGGAATCGGCCCCGGACTCCGGGTCGGTCTGGACGCCGAGCTGGGGGCAGCACACGTTCCGCTGGCTACGGAAACCGGCAGCGCCACTGACTTTGGCAGCATGGACGGGCTGGCGCTTTCGGAGTACTTCGAGGACACCCTTGATCCTGTGGCCACGGTCCGGGCCCTGTCCGACACCGCGTTGTGCCGGCTCGCGGACGCCCTGTATCGCCACCTCGACACGAGCACCCCTTTGTACGGAGCCCACACCTGGTACGAGCTCGCGGCCGAAGAGCTTCAGAACCGCCACCTGGCGGACGGTGACGACCAGGCGGACGGGGACGACCAGGCGGGCGGCGACGGCGACGGTCTGGCGGACGGGGAGGAACTGGCGCCGGACACGGCCTTGGCCTGAGCCGCTGCACCGTTAGGCTGTGGCTATGAACCCACAAACAGCGTCCACGCCGGGCACCACCGCTCTCATTACGGGCGCGACGGCAGGCCTCGGCGCCGAGTTCGCCCGCCAGCTCGCCGAAGATGGCCACCGCGTGGTGCTCGTGGCCCGCGACGCCGGCCGCCTCGCGGCCACGGCGGCGGAGCTGGAGAACAGCTACGGGACTGCGGCAGAGACAATTGCCGCGGACCTGACCGACGACGCCGGGATTGCCGCCGTCGTCGCGCGCCTCACCGATCCCTTACGGCCGGTGGAGATCCTGGTCAACAATGCGGGAATCGGCTTGCTGCGGTCCTTCGAGGACAACGACATTGCCGAGGAGAAGAAGCACCTGAAACTTCATGTCGAAACAGCCATGGAACTGAGCCACGCCGCCCTGCAGGGCATGCTGGCGCGCCAGTCCGGCAGGATCATCAACGTCGCCAGCGTGGCCGCCTTCCTGCCCCGCGGAACGTACTCCGCAGCGAAGGCCTGGCTGCTGAGCTTCTCGCGCTCGGCCAACATGGCCTACGCGGCCCGCGGGGTGAAGGTCACCGCCGTGTGCCCCGGATTCACCCACACCGAGTTCCACGACCGGATGGGGATGGACAAGACGGTGACGCCGCGCTGGATGTGGCTCGAAGCCCGGCAGGTGGTCAGCGAGGGTCTGGCGGACAACGCCAAGGGCAAGGCCGTCTCGATCCCCAGCAAGCGCTACAAGGTCCTGACATCGGTTTCGCGGGTACTGCCGCCGCGGCTCGTTGCCGGGCCGCCGCGGCGCGCCAAGTAGCCGCCGGGCACATCAGGAAACGGCCACACGCCGTCGCCGGATCAGCACGACCGCCAAGATCCCGACGGCGGCGCCCACCCCGGTCTCGACGGCCCGTTCGGCGATGAGGACGCCGGGATCGGCAGGCGCCGCCAGCTGTCCGATCAACAGGATCACCGGGGTGAAGGAAACCATGGCGAGGCCGTAGTGCCGGGCCATGAACAGCTCGGTGCTGAACTGCAGGACGATCACCAGGCACGCCAGGACCGCGGCCTCATGGCCGGGGAAGGCCAGCAACGGCGACCCCGGCCACGGGAACAGGATGGCCGCAACCACCGCCAGGCCCAGAAGCGTGCCGACAATTCGGTGGACACCGCGGTATACGCTGCTGGGCAGATCCGCGCCGGAAAGCGGCACCGCCGCCGCGGCCATGGCCCAATGCGGGTGGCCGCTGCCACTGAGGACTCCCAGCGTGCCGGCGGCGCCGACGGCGCTCACGTAGCGGCCGGCATGCAGCCACGCCGCCCTGCGACCTGCGCCGCGCAACGCCTCGACGTCCCGCCGCCGACCTCGCTGCCAGGTGCGGCCCCGGAACCAGCCGCCAAAGCCGATCAGGATTGAGAACCCGGCCGATCCCGCGGCGATAAGGACGGCGGTGTGCCACGGCACTGCGGCGGGAACAGACGCGCACGCGCCCAGGGCCAGGATACCGAAGAACGGCCCGGCGGGTTTCAGGGCCGTTCTGTCCGTGAACAGCGACGCCACGCCGGCAAACGCGGCCTCCACGACCACCAGGGCCCACGAATGAATGTGATGGACAGAGAGGAAGACGCCGATTCCCACCCCGGCGAGCAGGAGGATGGCCGCTTGGCCTTGATGCCGGAGCCGGAGCTGATGAGGCTCGGTGCGGCCGTACATGCCCGTCAGCGCGCCGAAAACAGCGTAGCCGATCAGCTCCGGGTGCCCGGCTGCCAACAGCGCCAGGGACGGAACGGCCACGCTGATCGCCACCCGCCAAGCCGACACGTGGTCCTTGTTGGCCGGGGCAAAGCTGTGCAGCGAACGGATGTGGTGCAGCAGGGACATCACAACTGCCTCTCTCCGGATTAGTTGTTTCCGGGTGCCCGGGTGCCCGGGTGCCCGGGCTTCCCAGGGTTCCTTGGGACTGAAAAGCGTGCGGACACGCCTAAGGCCTGTTCCGTATACTTCCCAACGGGTAAGCATACGGAACAGGCCTCAAAGGGCGGGGCTGTCAGCTACGTAGCCTGGACTACTGCTGCCGGGTCCGGTCGGACCGGGCAGTCTCAGGCTGGGGTCGGGAGTTTCCCGGCTTCCCCGCGCCCTGCGGTGGAATCGGCCTGGGCGACCATCGGCATGTCCATGTGCTCAAGGTCGATCAGCGGGTTCTCGTCCTGCGTCGCGACCAGTTCGCGGGCCTCAGCCTGGGTGTCCACGCTCGGCATGGAGCCGGGCAGCGGCATCTGGGCCGATTCCTTGAGGAAGTAGATCGCGACTGCGCCGATCGCCGAGGTGGCCATCAGGTAGTAGGCCGGCATCATGTCGTTGCCGGTGGCGGTGATCAGGGCGGCAACGATGAACGGCGTGGTGCCGCCGAAGATGGCCACGGAGAAGTTGTACGCGATGCCCATGGCGCCGTAGCGGCTTGCCGTCGGGAACTGGGCCGGCAGGGCCGAAGCCAGGTTGGCCACGTAGAACGTCACCGGGAAAGCAATCAGCGAAAGGCCGGCCAACGTGGACCAGATTTCGCCGATACCGATCAGCAGGAACGCCGGGGTGGCGAGGACTACTGTACTGATGGCGCCGATCCACAGCACGGGGCGGCGGCCGATCCGGTCAGAGAGCTTGCCGGTCAGCGGGATGCAGAGGCTCATGATGACCAGCACGGGGATGGTCAGCAATGTGCCGTGGAGCTCGTCGTAGCCCTTGGACTCGGTCAGGTACGTCGGCATGTAGGAGGTCAGTGCGTAGCCGGCAGTGTTTGCTGCCGCTACCAGGACCATCGCGACGATGAGGGAGCGCCAGTAGGCCTTCACGATGCCCACCGGGCCCTTGGAGGCTGCGGTGTCCGAGGCGGTTGCGTCCTTGGCGAGGTTCTCCTGGGCATCCAGGGTTGCCTGGAACTGCGGCGATTCCTCGATCTTGCTCCGGAAGTACACGGCGATCAGGCCAAGCGGGCCGGCAAGGAGGAACGGGATGCGCCAGCCCCACTGCTCCATGGTGTCCTGGCCGAGGGTCAGCTGCAGCACCGAAACGAGGGCTGCACCAAGGGCGAAGCCGAGGTAGCTGCCCATGTCCAGGAAGCTGGCGAAGAATCCGCGGCGCTTGTCAGGGGCGTACTCGCTCACAAAGGTCGTGGCGCCGGCGTATTCACCACCGGTGGAGAAGCCCTGGATAACTTTGAACAGGACCAGCAGGACCGCGGCCCAGATGCCGATCTGTGCGTAACCGGGCAGGAGCCCGACGGCGAAGGTGCTGGCGGCCATGATCATGAGGGTCGCGGCAAGGACCTTCTGGCGGCCGATCTTGTCGCCAAGCCAGCCGAACACGACTCCGCCGAGGGGGCGGGCGATGAACGTGGCGGCGAAAGTTCCCAGCAGGAACAGGGTTTGGACGGACTTGTCCGCCTCCGGCAGGAACACCGGTCCCATGGTGGTGATCAGGTAGCCGAACACGCCGACGTCGTACCACTCCATGGTGTTACCCACGATGGTGCCGCCGAGTGCTTTCTTAAGCATCGGCTGGTTGACTACGTTGACGTCGGACTCGCGGAGTCGACGGCGGCGTAGCTTCGGTTTCTTCACACCCTTGGGCGCGCCTTGGTTGGTTCCGCTGGCGTTGATAACGCCTGCTGAAGAGTCGGTCATGCTTCGGTCTGTGGGCATTTGGGAAGCTCCTAGGGAGATCATTTGCTTGCGACTTGTAGCTGCCCCGCTCTGGGCAGGCTTTCAATTTTACGGGATTTCTCTGGAGTTTCCGAGTTTCGTGCCGTATCATCCCGAGTTTCGGCGGTATTTGGGCCCGATCGGCGAATTTCTTTTGCCCTGTTTCACCGCGCGGTTACTGGGAACCGGCGAGCCCTGCGGCGCCGAGGCCAAAGTTTTCCCCACCGGCCCGCGCAAACGCGGGTTATTGGGTGGGAATCGGGCCGAAACGAGAGGCCCGCCACAGCCACTACAGACATCTCATCGGTGCGGTCCTACGATTGATGGACACTTCATTTCACAGCGGTTATTTCAGCGGAAAGGAAGATCAATGGCGGATCATCAGTTCGGAGAAGAAATCGAGCCCGAGGTCGCGAGCCACCTGGGGCAGTCCATGGCTGAAGCCCCCGGACCGGAGGCACTGCACCATGCTCCCCCCGGGCCGGGCCAGGGACAGCAGTGGCCGGACGGAAGCGGCAAGCAGCGCCACCCCAAGGACCGCGATACCGCCCGCGGGCGGCAAGGCCAGCAAATGGCCGCCGGAGCCATGCACCGGCAGAGCCGCCCGCAGATGCCCCACCACGACTAGCCCATCACAACCGGTCCTTTAACTAGGTGCCGCCGGCAGGGTCCACCACGACGTCGGCTGGCGTCTTATCCAGGCGCCAGCCGCGCCACACCGGGTGCCGGAGTTTCCCGCTGCCGGTCCATTCACCGAAAGTGACCTCGCCCACCAGTTTTGCACTCACCCAGTTGGCGTCTGCGGCGTCAGCGTGCGGCACGTCCCGGAACGGGGAGGTCTTCCGTGGCAGGGCGTCCAGTTGTTGCCTGAGTTCCTTGAGTTCACGGGTGCTGAAGCCGCTCCCCACCCGGCCGACGTAACGCAGCTTGGCGCCGTCCGGAATCCCCAGCAGCAGCGAGCCCACGGATTCCCGGCGCCCGCCCTTTCCGGGCCGCCAGCCGCCCACCACCACTTCCTGGGTCCGTTCAACCTTGAGCTTGAGCCAGGACCGGCTGCGCTGGCCGACGTAGCGCCCGTCCGTGCGCTTGGCCATGACACCCTCCAGCCCCAGTTCGGCGACGCTCTCGAGGATGTGCTCGGCGTCGCCGTCGATCACGCCCGAGAGTTCCACCGGGCCGGCGGAAGGGCGGAAGAACTGCTCCAGCCCGCGGCGGCGCTCACTCAGCGGCAGGCGCCGCAGATCCTTGCCGGCGTCGAAGAGCAGATCAAACAGCATCAGCCGCACGGGCGTCGATGCCCGCGCTTTGCTGACGTCCGCGGACTTGGTGAGTTTCATCCGGCCCTGCAGCAGGCCGAAGTCGGGCCGGCCGGAGCGCCCGACGGCAATGATCTCGCCGTCGGCGACGAAGTCCTGTTCCGGCCAGTGGGACCGGTCCGTTAGTTCGGGGTAGCTCAGGGACATGTCGATGCCGTTGCGGCTAATGAGCCGGATCCTGGTGGCATCGCCGATGACCAGGGCCCGCACCCCGTCCCACTTGAGCTCGATCTGCCAGTCCAGGTCCGGGAGGTCCGCCAGGGTCCCGGACGTGGCCAGCATCGGGCTGAACGCGGAGGCGTCGGGGGCTGGTTCGTGGCGTGTATCGGTTTCCGGTCCGCCGTCGACCTGGCCCTGGTCCTGGCTTTCGCTTTCGACTTGGCGGCCGCCGTCCTCGCTTCCGCTGCCGCCGACGTCGTCCTCGTCGTCTTCTGTGCCGGAGGGGCGCCGCCCGGCCGGGGAGTCTTTCGGGCCGGCCGGGTCCATCAGGTGGATGAGCCATTGGTCGTTGGCCTGGCCGGTGTGGATCAGGGCGAACCTGCGGGTCCCGCCGAGGCCGCCGCCCTCTGCCCCGGTCAGCGTGGCAATGACTTCCTTGCCGGCGATCCACTTTTCGCATTCGTAGTATCCGCTGTCCCAGATGCTGACGACCCCGGCGCCGTACTGGCCTTGGGGAATGTCACCTTCGAAGTCCGCGTAGTCCATCGGGTGGTCTTCGGTCTGGACCGCGAGGTGGTTTTTTGCCTTGCTGGTCGGGACGCCCTTGGGCAGTGCCCAGGACACGAGCACGCCGTCGCGTTCGAGCCGGAAGTCGTAGTGCAGCCGCCTGGCGTGGTGCTCCTGGATGACGAACTTCTCCTGCCGTGTCCCGCCGCCGTCGCCGTCGGCGTGGTGCCGCTCCGCGGTGAAGGGCTCTGGCGTTCCTGCCCTGTCCCGTTTGGTCCGGTACTTTTCCAGCCGCGGGTCGGTGTCGCCGCCGTCGCCGGCCAGCTCGGGCGGCATTTCAGCCCGTCCGCTGGGGCTGCTGACCGCCGCGTGGGCTGCCTCGGCTCCGGCGTCGTGCCGGCCGCCGGAGACCAGAGCGAACGGATCCTTGCCGGCTGCGACGCGCTTCATCACCTCCTGGAAGTCCAAGTGGTGCAGTGAAGGGGCGCTGAGTTCGCGCCACGTGCGCGGTGCGGCCACTGTGGGCCGGAGCCGGCCGCGCAGCGAATACGGCACGATAGTGGTCTTGGCGGCGTTGTTCTGGCTCCAGTCCACCAGGACCTTGCCGGTACGCAGTGTCTTTTTCATGTCGCTGACGGCCAGATCCGGGTGGTCTGCTTCGAGCGAGCGGGCCAGTTCGCGGGCGAAGTCGGAAATCTGGTCCGAGCTCTGGGACCCGTCCAAAGGCGCGTAGAGGTGAATGCCCTTGCTGCCGCTCGTCACGGGCACCGGGTCCAGGCCCACATCCTGCAAGATGGTGCGGGCCAACTTGGCCACCTCCACGCACTCCTCCAGCCCAGCGCCCTCGCCGGGGTCCAGGTCCAGCACCAGCCGGTCGGGCGGCAGCGCGTTGCCGTGGGAGTCCACCCGCCACTGAGGCACGTGGATCTCCAGGGCTGCGATCTGGGCCAGCCAGGTGAGCGTGGCGGGATCATTGACCAAGGGATATTGGATGGTCCGGTCCTTGTGCGTGATGGCGGCGCGGGGCACCCAGCCTGGCGTTGAATGGTCCAGGTTCTTCTGGAAAAACATTTCCCCGGGGGCGTCGGCGGTCCCGACGCCGTGGACCCAGCGCTTCCGCGTGGCCGGCCGGTTGCGGGCAGCGGGGATCAGCACCGGCGCGACGGCGGCGTAGTAGGCCAGGACGTCGGCCTTGGTGGTTCCCGTCTCCGGGTACATGATTTTTTCCAGGTTGGTGAGCACCAGTTCGCGTCCGTCCACCCGGACGCGTTCCTTACCGTTGGGCAAAACCCTTCACCTCCGCGCAACTGTGATGTTCACTTGATCCATGAGAGCCATCTGGAAAGGCGCAATAGCGTTCGGGCTGGTCAACGTGCCCGTCAAGGTCTACAGCGCCACTGAGGACCACGACATCAGTCTCCACCAAGTTCACAACGCCGACGGCGGCAGGATCCGCTACCAGCGCCGTTGCGAGGTCTGCAGCAAGGTCATCGACTACGAGGACATCGACAAGGCGTATGAGGACGATGGCCGCACGGTGGTCCTGACCCGCGACGAGCTGAAGTCCATCCCGGCGGAAAACAGCCACGAAATCGAAGTGGTCCAGTTCGTTCCGGTCGATCAGCTCGATCCCATGATGTTTGAAAAAAGCTATTACCTTGAACCCGACTCGAAGTCGCCCAAGGCCTATGTGCTGCTGCGGCGCGCCCTGGAGGACACGGACCGTGTGGCAATTGTGCAGTTCGCGCTCCGGGACAAGACCCGGCTTGGTGCGCTGAGGATTCGCGACGAGGTCCTGGTGCTGCAGTCGCTGCTGTGGGCCGACGAAGTCCGCGAGGCCAGCTTTCCCGCACTCGAGACCTCCATCCGGATCTCCGCGCAGGAACGCGAAATGTCCGCCGCCCTGGTTGATTCGATGGCCTCCGATTTTGTGCCGGACCAGTTCACGGACGAATACCAGGAGCAACTGCGCCAGCTGATCGAGGCGAAGCTGGACAAGGGGGAGTCGCTGGACACGGAGGAGACCTTCGGTGCCCCGGCCGAGGCGGGCGAGGGCGAAGTTATCGACCTGATGGAAGCCCTCAAGCGCAGCATCGAGAAGAAGCGCGGCGGCGGGCGAGGGGCCGCGGAAGCTCCCGCCGAGGCCTCCGCATCCGCCGGCAAGGCTGCCCCGAAGGCGCCCGCCAAGACGACGGCGGCCAAGTCCACCGCCAGCAAGTCCACGGCAAGCAAGGCGGCGTCCACCAAGACCGCGGCGGCTTCCAAGACCGGAGCTTCCAAAACCGCGGAGGCTCCCAAGACTGCGGCGGCTTCCAAGGCGCCGGCCGCGAAGACTGCGGCTCGAAAGGGTGCCTGAGCCCGGCTGTCGCCTGGCGCCGTCGCCCACCCTGATCAGGAGTTCCGCAGGGCGGAAATGAGCTCGCTTTTCTTCTTGGCCGAGTAGCCCTTGAGGCCGATCTCCTTGGCCCGTTCCTTCAGCTGCGGCACCGTCCAGTCCTCGTAGTCACCGGCCTTGCCGCCCTTGCGGCCGACTGAGGAACGGCCCCGCTTGGCGGCGGCGTTGGAGATCCTGGCGGCTTTTTGCTTGGAGGCGCCGTCCTCTACCAGCTTCTCGTAGAGCTCGGGGTCCTTGATGCTGGGGCTTTCTGAGCCGCGGGGCTCGCCCTTCGTCGTTGGCATGGCTGCGAGGTCATCTCCTTCGGCCGGGAACCACTTGGGCGGCGGCGCGCGGACGGTGCCGCCGGGGATTCCAAACTAGCCGCGCCGCAGGGCGGTGACAAGCACTTACTAAGGTCACTGACAAAAAGCGGTCACTGACAGGCCGCCGCCAGAGCAACGCGGGGTCACTTGGCGCCCATGTTCCCCAACGGAATGGGCCGTAGGTGACCCCGCGTTGCCATTGAACTAGGCGGTGGAAAACGCGAAGGCCCGGCCGGCCCCTTACTCGGGGGCGGCCGGGCCTTCTGGTGCTGCCGTGTTCCGGCGCGGGGCCGGAAGGTGAGGCTATTCGGCGTCGTGATCCGTCTCAAGGATCTGCACGAGGCGGTCCAGTGCCGCGTCGGCGCCTTCACCCTCGGCACGCAACACCACAACCTCGCCGTGGGAGGCGCCCAGGCTCATCAGCGACAGGATGCTGGCGGCGTCCATGGCCTCGTCCTCCGGCTCGCCCAGGCGGGCAATCGTGATCTCGAGGTTGTCGAACTCGCCTGCAGCCTCGGCGAAGATGGCGGCCGGACGGGCATGCAGCCCAACGCGGCTGGCAATGGTGGCGTTACGTTCGGTCATTTCTGCTCCTTGAAGTCAGCTTGGGTATTCATCAGCTGTGAGTATCTGCTTGGAAAATCGTGCACTGGTTCAGGCGGCTACGGGAACCGTTTCCACCGTACCAACCGGCTTCTTGACTGCCCAGCGCTTGAGCGCAATCACGGCGAAGGCACTTACGACCGTACCGGCCGCAATCGCGACGACGAACATCAAGAAGGGATCGATCGCGAAGAAGACGAAGATTCCGCCGTGCGGGGCCTTCGACCCCACGCCTGCCGCCATCGAGATGGCACCGGTTACGGCGCCGCCGAGCATGCTGGCGGGGATGACGCGCAGCGGGTCCGCGGCCGCGAAGGGGATGGCGCCTTCGGTGATGAAGGAGGCTCCCAGCAGCCATGCGGCCTTGCCGTTTTCCTGTTCCGCCAGGCTGAAGAGCTTCTTGTTCAGCACGGTCGCAGCCAGCGCCATGGCCAGCGGCGGGACCATGCCGGCGGCCATGACGGCCGCCATGATCTGCCACGGAGCCTGGTTGGTGATGGAGGCGGCGCTCAGGCCAGCGACGGCGAAGGAGTAGGCAACCTTGTTGACCGGACCGCCGAGGTCGAAGCACATCATCAGGCCCAGGATGATGCCAAGTGCGACGGCGCTGGCACCGGTAAGGCCGGACAAGAATTCGTTGAGCCCGACGGTGACCCGGGCGATGTAGGCGCCCAGGAACACGAACAGCAGGCCGGAAGCCGCAAGCGACGCCACGAGCGGGATAATGACCACCGGCATCAGGCCGCGCAGCCAGCGGGCCACGTTGAGCTTGCCGATGGAATGCGCCACGTAGCCGGCGATCAGGCCGCCCACGATGCCGCCGAGGAAGCCTGCACCCATGAAGACGGCAACGGCGCCGGAAACGAAGCCCGGGGCGATGCCCGGCCGGTCAGCGATGGCGTAGGCGATGTAGCCGGCCAGCGCGGGCACAAGGAAGCCCAGGGACAGGGCGCCGATCTTGAAGAGCACGGCCCCCAGGTAGGCACCCAGCGGGCCCCACGCCAGTTCCGGGTACGCGGTGGGCAAGTTGAAGAGGCTGTTCTCCGCCAGGATCTTGTCCGCGAAGGCGGTGATGTCGTAGCCGCCCAACAGGAAGCCGAGGGCGATCAGCAGACCGCCGCCCGCCACGAACGGAATCATGTAGCTGACGCCGGTCAGGAGGGCCTTCTTCAGCTTTGTGCCAAGGTGCTCGCCCTTTTCCTCGGCCTCGTGTTCGGCCTGCTCCTCGGCGCCGAAGTGCGGCACGCGGCGGGCATGGGGGTTGTCTGCGGCGGCGAGTGCTTCCGCTACCATCTTGTCCGGCTCGTCGATGCCCCGCTTGACCGGCGCGTTGATCACCGGCATGCCGGCGAAGCGCTCCTTGCCGCGCACGTCTACGTCCACGGCGAAGATCACGGCATCCGCGGCGGCGATCACGGCGGGGTCAAGTGCCTTGGCTCCGGAGGACCCCTGGGTTTCCACCTGCAGGTCCACGCCGACCTCCTTGGCCGCTGCAACGAGCGAGTCGGCGGCCATGTAGGTGTGGGCAATGCCGGTGGGGCAGGCAGTAACGGCGACGAGGCGCTTGGGCCCCTTGGCCTTCGCTGCGCCCGCACCTTCACCGGCGCCGGCAGCGGCTGAGGCGGCGGCCGCGGAAGCTGCGCCGGTCGCCTCGGCCGGGGTATGGGCCGCCGGCTTGTCCGCCAGTGCGCCATCGACGAGCTCGACGATCTCCGCCTGGGAGGTCGCGGCGCGCAGGCTGGCCGTGAAGTCCTTCTTGATCAGCGACCGTGCCAGCTTCGAAAGCAGCTTCAAGTGGTCCTGGTCCGCGCCCTCAGGAGCGGCGATGAAGAAGATGATGTCCGCAGGGCCGTCCTTGGCACCGAAGTCCACCGGCTGGGACAGCCGCGCCATCGCCAGGGTGGGCTCGGTGACCGCCGTCGAGCGGCAGTGCGGGATCGCGATGCCGCCAGGGACGCCCGTGGCGGTCTTGGATTCCCGGGCAAAGGCGTCGGCAAAGAGGCCTTCGGCCTCGGTGGCGCGTCCGGTGGCGGCAACTCTGCCTGCCAGATGCCGGATCACGTCCTCGGGCGAGTTGCCCAGATTCTGGTCGAGCTCGACCAGTTCGGTAGTAATGAGCTGTGTCACTGTCAATCCTTCCGGAGGGCCGTGATGGTTACGGCATCAGGGGTGGTTTGGTTGACTGCCGGGACAGTGGAGCCAGGCAGGGAAGCGGCGGCGGCACCATGGGCCACCGCCTGACGGAGGCAATCGACCGGGGCGGCGCCCTGGCTGGATGCGAGCAGGTATCCGGCCAGCGAGGAATCGCCGGCGCCGACAGTGCTGACCGCGGTGACCGGCGGATGCGTGGCCAGCCACGCGCCGTCGGCCGTCGCAAGAACGGCACCCTTGGAACCGAGGGTGGCCAGTACGGCACCCACTCCGGAGCGCACGACGGCGGCGGCGGCCGCTGCTGCAGCCTCCGGGTCCGCTTCGAGCTCCTCGGCGGACTTGTTCGTGGCGAAACCTGCTGCGGCAGCCAGTTCCACCAGTTCCTCGGCGTTGGGTTTCAAGAGGTCCGGTTTTCCCGAGGTGTCGCCGGAGACCGCTGCGGCGAGGGGTTCGCCAGATGAATCGACGGCGACCCGAGGTGCGGCCTCGCCGTCGAACAGGGAACGCAGCCGCCGGGTGACGGTCGCGTAGAAGTCGGCTGGAACCCCTGGTGGGAGCGAGCCGGCCAGGACTACCCAGGCGGCGCCGCGGGCGTGGTCCAGCAGCAGGCTGATCAGGGCCTCCTGCTGATCCGCGCTCAGGACCGGTCCGGGTTCATTGATCTTGGTGGTGACGCCGCCGGGCTCGGTGAGGGCCACATTGCTGCGCAGCGGCTCGTCAATCGGGAGGGCCGCGAACGGAACGTCGGTCTCCCGCAGGCCTGCGAGGACAGGGTCGGCCTCGGCGCCGGGGAGGACGGCGACTGTCTTGAGCCCCGAGGCAACGAGGGCGCGGGAGACGTTGACTCCCTTGCCCCCCGATTCCTGGCGGACGGAAATGGCCCGCTGGACTTCTCCGCGGAGGAGGGGGCCGGGCAGCGCCACGGTGCGGTCCAGGCTGGGGTTGGCGGTAAGGGTGACAATCACGCGACCACCACCTCCACTCCGGCTTCCGCAAGGGCGTCCGCGAGTTCCCGGCTGGGTTGGGTGTCTGTGATCACGGTGTCCAGATCTTTCAACGAGGCGAACTGGACCAGCGTCTCCGCGTCCAGCTTGGAGGAATCAGCCAGCACCACAATGCGGCGCGCTGATTGGACGAAGGCAGCCTTGACCGCGGCTTCTTCAGGATCGGGTGTGCTCAGCCCGAAGGCTGCATGGATGCCGTTGGTGCCGATGAAGGCGATGTCCGGGCGGATCCGGCGGGCGGCCTCCACCGTGGACTGGCCGACGGCGGCCTGCGTCAGGCCGCGGACTTTGCCGCCGAGCAGATGCAGGGCGATGCCGGGTTCGCCGGACAGCCTGGACGCGATGGGAAGGGAGTGCGTGATGACGACGAGTTCGGCGTCGGACCCAGGGCCGGGCAGGTTGCCGGCGGCGGCTGCTGCGGCGGCCCGGGCGGACAGGAGTTCGGCGAGGGCTTCTGTGGTGGAGCCAGCGTCGATCAGGATGCTGCCGGTGAGGCCCGGGGGCATGAGGGCAAGGGCGGCCTCGGCGATCCGGGTCTTCTCGGACTGGCGCTGGACAGTCCGTTCGAGAACGCTTTCCTCCGTGGTGCTGAAGCGGTCCGGGGAGACAGCGCCGCCGTGCACCCGGCGGACACTGCCGGCGGTTTCCAGCGCGGCGAGGTCCCTTCGGACGGTTTCGGTGGTGATGCTGAAGCGCTCGGCCAGGTCTGTGACACTGGCCCGGCCGCTGGCGTAGATGAGCCCCACGATCAGCTGCTGGCGTTCTTCGGCAAACACTTACCCTCCATTGCGTACTGCGCCGGTCTTGGCTTCTGTTCTTTCCGGGCCTTTGAAATGCCGAACCCGCTGTCGCCGCTTCGGTGACTCCCGTCACATGAAGTGGAATTGTTTGACTTTATCTTCGTTCATGTGGGTTTGTCAATGAAAAACCACATGAACGCAGAAAATGGGTAAGTTTCGGGGGACATGTCCCTTGGTTGGGGTGGCTGCGGGCGGGTGCCGGGGGGACATGTCCAGTGGTGGGGCCGGGGGATGGGCGGGTCGGGGTTATGTCCATGGTCCGCTCCGGGGGCTGGGCATGTGCTCCGCGCGCGCGGAGGGGTCGGGCCGGGTGCCGGGGGGACATGTCCAGTGGTGGGGCCAGGGGATGGGCGGGTCGGGGTTATGTCCATGGTCCGCTCCGGGGGGCTGGGCATGTGCTCCGCGTGGGGCGTGCGGCATAAGTGGCAGAAGCCGGGCCTGACCTCAAGGCCCGGCCCGGCTTCCGGGACGTTGGATTCCACGCCGCGAAGGGGGCGTGGGCGGAGCTTAGAGGCTCGCGTCGCGGCTCTCATTGCGTGTGATGGTCTCGCCGGTGTTGGGGTCAACAACCGTGCGGCTTTCGCTGACCCGGCGCGAGCGGCCGCGTCCGGGGGAGGCGAGGACCAGGGAGGCGATGAGTCCAATAACGCCGACCGCCATCAGGATGTAACCGATCATGGCCTGGTTCACGTTGGGGATCAGCCCCGGGGCAACCGCCCAGGCAAGGACGGCGCCGATGGCAATGAGGAAGATTGCGGAACCGATTCTCATGACGTGCTCCTTGGTGTCCCGGGGGACGGATGGGTGATGCTAAGCATGCTGTCCAGCGTCACGCTACAACCCCGACCCTGCCGTTTCAATGAAATCCCCCTCGGTCCGGCCGGGATATTTCCGCACCAGGTTCCGGCATCCGGCCCGTGCTAGGACGTCCGCCCCGGTTTCCCACGGGCGCGCCGCGGGTCCCAGAGTAGGTCTCCGATTCCGCGGCGGAGCCGACGGCCGGCGCAGGAGGCCGGCCCTGAGTGCAATGCCGCCGTGCCAGTGCCAGGAATGCTGGCCGAGGAAGCGCCCGCTCTGGATAGGCTGAGCCCATGGAGACTGTCGTCTGGTCACGACCCGAACACGAGCGCGCTGGCACGCCGCTGCTTGTGATGCTGCACGGCTATGGCACGGACGAGTCCCGGATGTCCAAGCTGTTCAGTTCCCTGCCGCCGGAGTTCACTTGCGCCGCGCTGCGCGGCCCCAAGGACATCGGCGACCACCACGGCTGGTTCCTGCTGGACTACTTCCTCACCCACGACTTTGCCGACGTCATCGCCTCCACGAACGGTGTCTTCGCCTGGATCGAGTCCGTCAAGTCCCGGCACAGCAGCGTCAGCCTGTTCGGATTTTCGCAGGGCATGGCCATGGCCAGCACGCTTCTACGGCTCCGGCCGGACCAGTTCCGCGCGGTGGTCGGACTCTCGGGCTTTGTCCTGGACAACGAGCTCCTGACCATGAGTGAGTCCTTCACCTCCCGGCCGCCATTCTTTTGGGGCAGGGACAGGGCCGACGTCGTGATTAACGACGCCGCTGCCGAACACACCGAGGAGTGGCTGGACCGGAACACGCAGCTCACGGCCCGGACCTACCCCGGCATGGGCCATTCGATTTCGAAGGCCGAACTGGTGGACGTCAGCGCCTTCCTGCGGCACTACGTCCTGCGCTGACCAGATCCAGAGCGGCCGCCGGGCCTCCGCCGGGCGGCCACTGACCAGCCACTGACCAGATGCCGTCCGAACGCGCGGCCAAACACTCGCCCGACATGGGACCATCCACTTGCATGCCAAATTTGTAAGCGCTTACAATCGACCTCGGCCATGAACACCGGGCCCACTACTTCGGGGGGAGAAAGGGCTGAGCCCGTGCCGCAGGCCAAAACCCCGCGCGTGAGAATCCAGGACGTCGCCGCGCTCTCCGGGCTCTCCATCTGCACTGTCTCCCGTGCACTCCGGCAGCTTCCCAACGTCTCCGCGCAAGCCAAGGCAAGGGTCGGCGACGCGGCGGCCCAGCTGGGCTACAAGGCCTCGTCGGCAGCATCCAGGCTGGCCGGCGGCAACACCGGGTCCGTGGCCATCATCGCCCCGACTGCCACAGCATGGTTCTTTGCCCGCGCGGTGGAAGCGGCCGAGGAAGTCTTCGCGGACAGCGGCTACGACACCGTCCTGATCAGCCTCCGGAACCGGCCCAGCGTGCAGCAGAAGCTCTTCGGCGACCTCGCGGCCCTGGCCCAGCGCGTGGACGGCGTGCTGCTGCTCAACATCGGCCTCAGTAAGGCCGAATTGGCCGCCCTCGCCGCGTCGGGCCTCGCCGTGGCCAGCGTCGGGATGCACGGCGTGCCGTGGGACAACGTGGGTATTGACAACGCGGAGGCCGCCCGCGCCGCCACGAACCACCTGCTGGAACTGGGCCACCGGGACATCGCGATCCTCGCCGGCAGCGAAACCGGTGCACCCTCCCTCGTGACCGCCAGCGAGCGGCGGCGGGGCTTCGAAGAGGCCCTGGCCGGCCACGGCCTCGGGGTAGATCCGGGCCTCGTGATCGACGCTGGCTCGAGCATCGAAGGCGGCCGGCTGGCCATGGCAGAGCTCGCAGAAAACCGCAAAATGCCGTCCGCGGTTTTCGCCGGTTGCGACGAGACAGCCTTCGGCGCGCTCATGGCACTACGGGAGCTCGGTTTGTCAGCGCCGGAAAACGTGTCCATCATAGGAATAGACGATCATCAGATGAGTTGGTTCCTGGGCCTGAGTACTATGGCCCAGCCTGTGGCCGACCAAGGCGCTCTCGCGGCCAACCTGCTGATTGAAAGACTTCATCGCTCGGGACTTCCCAATCCGCCGCTTGCCAGTCCGCCGTCGAACCATCTGCTGGACACCAAATTGGTAGAGCGCACCAGCACGCGCCGCCGCTGATCCGGGCGGCGACCCTACCGGAACGTCCCCAAACAGAGCAGCAAAGGCAGAGCCGCCGTCGCACCGGAACTGCCCTGAACTGACTGCCCTAAACCGCCGCTTTGAGCAAACCGTCTAGCTTGCCCGTTGTCTGAAAGGCCCCTGACTCATGACTGTAGTTCCCGACACCTCCGGCCTCGCCGGTGCACTCTCCGGCGCATCCGCCATCCTTTTTGACCTCGACGGCGTCCTGACGCCCACCGCGGTGGTGCACGAGCAGGCCTGGAAGCAGCTCTTCGACGGATTCCTGGCCTCGGTCCCTGATGCCGCGCCGTACCGTGAGAGCGACTACTTCGACCACATCGACGGCAAGCCGCGCTTCGACGGCGTCCGGGACTTCCTGGCCTCCCGCGGGATTGTGCTGCCCGAGGGCCCGGCGGACGACGAGCCCGCGCATGACACCGTCCATGGGCTGGGCAACCGCAAGAACAAGGTCTTCAACGACATCGTCGAGGCCGGCGGAGTCCAGCCCTACGAGGGCTCCGTCCGGCTGGTCGACGCCGCGCTGGCCCGCGGACTCAAGCTCGCCGTCGTCTCCTCCTCCCGCAACGCCCCGGCCGTGCTCAAAGCCGCCGGGCTCTCCGATTACTTCCCCGTTGTGGTCGATGGTGTCGTCGCAGTCGCCGAGGGCCTACCCGGCAAGCCCAGCCCTGCCACCTACGAATACGCCGCCCGGCTCCTGGATCTGCCGAGCCAGGACTGCGTTGTGGTGGAGGACGCCGTCTCCGGCGTCCAGGCCGGCAGTGCGGGAGACTTCCGGTCGGTGATCGGCGTCGACCGCGGCGCCGGCCGGCAGACCCTCCTCGACGCCGGGGCCACGGTAGTGGTCAACGACCTCGCCGAACTGCTCTAACCCAGCGCCGGCTTCCGCCGCCATAAGCTCAGCCCCTGCGGCTGCCATCTCCCACCGCCTAGCTCACTGCCTACTCCCGCCGAAAGAACCCCTAAACCATGGCCCTCATCACCTCGGACCGCGCCCGGTTCCCCAACGATCCCTGGCAGCTGGTCGAGACCGTCCACCTGCCCGGCAACGCCGGCACCTTGGAGACCCTGTTCAGCCTCGGCAACGGGCACCTGGGCATCCGCGGCGCGCACTGGGGCGCCGCTGACGCCGAACTTCCCGGCAGCTTCATCAACGGCTTCCACGAGACCTGGGACATCAAGCACGCGGAAAACGCCTACGGCTTCGCGCGCACTGGGCAGCGGATCCTCTACGTCCCGGACGCCAACAACTTCACCGTCATCATCGACGGCGAGCCGTTGAGCCTGGACGAGTCGACGGTGCTGGACTACCGCCGCTCGGTGGACTTCGCCACCGGTATCTACGAGTGCCGGATCACCTGGCAGTGCCGCTCCGGCGCGACCGTGACCACTACCGAACGCCGCGCCGTCGGCTACGAATCCCGCGGGGCGCTGGGCATCAGCCTCGAAGTGGCGGCCGACCGGGATATCTCCGCGGACGTCACGTCCTCGGTTATCAACCGCCAGGACCAGCCGGTGGACGATCACTCCGCCCATGACCCGCGCCGTGCCGGCCGCCACGCCGGACGCGTGCTGCTTCCGTTGCGTCTCGAAGGCGGCGACGGCTCCCTGCGCCTCGCGTGGGAAGCTGCGGAATCCGAGCAGCGACTCGGAATGGCCGTGGACCACTGGACCTCGGCCGGGGTCCAGCCCTTCGATACCCTGGTGGACCAGGACGACAGCAGCGTCCGCTACGTGCTCGCCGTCAGCGCGGACGCACCGTTCGTGCTGGAGAAGAGCGTCACCTACGCCGTGGGCCAGGCCTCGGCGGACTTGGCCGACGACGCCGAAGCGGCCTTGTTGCCGGTCAGCGAGGTCTTTGCCCAGAGCGAGGCCCACTACCGCGCCTACTGGAGCACCAGCGACATCGTGGTGGCAGGCCAGACCGAGCTCCAGCAGGGTGTCCGGTGGAACCTCTTCCAGCTCGCACAGGCCACCGCCTGCGCCGACGTGGCCGGCATCCCGGCCAAGGGCGTGTCCGGCTCCGGCTACGACGGCCACTACTTCTGGGACCAGGAAGTGTACTTGCTGCCCTACCTGACCTACACGAACCCGGGCAACGCCCGCCAGGTCCTGGAATTCCGCCACAACCTCCTGCCCGAGGCGAAGATCCGCGCCAAGGAGCTCAGCGTGGACGGCGCCCTCTTCCCCTGGCGCACCATCAACGGACTCGAGGCCAGCGCCTACTACGCGGCCGGCACCGCGCAATTCCACATCGCCGCCGCGATCGCGTTCGCGACCAACCGGTACATCTGGGCCAGCGGGGACACCGAGTTCCAGGACACCCTGGGCTCCGAGTTGCTGATCGAAACCGCCCGGATGTGGGTCTCGCTGGGTTTCTTCGGCAAGGACGGGCTCTTCCACATCCACGGCGTCACCGGCCCCGACGAGTACACCGCCGTCGTCAACGACAACCTGTACACAAACGTCATGGCGCGCTTCAACCTGCGCACCGCCGCGGCCCTGGATCACCCGGAGATCGACGACGCCGAACGCGAGCTTTGGGAGCAGGCCGCCAACCGCATGCAGCTGCCCTACGACGAAGACCTCCAGGTCCACTCCCAGGACAACGACTTCATGGCCTTGGAGCCGTGGGACTGGACCACGCCCCGGTCCAAGTACCCGCTGCTGCTGCACTTCCACCCGCTGGTGATCTACCGGCACCAGGTCCTGAAGCAGGCCGACACCGTGCTGGCCATGTTCCTGCAATGGCAGGACTTCACCGCCGAGGAAAAGCGCCGCGCATTCGACTTCTACGATCCCATCACCACCGGCGACTCCACGCTGTCCGCCTGTGTCCAGGGGATCATGGCGGCCGAGGTCGGCTACGGGAAGGCTGCGCTGGACCACTTCACGCACGCCCTGTTCATCGACCTCGACGACACCCACGGCAACACGATCGACGGCGTCCACATCGCCTCCACCGGCGGGGTGTGGAGCTCGTTGGTCAGCGGCTTCGCCGGTCTGCGGGACCAGGGCGCGGTGCCGTACTTCGATCCGCGGCTGCCTGCCGAATGGGACGGACTTGAGTTCCACCTGAAAATCCAGGGCAGGCTCCTGCACGTCGTGCTGGAACAGGATTCGATCAGCCTGACGGTCCGTGAAGGCGCCCCATTGGAGATCGACGTGCGCGGGGAACTGCTCACCGTCGACGGCGGCCCGGTCCGGGTCCCGCTGGCGCCCGTCACGGCCCCTGAGCCGACCATCTTCCCCAGCGGCCTTCCGACGTCGTCGATCCCGGTGGTGCGCGCCGCAGTCTGAGGCACCGCCAAAGCAACGCGGGGTCACTTAGCGCCCATGATCCCCCCGGACATGGGCGCTAAATGACCCCGCGTTACTTCTGGCCGGGCTCCCCTGATCCGAGGGCTTCGGCAGGGTCGTCGGCGCGGCCGGCGTGTTCTGCTCCGCTGGCCTCTTCCGCGCCGCTGGCCTCTTCTGCGCCGCTGGACACTTCCGCGCCGCGGACGAGCGGGTTGGCCAGCTCATCGGACGGCATCCGCGCCACCACCATCGCGACGACGGCCATCACCGGACACACGGTCCCCGCGACGAGGAAGATCAGCCACAGCGGCAGCACCTCGGCGGCCGGTCCGGCCAGTGCCATGGAGACCGGCATGAGCGCCAGCGACACGAAGAAATCCAGGCTGGAGACGCGGCCCAGCAGATGCGGCGGCACGCGGCGCTGGAGCAGGGTTCCCCAGATCACCATGCCCACGCTGCCGGTGGCGCCGAAGATGAACAGTGCTGCTGCCAGGGCCCAGAAGCTGTCCATAATTCCGATGGCGGCGATCGGCAGGCTGCCCGCTCCCCAAGACACCATCATGACGGTGAGGTAGCGGCGCGGAAGGGGAAAAGAGGCCGTTGCCAGCGAGGCTGCGGCGCCGCCGACGCCCATGACGGCGAGCAGGAAGCCGAACATGCGCGCATCCCCACCGAGCTGGTCCCGGACCACGAACGGGACCAGGACCTCGATGGGGCCGATCAGGAACAGCACTGAAATGCAGGCCCAGAGCAGGGTCCACAGCAGCCAGGGCGTGCGCACGGTATAGCTGACGCCCTCGCGGAGGTCATGGCGCAAGGACGTCTTCGCCCGCCTCCGGCCGCCGGCGCTGCCCGCAGCGCTCGGCGCCCCCGCCGCGGGCTGTCGGTGGAGGAAGTTCAGGATGGAGAAAGCCAGCAGGTGGCAGGCCGCCACGCCGGTGACTGCGTACGAGGGGGACATGGCCGCCACCAGGACGCCCGCGACGGCAGGCCCGGCCGCCTGCTGCAGGATTGGCCGCATGGTTCCCTCCACGCCGTTGGCCGCCAGCAGGTCCTCGGGCGGCAGGATCCGCGGCAGAATGGCGGAATAGGCGGGGAAGAAGAAGGCAGCCCCGACGCCGAGCACGAAGGCCCCCAGCGCCAGATGCCAGAGCTGCAGCAAGCCCGCCAGGGCCAGTGCGCTGATGCTGGCGATGACGGCGAGGTTGGCGCCCTCGACCGCGATGATCAGCAGCCGTTGGGGAACGCGGTCCGCGGCGATGCCGCCGGCCAGCAGAAACGCCACGAGCCCAACGCTGCCCGCCGCAGCCACCAGCGAGAGCTCCAGTGGACCGCCGCCCAGGTAGATGACCTCGTAGACCATCGCAACGGCCCACATCCCCGAACCGAAGATGGAGATGGCCAGCGCCGTGATCAGCACCCGGTACTCCCGGTGCGCGAAGGGGCGGAGGGCTCGCAGGGCGGGCATGGGCCCAGTCTAATAGCAGGCCACGCGGCCGGCTGGCGCCCGCCGCGGTCCAGCGGGACCCCGGCTTGCCGGGCCGTGCCCTAATGTTAAGTGAACTTACTTTTCTGGTTCCGATGAGAGGCGATCATGGCCAAGCGCAGCAACCCGGCAATTAAGGTTGCCCAGCAGACAGCCCACAGTGCGATGTTCGACGCCGCCGGCAACCCCCGGCCAGGCCTCCACAAGGTGCTCCTGCGGGCAGTTGAAGTCCAGCGGCCGCTGGTGCTGGCCAATATCCGCAGGCTCCAGCGCAAGCACCCGCACGCCACGGCAGCTCAGCTCGCCGCCATCATGGAGCGCGACTACCTGCTGGCCGTCACCGGCGGCGGGGCGCTGGTGGGCGGGGCAGCCGTGATTCCGGGCGTTGGAACGGCGGCCGCCCTCGGTCTTTCGGCCGCCGCGGCCGTCGGCTTCCTCGAAGCCACCGCATTGTTCTCCACAGCGCTGGCCGAACTGCATGGCGTGCGGATGGTGGACCCGGACAGGGCCAGCACCCTGGTCATGGCGATCATGTTGGGCGAGGAAGGCACCGAACTGTTGAGCTCGTTGAGCGGACAGGCGGCAGGACGGGGCAGGGGACCCACCCAGGCCTGGACCACGGCCTTCACCCGCAGCGTCCCGCTCGCCGGCTTTGGCACAGTGCGGGCCAAGATCCAGACGATGTTCCTCCGCTCCCTGCTCAAGACCCAGGGATCGGCCCTGTTGGGCCGCGCCCTTCCCTTCGGCATCGGCGCCGTCGTGGGCGGCGTCGGCAACCGGCTGATGGGCCGCGCCGTCGTCGCCAATGCCAGGGAAGCGTTCGGTCCCATCCCGGACACGATCCCGGGGGAGCTGCAGGCCCTTGCCGAAACAACCGGCACGGCCGCGCTCTACGAGTCTGCGCCGGAGTCGGCCCTGGACGCGGCACCGGATGCGCCACAAAACAACGGCGCCCCGAAGACAACGAAGGACGGCGGCACGTTTTGGATCTGAACGCTGACCTGGGGGAGGCCTACGGAACCTGGACCAGGGGTGACGATGCCGCGATGTTTCCGCTCATCACCAGCGCCAGCGTGGCCTGCGGGATGCACGCAGGGGACCCCGTGACAATGCTTGACACCTGCCGGGCGGCCTACGAGCTCGACGTCAACGTCGGCGCCCACCTTGGCTACCCCGATCTGGCCGGCTTCGGCCTGCGCTCGCTGGACATGACCTTTGATGACCTGTTCGGCGCGGTGCTGTACCAGCTCGGCGCGCTCGACGGCGTTGCCCATGCCGTGGGCGCCTCGGTGGACTACGTCAAGCTGCACGGGGCGCTCTACGACCGCACCGTGCGCGACGCCGAGCAGGCCTCCGCAGTCATTGCCGCCATCCAGGCCTACGATCCCGGACTGCCCGTCCTGGGCCTCCCCGGCTCGGCCTTGCTCGAAATCGCCCGGGACGCCGGGCACCCCGTCGTCGCCGAAGCCTTCCCGGACCGCGCCTACTTCCCTGACGGAAGGCTGGTGCCCCGCGCACAGGAAGGGGCGGTGCTGCTCGACGCCGGACAGGTCGCCGAGCGGGCGGTCAGGCTCGCCACGAAGGGCGAGGTGGAGGCGGTGGACGGCACAGTGCTCCGGATCGAGCCGCAGTCGCTTTGCCTGCACGGCGACACTCCCGGCTCCGTCAGCGTTGCCGCCGCCGTGCGGGCCGGGCTGGAGGCCGCCGGCGTGGAGCTCGAGAGTTTCGCCTGACCCGCGGGCCGGTACGTAACTAGCCGAACAGCATGCTGGCCACCGTGAAGATGGCCAGCCCGGCCAGGGCGCCCACCACGGTGCCGTTGATCCGGATGAACTGCAGGTCCCTGCCCACCTGCAGCTCGATCTTCTGCGACGTTTCCTCAGCATCCCAGCGGGCCACGGTGTCCGTGATGACGCCCGCGATGTCCGAGCGGTAGGTCTTCACGAGGTAGCCCGCCGCGTCGCCGATCCACGCGTTCACCTTGCCGGCGAGATCGGGATCGACCAGCAGCCGGGTGCCGAAGTCATGCACGGCGGCCTTGAATTTGACGGTCAGTTCGCTGTGCGGGTCATCGACGGCGGAGAGCAGGGCCGTCTTGATGGTGTCCCAGGTGCGGGATGCGAGCTCGCGGATCTCAGGGTCGCCGAGCACCTGCGCCTTGATGCCCTCGGCACGGGCGATCATGACAGGGTCGTGCTGCAGGTCCTGCGCGAGTTCCTTGAGGTACTTGTCGATCGACTGGCGGACCTGGTGCTGCGGATTGGACTGCACGGCGCGGGTGAACTTCAGGATTTCCACATACACCTTGTCGCCCACGAGCCCGTCCACGAACGACGGCACCCACGTCGGGGAACGGTCGGTGACCAGTCTGTTGACCGTCTCCTGGTTGTCCCGCACCCAGTCCACGGTGCGGTCTACCAGCAGGTCCACCAGGGCGTGGTGGTGGCCGTCGTCGAAGATCCGCTCGGCGAGCCGGCCCACCGGCGGTCCCCACGGCGGAGTGAGCAGGTGCTTGCGGACCATGGACTCGATCACGGCCTGGACGTCGTCGTCGTTGAGGACCTTGAACGCGCCGCGGATGACGGCGGCACCCTCTTTGGCGACGCGGTCAGGGCCGCCGGGGCTGGAGAGCCAGGCGCCGGCTTTGCGCGCAATGTCAGCGGACGCGAGTTTTTCCTGGACCACCTGTTCGGAGAGGAAATTGGTCTCCACGAATTCGCCCAGCGAGGCGCCGATCTGGTCTTTGCGGCGCGGGATGATCGCCGTGTGCGGGATCTTGATTCCCATCGGGTACTTGAACAGTGCGGTAACGGCGAACCAGTCGGCGAGGGCTCCGACCATGCCGCCCTCGGCCGCCGCGCGGACGTATTCGAGCCCCGGATACTGCTTCTGCAGGGCGAACGCGACGACGAAGATCACGGCCATGACGATCAGGAGCGCGAGGGCCAGGAGTTTCATCCGGCGCAGCGCCGCAGCCTTCTCGGCGTCGCTGGACGCTGCGGAACGCTGCCCGGGAGGACCGTCCGGCCGGACGCCGCCCGGAGAGGCACCTGTCAGGGAAGTTGGCTCAGTATTGACCTGCATGTGCCCAGCCTAGTCCCGCCAAGGAAACGGGCCGTCCGCTAACGTGGCACCATGACGACAGACGAGTCCGCCGCCGCCCGTCCTCTGGTCTATGCCCACCGGGGCGCTAGCGGTGCATTCGCCGAGCACACGAGGGCCGCGTACCTGCAGGCAATTGCGGACGGCGCCGACGGGGTGGAATGCGATGTCCACCTGACCCGGGACCGGCAAGTGGTGCTCCTGCACGATTCCACCCTGGACCGCACCTCGGACGGCACCGGGCAGGTCGCGGACCGGAAGTTGGAAGAGCTCCGGCGGCTGGACTTCTCCTCCTGGAAAGGAGCCCGGATCCCGGAAGCCTACGGCGCCAAGTCTGAGCAGTTCCTGACCTTGCCGGAACTGCTCGAGATCCTGCGGGCGGCGGGCCGCCCCATAGGCCTGGCGATTGAGTTCAAACACCCCAGCTCGTTCCATCTTGGACTGGAGGACCGGGTCCTCGACGTCCTCAGGGACAGGGGGTGGAATCCGGTCACGTCGATGCTGGATAGCATCATGGTTTCCTTTATGAGCTTTAGCCCCGACGCCGTTATGCACCTTCTTGAGTCCGTGCCGGCGGCGGCCGTCTGCCAACTCGTGGACGACGTCAATGTGGCGGAAATCAGAGAGGAGCTGCGCCTCGGTGCCCTGACCGGTGGGGCGCTGGCCAATGTGATGAAGGCCGCCCAGGCGGAGGGCGAGCGGATCCTGGCCGCCGGCGAGGCTGGCATGGCCGGCCCTGGCATCGGGTACGTCCGCGCGTTCCCCGGGACGGTTGAGCGCTGGATTGGCTCGGGCCGACGCGTCCGGGTGTGGACGGTCGATGCCGAGGTCGACGTCGAGCGGTGCAGGGAACTCGGGGTCCACGAGGTCACCACGAACTGGCCCGCCCAGGTCCTGACCCAGCTAATGACGGACCGCCAGCCCCTCCGCTAACTGCCCGGCCGCGCGGCGGAACTGGGCGGATCCGATCGGAATTCGTTGTGGCGCCGAGGCTCCCCGGCGGATTACGGCCGGCGTGCCCCCTGTGGTTGAGTGGTTGCATGCCAATTCGCTGGTCCGGCCGGGACCTCCAAACGCTGTCCGCGGCAGCGATGAGCGCGCTGCTGCTCACCAGCGCCGCCAAGCACTTCCGCGAGCCCGAATTTTTCCACCCTGTAGTTCCCGACATCCTCTGCCGGGACGACTCCGGCGGGCAGCCGAATGGCCCGCTGGCCGTCCTGTCCCGTGAGGAATGGGTGGCAGCCAGCGGGCTGCTGGAAGCCGCCGCCGCCGTCGGGCTCCTGATCCCGGCCACCCGCAGGGCCGCCGCCGGCTGCGTCACGGCACTGTTCACCGCGTTTCTTTCCGGCCATGTCGACGCCCTTCGCAAGGCCTACGGACCGGAGGGCACGCCGCGGCGGCGACGCGTGCATACCTTGAGGCTCCCACTTCAGGCGCCCCTCATCGCGTGGGCCTGGACTCTGACGCGGCAGAACCGGCGTCCGTGAAAATCCTGCAGTCGCCGGCAGTGCGGATCGGGTTGTCGATCAGCATCGCCACCGGTCTTTACGGCGTCTCCTTCGGCGCGCTTTCCGTCACCTCGGGCCTGGATTTCTGGCAGACCATGGCGCTGAGCCTGCTGCTCTTCAGCGGTGGCTCGCAGTTCGCCTTCATCGGCGTCGTGGCCGGCGGCGGGTCCGGCGTCGCCGCGATGGGCGCCGCGACCCTTCTGGGCATGCGCAACGGAATCTACGGCATGCAAATCAACGCCCTGTTGCAGCCGCGGGGGTGGCGCAGGTTTGCCGCTGCCCAGCTGACCATCGACGAGTCCACCGCTACCAGCACGGGGCAGACGGACCCGGACGAGCAGAAGCGCGGCTTCTGGACCGCCGGAATCGGTGTCTTCGTGCTTTGGAACCTGTTCACAGCCCTCGGCGCGATGGCCGGCGGGGCACTTGGGGATCCCAAACAGTGGGGGCTCGACGGCGCCGCAGTGGCGGCCTTCCTGGGCCTGCTCTGGCCGCGGCTGAAAGGCAGGGAACCTGTGGCGATAGCGGTTGTCTGCGCGCTGGCCACCGTGCTGGCCGTGCCGTTCGCGCCCCCGGGAGTGCCCATTCTCGTCGCCGCCCTGGTCGCCGCCGGAATCGGCTGGTTCAGCCACGCCCGCAGCGACGAGGGCCTGGAACCGGACGTCGATCCCTACGCCGAGCAGCACGCGCAACACCACCACCGCCCTGCCGGCGACCACCGGGGCGACCGCAACGGAGACGACGCATGAACCTCTGGATCTGGCTGCTGCTCTCCTGCCTGCTCGCCTACGCGTGGAAGCTGCTCGGCTACCTGGTGCCGGCCAGCCTGCTCCGCAACCCCCGAATGTCCAGGATTGCCGGGACCATGACGATCGGGCTGCTGGCGTCCCTGACGGCGGTCAATGCCGTCGCCTCCGGCCAGTCGCTCGTCCTGGACGCGCGGCTGGGCGCATTGGCGGCCGCGGGCATCGCCTTGTGGTTCCGGGCGCCGTTTTTGGTGGTGGTGATCGCCGGCGCGGCTGCCGCCGCCGGGCTCCGGCTACTGGGCTGGGATTGACCCCCTGCGGACCCCTCCAGGGCTGCTCCGAGCGCCGACTGTGGGCGTGGCTGGAATGGTCTTTAGTCTCTACTTGACGTGCGGATCGCGTGGGAGCATTCGAACATGAGCGAACAGGACGGCCACCAGCCTGCTGCGTGGCAGGAGGCCGCGGAGCCAGAAGTCGCGGAGCGGGAAACCGCCGAGCAGGAAACCGCCGACCCACGCAAGGTGCAGCGCTCCAAGCAGCAGCAGGAGCCGTTTGATTCTGGCGGGACTGAGTCCAGCAGGGAAATGCGTGAAGTGTCCCGTCGCCGTCGGGACGCCGAAGAGAAGTTGCAGCAGCACCTGCTCGAAGCTAAAGACAAGCCGGCGGAGGACTAGCGCGGCCTGGCTAGCCGGAAGGCTGGCTAGCCTTGAACGCTTTCTAGCCGAGTAGGGCGTCGAAGGCGGTGCCTGCCAGCGGGGCCTGAGGCGGCAACGCCCGGTCCGGCCGTTCCGTCCGGATGGCGTCCTCCACCAGCGCCACGGGCCGCCGCCACGCGTCGGAGCCCGGTTCCATCGTGTCCACGACGCCGATCAGCATGGCCAGCAGGCGGATCATGTCCGTCATGGAAATATCGCTGCGCAGGCTGCCCTGGCCCTGGCCCCGGCCCAGCAGCACGGCGATGGATTCAATCAGGCCGCCCGTAATGCCGGCCAGCAGCCCGCGCCGGCCCGCGACAGCACTTAGAAGGTTGGCCTCTTCGCTGGCAACATGCATCGTGGCATCGATGACCCGGAAGAGTCCGGCAGCGGCGTCCGGATCCGCTAGCGCCTGATCGATGGCCGGATCCACCTCCAGCCGGAGCTGCCGGTTCAGGGCAGCGAGCACCAGCTCTTCTTTGTCGGAGAAATTCCGGAAGAGGGTGGCAGGGCCCACCCCGGCGGTAACGGCAATGGTCTGCAGCGGCACCTCGGGGCCGTGCTCGCGGAAGCACTGCCGGGCAGCGGCGATGATTTTGTCCACGTTACGCGCAGCATCTGCGCGGAGCGGCCTGCGGTCTACTGCCCGGTTCATTTGCCTAGGTTAGCAACGCGAGGGGTGCACGAACCTGTTACCGGCGGGTAGTGATTAATGTGACGGTTTCTAAGGCACGCCCGGACGCTGCAAGGGCAAAATCGCGTGAAAGACTAGTGCCGGACGGCCTGTATTTTGCCCGCTGTCCGGACTGAGTGAAGGGAACCACCACATGCTGGTCGCATTCTCCGTAGCACCCTCCGGTGACCCCGCCAACGGCCAGGCGCCCGGCGACGCGTCGGTCCACGACGCCGTCGCCGCCGCGGTGCGGATCGTCCGGGAGTCCGGCCTGCCCAACCGGACGAGTTCCATGTTCACCGAGATCGAGGGGGAGTGGGACGAGGTCATGGACGTCGTCAAACGAGCCACGGATGCCGTGGGCGCCTACGGTTCCCGCGTTTCGCTGGTGCTCAAGGCGGACATCCGGCCCGGCTACAGCAACGAGCTGACCGGCAAGGTGGAGCGGCTTGAAAGCGCCATCGACGGGCAGGGCGACGGCGCTACCGGACCGCAGATTCCAATCCGGCCGGGTACCTAAGGCGGGGCGCAGGCCGAAACCCGGACGGAAACCGCAACCGGAGGCTACCGCCGGGCGCGGGCGGCTGGAACACTGGGGACATGATCGAGCATCAGTCCACCCCCGGCTGGGTCGCGGTCGAGGACTTCCTCTCCGACGCAGTGGTCCGCCCGGACAGTTCACTCAAACGCGCCGTAACCAGCGCTCTCGAGGCAGGCATGCCGCCCATCGAAGTGGCCCCCAACGCCGGCAAACTCCTGAAATTGCTGGTCCGGCTCTCCGGTGCCCGCCGCGTCCTGGAGATCGGCACGCTGGCCGGCTTCAGCACCATCTGGATGGCCCAAGGGCTGCCCGACGACGGCCGGCTGGTCACCTGCGAGTACCTCCCGCTGCACGCCCGCGTTGCGCGCGCGAACGTTGACGAAGCCGGGGTGGGCCACAAGGTAGACATCCGGGTCGGCGCGGCGCTGGACACGCTACAGGAGCTGGAAGGCGAGGCGGGGCCGCCCTTCGACTTCGTGTTCATCGATGCCGACAAGGAAAACAACCCCCGCTACCTGGACTGGGCCATCCGGCTTGGCCGGCCCGGCACCACCATCGTGGTGGACAACGTCGTGTGGGAAGGCGCCGTGCTGGACGCATCGATGGACCCGGTAAACGCCCCCGGAATCATCAGCGCTCTCCAGATGCTGGGAGATGACCCGCGGCTGGACGGCACCGTCATACAGACCGTGGGTTCGAAGGGCTGGGACGGCTTCGCCCTCGCGATCGTCAGCTAGGCGCACGAGATTGGTCCGCTCGGGCGCGCGAGTTTGTCCGCTCGGGCGCGCGAGCGCCGGGGCCCGCCGCCTGATCGGGTGCGGCCGGCCAGCATCAAGTGCTAAGTATGCTTAGATTGCTTGTCGACGGCGCCAGCGATGGCGGCGCGGCCGCCGACGCGCAGGACTCCAGCCACATGGCCCGCCCACACGCCCGATCCGCTCAGCCAGAATCCGCCCAGCCCGAAGGAACACAGGCAGTCGAAATGAACGGGATCCCCACCTCCCTCCGCCCCCTACCTGTCAGGATCAGCTCCACGGCCGCAGACCTGGACGCGATCAGCCCCCTGCTGTCTGATGCGAACGCCGCCGTCGGCGATGTCCCGGCGCTGCTGGACCTGGCCAAGACGGCAGCGGCGACGGCGCCCAAGCCCGGGGACGGCCGGACCGCGTTCCTGTGGGAGATCCTTGCCTCCGTGACCGCCGTCGACGTCGCTGCCGGACGCGTGCTGGAACCGCACCTGGACGCCGTGGCGATCCTCGCCCAGGCCGGAGCCAAGGCGGCACGGGACGGCGGGGACTTCCCGGATCCCGACGGCGCCGAGTTCGAAGGGACCTGGGGGGTGTTTGCCGCGGAGGCGCCCGGCCTGCGGCTTGAGGCCAAAGAATCCGCCGGCGGCTGGATCCTCCAGGGGTCCAAGCCTTGGTGCTCGCTCGCCGCGCAGCTGGATCATGCCGTGCTGACGGCCCACCTGGAGACCGGTGGCCGGGCGGCGTTCGGCGTCGACCTCCACGCGCACGGCGTGAGCTTCGCGAATCCGGAGTGGACCAGCCGGGGGCTGCGCGAGATTCCCAGCGGTACCGTCCACTTCGAGGCCGTCCCCGCCGTGCCCCTCGGCGGCGCTGACTGGTACTACCAGCGCCCGGGCTTCGCCTGGGGTGGCATGGGCGTGGCCGCCTGCTGGCTGGGCGGCGCTGTCGCCGTGGCGCGCAGCTTCACCGCCTCCCTGCGGCAAGCCGCCGACGGCGGACGCGAGCCGGATCAGATAGCACTGGCCCATCTCGGCGAGATTGACCGAACGCTGGCCGCCCTGACCGCCTACCTGGCCGGAACGGCCGCGAGGATCGACGCAGGGGAGCTCTCGGACCGCCGTGCGTGGCAGGAAGCCCTGCGGGTGCGGGGAAGCGTTGCCGCCGCCGTCGAACGCGTCCAGACCCTCGTGAGCCAAAATCTGGGGCCGGCCCCGCTCGCCTTCGACGAGCGCTACGGAAAACGGATGGCCGATCTCGCCCTGTACATCCGCCAGCACCACGCCATGCGCGACGACGCGCAACTGGGCACCCTGACGCTGACAGGAAGCAACCCATGGTGACCTTCACCCACAACGACGCCGGGACGTCCGAGGCCGCGTGGGCCGGCAGCCGTGCTGCCGCGCTGCCGGAACTGCCGCTGGATGACGCGGCGCTCGCCGGCCGGGCCTTCATTGTCCTGGCCGCGCACCCGGACGACGAATCACTCGGGGCCGGCGGACTGCTGGCCCGGCTGCACGCCGTCGGCGCCACGGTCCGCGTTCTGCTGTGCACGGCGGGGGAAGGATCGCACCCCGGCTCCCCAACCACGACGCCGGAACAGCTCGCCGCGGTCCGCTTGCAGGAGTTCGGCCACGCCCTGGAACGACTTTCCGGGGGCGCGGGCGGGGCCGGGGACCTGGAGTGGCGGTGCCTTGGCCTCCCCGACGGACAACTCGCCGGGCACAGGGAGCTGATCCGTGCCGCGGCCCGCGAGGCGGTGGCGGCGTGCGGGCACGCCGCCGACAAGATCGTTCTCGTGGCGCCCTACAGGTTGGACGGACACACCGACCACGACGTCCTCGGGTCCATTGCCGCCGAGCTCAGCACCGCGGCGGGCCACGCGCTGCTCGAATACCCCATCTGGTACTGGTTGTGGGCGGCGCCAGAGGAACCGGATGACCCTGCTGGGCCGGATGACCCGGCCGGCGCGGCATGGCGCGGCTGGTTCCGGCTGCCGCTGCGCCCGGCAGAGCTGGCTGCCAAGGCTGCCGCCATGGCGGCTCATACGTCCCAGGTGCAGCCGCTCTCCGGGCTGCCGGGGGACGAGGTGCTCCTGCCTTCGGCTTTCCTGGCGCATTTTGAGCGGACCTGGGAGACCTTTGCCTGGCACCCGGCGGAGGGCCCGGCAGACGTCGGATCCGGCGTTGGATCCGACGCCCCGGCCAAAAATGTCCAGGCGAAAAATGCCCCGGCCGACGCCGGGTCCCCACGCCCTTACGCCGCGGGCGACGCGGAGCGACTCTTCGATGCGGTCCACGCCCGGGACGAGGATCCCTGGAGTTACACCTCGAGCTGGTACGAGCAGCGCAAGCGTTCGCTGACGCTCGCCGCGCTGCCCGGCAGCAGCTACACGGCCGGGCTGGAGATCGGCTGCTCGATAGGGACGCTGAGCGCGGAGCTCGCGCCCCGGTGCGGAACCTTCCTCGCCGTCGACGCCAGCGGCACGGCCCTGGACCGCGCCGCCCGGCGGCTCGCCCACCTGCCCGCGGCAACCACGCGCCACCTGACAGTCCCGAACGAGTGGCCGGACGGATCATTCGACCTGGTCGTGGTCTCAGAGGTGGGTTACTACCTCTCGCCCGCGGAGCTCGCCGGACTGTTCGACGGGATTGAGGGCTCGCTCATGCCGGGCGGCACGCTCGTGCTGTGCCACTGGCGGCACCCCGTTTCCGGCTGGGAGCTCGACGGCGACGCGGTCCACGCCGCAGCCCGGCGGCGCCCGGGCTGGACCGGCAGCGGGATCTACCAGGAGCGCGACTTCATCCTCGAGGTGTTCCTTGCGCCGGACGCCCCATCTCAAACCGCAACCCTCACCGCGCCGGACACCGCACCTCCCACCGCGCCGGACCGCGGCACTCCCGGACGGACGAGGTGACCCGGATGGCGGCGTTGCCGCTCCCGCGTGGGCACCGGATCGAACGGGTCGCCGTCGTCATGCCCGCGCATGACGAAGAAGACCACCTTGGGCAGGCGCTGCTGGCCGTTCAGCGGTCCGCGGACGCCCTGCACCGGGTCCGGCCCGACGTCGACACCCGCGTGACGGTGGTGCTGGATAGCTGCACGGACGGCTCCGCCGCCATCACGGCTGGCTACGCCGCCACGGACCCGCGTATCAGCGCCCTGGAGGTCAGCTACCGCAGCGCCGGCGCCAGCCGAGCCGCGGGTGTCCGGGCCTCGGGCATCGGCGTGCCCCGGCAGCGGCCGCCCGGCCAGCGTTGGACGCCGCCGCCCTGGGCCCGCCAAACCTGGCTGGCCAACACCGACGCCGATTCCAGGGTGCCGGAGAACTGGCTGGTGCGCCAGCTTGAGTTCGCCGAAGCCGGGGCTGACGCTGTGCTGGGATCCGTGGAACCGGATCCCGCCGGGATGGACCCTGAACTGCTCCGGCGCTGGCGCGAACGACACCCCTTCACCGAGGACCATCCCCACATCTACGGCGCGAACTTCGGAGTCCGGGCTTCGGCCTATCTGGCGGCCGGCGGGTTCGCGCGGATCACGTCCGAAGAGGACCGGACGCTGGTGCACAGCCTCCGCAGCCGAGCCTTCACGGTCACGGCGACGGACAGCACCCGGGTCATGACTTCCGGCCGGACCCACGCCCGGGCACCGCACGGCTTTGGCACGTACCTGCGGAGCCTTGGCCACATGCTGCCGCCTGCCGGCTGAGGATTCATTGACGCCGGAACCGGCCCGCTCCACACTGAAAGAGTGATGGACGATGCGAAAGAATCCTCCAGCATTGATCAGGTTGTCGACCGCTTGGCTGCCAGGTTTCCGCACGTTCCGAGGATTCACATCGCGGGGATCGTCAGCGAGGAATTCGACGCCCTGAACGCCGGCCGGATCAGGACATACATACCCACACTGGTGGAACGCGGCGCCCGCGTGCGGCTGAAGAGCGAGTTCGGGATCAACGCTGCCGGCGACTAGTTAGTGCCGCTCGGCCGCCCCATCCGACGCGCCGCAGTGGCCCCGCCGCCCCCAGCCGCCGCGAGTTCGCCGGGAACCTGCCACATCGCCGGAACGTTCCGGCGAGCCCGCACGCTTCCGGCGATTTCGACGGCGGCGGCGGGGCCGGGCGGCGGCGGCGGGCGGCGGCGGTGCAGACCGCCTGGGCCCAAGGCCTACTCCATGTGCAGGACGGCCGCCCCGGTGATCCGGTCCTCGGCCAGGTCCCTGAGAGCCTGGTCCGCGGCCGAGAACGGATACGCCACCGTGGTGGGACGGAGCGGGATCTCGGCGGCGATCCGGAAAAACTCCTCCCCGTCGGCCCTGGTGTTGGCCGTGACGCTGCGTAGCTGGCGCTCTTGGAAGAGCTCGTCGGTGTAGTTCAAAGGCGGAATGTCGCTCAGGTGGATGCCCGCGATGGCGAGCGTCCCGCCACGGTCCAGGGCACGGAGCGCAACCGGCACCAGCCCGCCTGCGGGGGCAAAGAGGATCGCGGAATCAAGGGGATCCGGCGGCTGCTCCTCGGCCCCGCCGGCGAACGTCGCGCCCAGATCCAGGGCCAGTTTGCGCGCCTCCGTGGACCGGGTCATGACGTACACGCAGGCACCCCGGTACATGGCGATCTGGGCGGCCAGATGCGCGGAACCGCCGAAGCCATAGATGCCCAGCCGGCCGCCGATCGGCAGCTCCGCCCGGCTCAGGGCACGGTAGCCGATGATGCCTGCGCACAGCAGCGGCGCGGCCTCCTCGTCGCTGAACGCGTCCGGGATCCGGTAGGCGAAATTCTCCGCCACCGTGATGAGCTCGGCGTACCCGCCGTCGCGGTCCCAGCCTGTAAAAGTTGGGGTAAAGCATAGGTTTTCCTGGCCGCGCACACAGAACCGGCAGGCGCCGCAGGTGCCGCCCAGCCAGGGAACCCCTACCCGTTCGCCCAGGCCGAACCTGGCCGCCCCCGGGCCTTTCCCGATTACCTCACCCACCACCTCGTGGCCCGGGATGATCCCGGGGTTCTTCGGCGCGAGGTCGCCCTCGGCCAGGTGCAAGTCCGTGCGACACACACCGCAGACCCGCACCTTCAGCAGGACCTCTCCGCGTCCCGGCACAGGATCCGGGAAGTCGGCGGCCACGAGGGGCCCGCCGGACATGGGCCCCGGACGTCCAACGTTCCAGGCTCGCACCGCGGCCTCCTTTCTGCAGCTCCCGCAGGTCCGAATCGGTTACGTTCGCGGCGGCTAGCGGGTAACCAGCACGTTGCAGCGCGCCTTGTGCAGGACTGCGGAGACCGTGTTGCCGGGCCCAGCCGAGGGGTTGTGGGTCCCGAGCACCAGGACGTCGGCGTCGTCCGCGGCGTCAAGCAGTCCCCGGGCGGCATGGCCCTCGCGCAGGGCCCCGGAAACGTCCAGACCGGATGCCAGCCCGCGGGCCTCGGCGACGGCCTGGTCCAGGACTTCCTGGCCGTGGAGCCTTGCGTGGCGGCCGTGCTCCTCCCGTGCCCCGGCCCGGAGCGGATCCACGTGGACGAGCTGCAGCGGGGCTCCGAAGACTTCGGCCAGCCCGATGGCCTCGGCCACGGTGGCTGGGCTGCGGGGCGAGGCATCAACTCCCACCACGATGGGGTGGTGCGGGCGGCGCGGGCGCCGGATCACCATCACCGGACAGGGTGCCGAGCCAGCCAGCGCAATGCAGACCGAGCCGGCCACCTGGTCCAGGACGGCGCCAAGGCCACGGCTGCCGACCACCAGCAGCCGTGCGTCCCGGGCCGCTTCGCGCAGGACCGGTGCCGGGAGGCCGGCCTCCATGACGCCGTCGACGGCGGGCCCCGCGTGTTCCGGCGCATTTTCGGGATCGGCAGCATCGGCAACGGCACGCTGGACGCCGGACGGCGCCGCCCCGGCCGCTTCGAGGGCGGCGCGGGCCAGTTCGAGGCCTTCGGCGAGGATGGCTTCAGCGGAGTGCCGTAGCCCGCTGCCGGCCACGCCTTTGACGGGGCCCAGGTTCTTGGTGAAGACGGGCCACACCCAGGCGTGGACCACCCGGAGGCTCAGCCCTGCGGCGGCCGCGTAGCCGGCGGCCCAGCGAACGGCGATTTGGGCGGCCTCGGACCCGCCGTAACCGACCGCCACGATGCCGCCCTGCTGCCCTGCGGGTGCCGACATTTTTCCTCCCGGCTCGGCGGACGCACCCCTTCGCCCGGCAGTATGTGCAGCCCCAGTACAACCCTGCGGTCCCGGAATGGGTAGAGGCTTTGGTCCCGCGGACGGGCCGCGGACGGCTTACGGACGGCCTGCCGCCGGCGGTGCGGGGCATTCGATCCGGCGAACCGGGGCCGGGGGTACCTCTGCCGGTGAACTAGGGTTGAAAGATGCACAATGCAGGGGATAGCTGATGGCCAAGCGGGGCAGGGGCCGGGGCGCCGGAACCGCCGAGGCCGGGGTGGTGGAAGTGCCCAAGGGTACCCGGCAGGCCGGTCCTGTGGCCGGGGTGTATTACATCGACACCGGGGACTGCGAGCTGATCCCGGACCAGGACAATTCCACCGGCTGGCTCCTGCGCATCAACGGAGTCATGAGCTCGCACATTGACCTCGCGGACCCGTTGTTCCTGGACTTCGAGTACATGCGCTGGATCGCTGCCCTTGTGGAGTCGCGCTGGCCGCGCGATTCAAAGCCCAAGCTGCGCGCCCTGCACCTTGGCGGGGGAGCCTGCTCACTGGCCCGCTATTTCCACGCCGCCTATCCGGACGCCCGCCAAGTGGTGGTGGAGCTGGACGGCAAGCTCGCCGACTATGTCCGGGGCTGGTTCGATCTGCCCAAGGCGCCGCTGCTGCGGCTGCGCGTGGGGGAGGCCAGGGAAGTCACCGAGAGCCTGACCCCGCAGACCCGGGACCTGATTATCCGCGACGTCTTCGCCGGCTCGCTGACACCGCGGCCGCTTACCACCCGGGAATTTGCCGAGCACGCCAAGAGCGTCCTGGCACCCGGCGGGATCTATGTGGTGAACTCCGGCGACGCCCCGGACCTCCGGAATGCCCGCGAAGACGCCGCCACCATCGCAGACGCCTTTGCCCACACCGTGATCATCGCGGATCCGGCCATGCTCAAGGGCCGGCGCTTCGGCAACATGATCATGGCCGGCAGCGACCTCCCGTTCGACGACGATCCCGGCCTCGCGCGTCGCCTGCTCGGCGGTGCGGTACCGGCCCACATCTGGAACGACGCGAAGGTGCGGGCGTTCGCGGCCGGCGCCGCCGTCCGCCACGACCCGGCAGGTTCCGCCCCGGCTGCATCGCCGACTGACACCCCGGCTGCATCGCCGACTGACGCCCCGGCTGAGACGCCGGCTGCATCGCCGACTGCTCCGTAGCGGCCCTTTTGCGGCCCCATAACGGCGGCTACGGAGCAACCGATGTGGTTCCTGCCCGCCCCAGCAGGGCATCGCGGTGGGCTGCGGTCTGCTCCCTCAAAGCCTGCACGAGGGCCGCCACCGCCGGCCGGCGCATCGAATCGGGCCGGAGCACCATCCAATAGGGGAGCAGCTCCGCGAAGTCCTCGGGAAGCAGCCGGACAAGGTCCGGATGCAGGTCGGCCGCGAAGCAGGGCAGGAACCCGATCCCGGCGCCGGCGCGGGTGGCCTCCACATGGACAAAGACGTTGGTGGAGCTCAGCCCGTCCCGCATGGTGGGCACCAGCCGCCGCGGGGCGTCCAGATCGTCCACCTGCAGCATCGAATCGACGAAATAGACCAGCGAGTGCGCGGTCAGCTCCTCCACGGTGGCCGGGCTACCGTACTCGGCCAGGTAGCCGCGGGAGGCATACATTCCCAGCATGTACTCCCCGAGCTGCGCGGCCTCCGCCCGGTGCACCTGCGGCTCACCGACCACCACCTCGATGTCCAGGCCGGATCGCTGCTGGAGAGCCCTGCGCGTCACGGTGATGATCTCCACGCTCAGGCCGGGATGGTCGCGGCGGAGCCGGGCCACGGCCGGGGCGGCGATGTAGGCGCTGAAGCCGTCCGTGGCGGTCATCCGGACGACGCCGGTGATGGGGTCCGGGGTGTGCCCCGGCTGCTCCAGGGTGCGTACGGCACTCTCGACCTGCTCGGCCACCCGCACGGCCTCGGCGCCTAGCTCGGTGAGCTCCCACCCGCCGGAGGCGCGCGAGAGCACACGGCCGCCGAGGGCCTTCTCCAGCGCGGCGATCCGGCGGGAGACGGTGGTGTGGTTCAGTCCGAGAGTCTGGGCCGCCGTCGTAAATTTCGCCGAACGGGACACCGCGAGCAGGACCAGCAGGTCATCGGGATTGGCGTTCATATCTGCAATTCTGCACATACTGGGTGCCGCTTTGGCCATTGAATCGCCGGGAGTCTGCGGCAATACTCAATGGAGCCATTTCAGTGCTGTGCATCACAGCACGTGTCACCGTGGACACTAAAGGAGAACCGGATGAGCGTAAACGAACGCTCTGCAACAACGCCCTCAGCACCCGCATCCAAGGGTTCCGGGCTCAAGAAAATCGTCGCAGCATCGATGGTGGGAACCGTCGTCGAGTGGTACGAATTCTTCCTCTATGCCACCGCCGCGACCCTGGTGTTCGGCAAGTACTTCTTTCCGCCCACCGGCAACGAACTGGACGGCATCATCCAGGCGTTCCTGACCTATGCCGTCGGCTTCGTGGCCCGCCCGCTCGGTGGCATTGTCTTCGGCCAGATCGGCGACAAGCTCGGCCGCAAGCCCACCCTGCAGCTCACCATCGTCATCATCGGGGTCTCCACCTTCCTGATGGGCTGCCTCCCGGGCTTCGCCACCCTCGGCTACCTGGCGCCTGCGCTGCTGGTCTTCCTGCGCTTCATCCAGGGCTTCGCCCTCGGCGGCGAATGGGGCGGCGCAGTTCTGCTCGTCGCCGAGCACAGCCCCAATAAGTCCCGCGGCTTCTGGTCCAGCTGGCCCCAGGCCGCCGTTCCCGTGGGCAACCTGCTGGCCACCCTGGTCCTGTTCATCATGTCCAACGTGCTCAGCTCCGCCGACTTCCTCAGCTGGGGCTGGCGCGTGGCGTTCTGGCTCTCCGCCGTGATCGTGTTCGTCGGTTACTACATCCGCACCCACGTCTCCGAATCGCCCATCTTCCTCGAGGCCAAGGCCCAGCTGGAAGAGGAACAGTCTGCCAGCTACGGCGTCCGCGAAGTCATCCGCAAGTACCCCAAGGGCATCCTGCAGGCCATGGGCCTCCGGTTCGCGGAGAACATCATGTACTACCTCGTGGTCAGCTTCGCGATCGTCTACCTGAAGTCCGTCCACAAGTACGACACCTCCTCACTACTGCTGGCCCTGCTGATCGCCCACGTCATCCACTTCCTGGTCATACCGCAGGTCGGGCGCCTCGTGGACAGCTGGGGCCGGAAGCCGGTCTACCTTGTCGGTGCCATCACCGGTGCCACCTGGCCGTTCTTCGCCTTCCCGATGTTCGATACCCGCAATCCGGTGATCATCGTCCTGGCCGTCACGATCGGCCTGTGCCTGCACGCCTTCATGTATGCAGGCCAGCCGGCCCTCATGTCGGAGCTGTTCCCGACCCGGATGCGCTACGCCGGGGTCTCCCTTGGCTCGCAGGTCACCTCGATCTTCGCCGGTTCGCTGGCGCCGCTCCTGGCCACCCAGTGGCTCAAGGACACCGGCTCCTGGCTGCCCACCGCGATCTACCTGGTGGTCGCCTGCGCCATCACCACTGTGGCAGTGCTGAGCCTGAAGGAAACCAAGGGCATCGCACTGGAGGACGTGGACCGGGCCGACGCCGAACGCGAAGGCCTGCCCGTAGCAGCCATGCGCTGATCTGCTTGCGTCACTGAGCTGCCTGAGAAACTGGCAGCCTTAGTTACTGAGCTGCTTGAGTTTGGGCCGGCTCCAGCCACGCTGGAGCCGGCCGCCTCATCGAATTTATTGATATGGAAGGCTGAGTTATGGAACACACGCTGAACGGACGCAAGGCCCTGGTCACCGGCGGCGCCGGCGGGATCGGCGCAGCCAGCGTCCGCGCCCTGGCGGCACGAGGGGCCAAAGTGGTGATCGCGGACGTGGACGAGTCCGCCGCAGCAGCGCTCGCCGACGAGGTCGGCGGCACTGCGTGGGCCGTCAACTTCCTTGACGTTGAATCCCTCCAGACGCTCAGCCTGGACTGCGACATCCTGGTCAACAACGCCGGAATTCAACGCATCAGTCCCATTGAGGAGTTCGACCCGGCCGACTTCCGCCGGATCATCACCCTCATGCTCGAGGCGCCTTTCCTGCTGATCCGGGCCGCGTTGCCACACATGTACGCCAACAACTTTGGCCGGATCATCAACCTGTCCTCCGTGCACGGACTGCGGGCCTCGCCGTTCAAGAGCGCGTACGTCTCGGCCAAGCATGGGCTGGAAGGCCTGAGCAAGGTGACCGCACTCGAAGGCGGGGCGCACGGAGTCACGTCCAACTGCATCAACCCCGGCTACGTCCGGACACCCCTGGTGGAGGCGCAGATCGCGGACCAGGCCAAGGTGCATGGCATCCCGGAGTCCGAGGTGCTCGCCAAGATCATGCTGACGGAATCGGCGGTCAAGCGGCTGGTGGAGCCCGAGGAAGTAGCGTCCCTGGTGGCGTGGCTGGCATCCGAGGACGCCGGCATGGTCACCGGCGCCAGCTACACAATGGACGGCGGCTGGTCCGCCCGCTAGTCCACCGCCGCTCAACCAACGCGGGGTCAGATACGGCCCATTCGGAGGCCATTAATGGCCGTATCTGACCCCGCGTTGTGCTGCTGGAGCTAGTTCTTGTTGCCCACGAGGGCCAGAGTGCCGCCCAGCCCGATCATCATCACACCGCCGGTGGTGCTGAGCGCGGCGATCCGCCGGGGGGAGCGGGCAAACCAGTGCCGGGCCGTTCCCGCCGCGAGGGACCACGTACTGTCTGAGACCAGGGCAATCAGCAAGAAGATGGCCCCCAGCATTCCGAGCTGCACCGGAATCGCGCCCCCGGAATAGTCCACGAACTGCGGAAGCACGGCCACGAAGAACACAATCGACTTGGGGTTTGTCGCGCCCACAATGAAGCCCTCACGGAGTACGCGGGCGGTCGAGGACGGGGCCGAGGAGGACGCCGTCGCCGGCCCGGCGCCGCGGTGCCTGATCGCCTGGATCCCGAGGTAGACAAGGTAGGCGGCCCCCGCGAATTTCACCACGCTGAACAGCAGCACCGACTGCGCCAGCACCACTCCGACGCCCAGGGCAACGGCGGCGATCTGGACCACCTCCCCGGCCGCGTTCCCCAGGACGCTCAACAGCCCGCCCCTGCGTCCCAGGGCCAGGGTCCGTCCGATCACGAACAGCACGCTGGGCCCCGGGACGGCGATCAGCACGAGGGAGGCGAGGGCAAAGGCCAAGAGGTTGGTAGTGGGGACCATGCCTGATCTTAACCCCGCGGGGGCGCTCCCGGCAGCGCTGCGGGAGGGGGTGGCACCGTTACCGCCCGGCGGGAACCTGCGGGAGCTGGGCCGTCTCATCCACCAGTTCCGCCCGTGCCCGGCCGTGACCGCGGACCCAGAGCCGGTAGGCGAGTACCAGGACGCCGAGCCAAACGGCGCCCACATACAGCGCCACGCGGGTGTCCTCGAAGACGCCAAGAATCACGATCACGAGGGCCATGAATGCGATGGTCAGCACGGAAGCGGCGGGCCACCACGGTGAGGGGAACTCCGACGCCGGCAGGGACTTGCGGGCGATCTCGCGTTTCATGGCGACATGGGAGGCCAGGATCATGGCCCAGACCCACACGGTGGCGAAGGTGGCGATCGAGGCGATCAGCAGGAAGACGTCCTCCGGGATCACGGCGTTCAGGACCACTCCCACCAGCAGGATGCCGGTCATCATCACCACGGTCATCCACGGCACACCGTGGCGGGAAACCTTGCCGAAGCTGGCCGGGGCGTGGCCCTGCCGGGCCAGGCCGAAGAGGATCCGGCCGGCGCCGAAGATGTCGCTGTTGACGGCCGAGAGTGCGGCTGTGATCACCACGGCGTTGAGGATGTGGGGTGCGGCCGGGATGCCCAGGCCGCTGAAGATCTGCACGAAGGGGCTGCCGTTGCTGCCGATTTCGTCCCACGGGAACAGGCTCATCAGCACGCCGAGGGTCAGCACATAGAACAGCAGGACCCGGACGGGAACGGTGTTGACGGCCTTGGGGATGACCTTTTTCGGATCGGCGGCCTCGCCGGCGGTGATGCCGAGGGTCTCAATGCCGCCAAACGCGAACATCACGACGGCGAAGGAGGCCAGGAGCCCTTCGAACCCGTTGGGGAACAGGCCCCCGTGGTCCACGAGGTGGCCGAGCCCGGGCGCCACGGTGGCGCCGCCGGCCTGGAAGCCGAAGACGATGATCGCCGCGCCGCCCGCGATCATGGCGATGATGGCCGCCACCTTGATCAGGGAGAACCAGAATTCCAGCTCACCGAACACCTTGACGCTGAGCAGGTTCAGGGCCGCCAGGAAGAAGATGATGGCCAGGATCCACACCCAGCGCTCCACGCCGGGGAACCAGAATCCCATATAGATACTGAAGGCCGTGACATCCGCAATGGCAACGATCGCCATCTCGAAGACATAGGTCCAGCCGGTCACGAAGCCGGCCAGCGGGCCCAGGTAGCGGCTCGCGTACTGGCCGAAGGACCCGGACACCGGATGCCGCACGGCCATTTCACCCAGGGCGCGCATCACCATGAAGACTGCTGCGCCGCCGATCATGTAGGCGAGCAGGACGGCGGGCCCGGCCTTCTGGATGGCGGAGGCCGAGCCATAGAACAGCCCCGTTCCGATCGCCGATCCCAGCGCCATGAAGCGGATGTGGCGGACGTTGAGCCCCCGGCTGAGAACTGAGTCGACGGCTGCGCCGACGGCGGTGACGGTGCGGCCGGTGCCTGCTTCGTCAGGTGCCGGCTTCGTGGCGGTGTGGGCTTGTTGCATGCGAATACCTTCTCGTCATTGGGAGGGGGATCGCTATCCAGCAGACCATGTCCGGCCGTGCTGTGATGAGTCTCACGGGAACTTCGTGTCTTTGATTTCAGACTGTGCGGCCGACGCCGGACGGGCGGCGCCGGCCGCGGTCGCCGTCGAACCCGAATCTCAAGAAAGTCGAAAACTCTTGACACCATGTCAGGTTTTCTTTACTTTGATGATGTCGGGTTTGTTTTACATAGTGTTGGATGTCCGGGAGTGGCAGATGTCATTTGAAGAGAAGAGTGCCTGGATCATGGGGGTGCTTGCGGCCGCAACCTACGCCGTGTACCTCGTCGTCGTTTTTGGCCTGGCCGGCACCATGCCGCTCGCGGAAGTGCCGTATGTGGCGCCGCTGCTGTGGACGGTCGGCGCCTCGATCGGCCTTTCGATCGTGCTCCACATAGTGATCAGGGCCTTGTCCGCCAGGGACGCCGGCATGAAGGACCAGCGGGACAAGGAGATCTACCGCTTCGGCGAGTACATCGGCCAGTCCTTCCTTGTCGCGGGGGCCGTGGCGGCGCTCCTCCTGGCCATGGCCAAGCTCGACCACTTCTGGATCGCCAACGTCATCTACCTGGCCTTCGTCCTTTCGGCGATCCTGGGATCCGTGGCCAAGGTGGTGGCCTACCGCAAGGGCTTCCAGCCGTGGTGAAGCCGACACGGGTCACGAACTCCATCCGGCGCCTGCGCTTCGAAAACGGCGAGCTGACCCAGGCGGAGCTCGCCGAACGTATCGGCGTGACCCGCCAGACGGTTATCGCCATCGAACAGGGCCGCTACTCGCCCTCGCTTGAGCTGGCGTTCCAGATTGCCCACGTTCTTAGAGTTCCGCTCGATGACGTCTTCCAGTACCCCGACCTTGAAGGAGAAGCACCATGAAAGCGATCGTTCAGGACGTTTATGGTTCCGTTGAAGTGCTGGAACTGCGCGACGTCGAAGCCCCGGTCCCCGGCGATGACGACGTGTTGATCCGGGTCCGGGCCGCCGGCGTCGATCAGGGCGTCTGGCACCTCATGACGGGCCTTCCGTACCTGACCCGCGCAGTTGGCTACGGGCTCAGGAAACCCAAGACCCGCATCCGGGGCCGGGCCGTGGCGGGCCGGGTAGAGGCTGTTGGCCGGAACGTCGTCGGCTTTCGGACTGGCGATGAGGTGTACGGCACCTGCGAGGGATCCTTCGCCGAATACGCGTGCGCCAAGGAAGGCCGGCTCGCGCTGAAGCCGAAGAACCTCAGTTTCGAGCAGGCCGCTGCCGTCCCGATCTCCGCGGTCACGGCCCTCCAGGCGCTTCGGGATGCCGGAAGGGTCCAGGCCGGGCAGGAGGTGCTTGTCGTCGGTGCGGCCGGCGGTGTCGGCGCGTTCGCGGTGCAGCTCGCCAAGGCGTTCGGGGCGCAGGTGACGGGGGTGTGCAGTACCGCGAAAACCGATCTTGTCCGTTCGATCGGCGCGGACCACGTCATTGACTACAAGCATGACGATTTCGCGGACGGGGCCAGGCAGTTCGACCTCATTGTCGACACCGCCGGCAACCGCCCGGTCTCCGTTCTCCGTCGGGCGCTCAAGCCGAAGGGAACCCTCGCGATCGTCGGCGGGGAAGGCGGAGGGCGGCTGGCCGGCGGCATTGGACGCTCACTCGGCGCGGCATTGCTCTCCGTGTTTGTCCGCCAGCGGCTCACGGGCGTCATGTCCGCGGAACGCGCGGCGGACCTCCGGTTCCTGACCGGGCTCATTGAGGCCGGCGCGGTGACCCCGGTGATCGGCAAATGCTATGCCCTGGCGGATGCGCCGGCGGCAATCCGGGACCTGCGCGACGGCCACCTCCTCGGCAAGGCCGTCGTCACCGTTTGAGCCTTGCCGTGTGAGCGTGGCCGTTTGAACGTCTCCGTTTGAGCCTTGCCTGCGGCGTTTACCCGTGGAAGCGGGCGACATACCGCCGCTGCCCCGGGGTCTCCACCGTCCGCCACCGGTACTTGCGGCGGACGTAGGACACCGCTTGGGCGGGCGGGACTCCATCCAGGACGGCGATGCAGGCCAGCGCGGTTCCGGTCCTGCCGATGCCGCGCCAGCAGGCCACTTCAACCCGTTCCGTCTCGGCCCGGCGCCAGGCCTCCCGGAAGGCGTCGAGGGCGTCCTTCTCGTCGGCAGGCAGCCGCAGGTCGGGCCAGAGCAGCCACCTGGACTCCCAGTCCACCCGGGGCGGCCGTTTGCCCAGCAGGTAGAGACCGAATTCCGGAAGCGGGCCCTCCGGCAGCGCATAGTGCAGCCCGCGGCCGCGGACGCTCCGGCCGGACGGAAGAACCAGGACGCCTTTCTGGGATGGCTCCCACGTCTGCTTCATGCTCCAGATCGTAGTCCTTGCGCCCGGGCCGGACCTTGTGCCGCCGCACTCAGCGGTAGCCATCGGCATCGGCGTCGAGCCCGGCCTCCTGGACCTCCACCAGGTATCTCCAGCAGTCCGGCTGCGAGCCGTCGGTGTCGGTGAAACCGTACGCGCGCGCCAGCGCGCCGGAGGAATAGGATCCGCCCGTGCGGCTGATCACGTTGGGGTCTGCCGCCAGGGCCGCGACCGCACGCCCGACGAACAGTGGGCTTTCCGAGATCGCGGCAAAGTGCGGTTGGGTGCCGGCTGCCTCCCGCCAGTTTGCCTCAGTAACGCCGAAATGTTCGAGCATCATCTCGGAGCGCATCCAGCCGGGCGTCAGTGCCAGGGCCGTGCACCCGGAGGGCTTCAGCTCCTCGGCCTGGCTGAACGCCAGGCGGAGCACCGCGGTCTTGACAAGGTCGTAAAACACGGACACCCGGTAGCGCTGCGCGTTGTACTCGCGGGTGCCATCGGTCATCTCCACCACCAGGCCGCCGGGGCGGCGGGTGAGCAGCGGGAGCGCGAAATGGCTCGTAATGAGGTGGGTGTCGACTCCAAGGTGGAGCATCTGGAGCCCGGCATCGAGATCGTGGGCCCAGAGCGAAGTGTTCCACTCAATGAGGTCTTCTCCGCCCCAGATGTCGTTCACGAGGATGTCCAGCCGGCCCTGCTCGGCATCGATTCGCTGCACGAGGGCTTCCACTTCGGAAGCCTGGCGGTGATCGACGGCGACGGCGATCCCTGTGCCGCCGGCGGCGCTGACCAGATCGGAGGTCTCCTCGATCGTCTCCGGCCGGTTGTAGTCGGAGCGGCGGCGGGAGGTGCTGCGCCCGGTGCAGTACACCACCGCTCCAGCCTCGCCGAGGGCGACGGCGGTGCCGCGGCCCGCGCCACGTGTGGCCCCGGCGACGAGGGCGACCCTGCCCGACAGCGCTGAGTCCATGTCCTTGCCTTCCCTCCTTTGCCGTCCCTCCGGGAGAGTCCGGGGGTATCCGGCGATGGACTGGTCAAGTGGGGGTACCGCGTGGCAGCCAGCGCCCCCGGATCATCGGAACACCGGCCGCCGGGCCGCGCTAGGGGCAGAAGGCCCGTACGCTGGCAGCCGCGCAGTGTCCGGTATGCCAGACACTGCTTCCTGGGTGAGGCTGTCAGTTGTCCGGCGCCGGGCGCATGCTTAAGTACGGGATACCGGACACCACCCGACCCTGAAGAGGATCCATGCCACCCACCAGCACCGCCGTGAGCCCCGCCGCCGCGAGCCATGCCGCCGCGACTGCGCCAGCAGAGCCGGACGCGCCTGACGCACCCTACGCGTCTGCGGCGCCTGACTCGCCCTCAGTTCCCGACGCGCCCGCAGCACAGTCCACCGCCGGCACGCCTGCGCCCAAAACCGTCCACCGGACCGCGGGCACCAAGGCGGCGTCGAAGGTACCTGCGGCCGAGAACACCCTGCGCATCCTCAAGCTGCTGGCCTCCCGGCGCGGACCGATGGCGGCGTCGAACATTGCCACCGCGCTGGGACTTCCGCGCTCCAGCGTCTACCACCTGCTCGGAGTGATGGAAGCGAACGGCTTCGTGCTCCATCTGCATGAGGAGCAGCGCTACGGCCTGGGCATCAGCGCCTTCGAGCTCAGCTCGGCCTATTCCCGGCAGGAGCCGCTGTCCCGGCTGGGCCGGCCGATGCTCGCCTCGCTGGTGGACGTGATCGGCGAAAGCGCGCATCTCGCGGTGCTGCACGGCCGCGACGTGCTCTACATCGTGGAGGAGCGGGCCAAGAACCGGCCGTCCCTGGTGACCGACGTCGGCGTCCGGCTGCCCAGCCATCTGACCGCCAGCGGGCGGGCCATCCTCGCCGCGCTGCCGAAGTCCCAGGTGCGGGCGCTGTACCCGAACGCTGCCGCGTTCACCGCCCGGCACGAAACCGAATCGCCCATCATGAAGTACTCCGCACTGTCCTCCCATCTGGACCAGGTCCGGCAGCGCGGCTACGCCACCGAACACGGCGAGGTGACCCCCGGCTTCGGCTCGATCGCCGCCGCCGTGACCGACCACGTGGGGTGGCCCACCGCCGCCGTCGCCGTGACCTTCCTCGAGGACAAGCTGCCCCCGGACCAGTGGCCCGTCCTGGCCGCCCGGGTCCAGAAGGTCGCCGACGAGCTCTCGGTCCGGATCCACGGCCGCCCCGCCTGACCCCGCACCCACTCCATCCAAACCCGGTTGCTCTATCACCCTGGGCTGCCATTCGCCCGTTTTAGCCACCGGAAGGGAGAGCGCAACGGGGGGAGGGGGAGGGTCTGGAATCCCGGACAGCACCCCCTCGATGGGCCTGTTTCCACGGCCGCGAAGGGGCTTTAGTTGATACAGAACCTCATTCCTCCCGATTCATCCCACACAGACAACATCCAGCACAGACACCCTCCAGCAACACATCCAGCCACAAAGGAGATCCTCATGGCACCCGCCGATTTCACCACCGGTGCCCGCCCGGTCAAAGCAGCCCGCGGCACCGAGCTCACCGCCAAGAGCTGGCAGACGGAAGCCCCGCTGCGCATGCTCATGAACAACCTCGACCCCGAGGTCGCCGAGCGCCCCGATGACCTGGTGGTCTACGGCGGCACCGGCCGCGCCGTCCGGTCCTGGGCCGCGTTCGACGCGATCACCCGCACCCTGGAAACCATGGAAAGGGACGAGACCCTGCTGGTCCAGTCCGGCAAGCCGGTCGGCGTCTTCCGCACCAACGAATGGGCTCCGCGCGTGCTGCTGGCCAACTCCAACCTCGTCGGCGACTGGGCCAACTGGCCCGAGTTCCGCCGGCTCGAGGCCGAGGGCCTGATGATGTACGGCCAGATGACCGCCGGGTCCTGGATCTACATCGGCACCCAGGGCATCCTGCAGGGCACCTTCGAGACCTTCGCGGCGATCGCCCGCAAACTCACCGGGGACGAGAACGGCACCCTCGCCGGCACCCTGACCCTCACCGGCGGCTGCGGGGGCATGGGCGGCGCCCAGCCGCTCGCCGTCACGCTGAACGACGGCGCCTGCCTGATTGTCGACGTCGACGAAAGCCACCTGCGCCGCCGGGCCGGCAAGCGCTACCTCGACGAGGTCGAAACGGACCTCGACACCGCGATCGCCAAGGTCCTGGCAGCCAAGGAAGAGCGCCGCGGCTGGTCCGTGGGCTACGTCGGCAACGCCGCCGAGGTCTTCCCCGAGATCCTGCGCCGCCACAACGCCGGCGAGCTCACCGTCGACATCGTCACGGACCAGACCTCCGCTCACGACCCCCTGAGCTACCTGCCCGAGGGCATCACGGTCGAGGAATGGCACCGCGAGGCCGCCGCCGACCCCGAAGGCTTCACCAAGAAGGCCCAGGCCTCGATGGCCAAGCACGTCCAGGCCATGGTCGAGTTCCAGGACGCCGGCGCCGAGGTCTTCGACTACGGCAACTCCATCCGCGACGAGGCCCGCAAGGGCGGCTACAACCGCGCCTTCGAATTCCCGGGCTTCGTCCCGGCCTACATCCGCCCGCTGTTCTGCGAGGGCCTGGGCCCGTTCCGCTGGGTGGCACTCTCCGGCGACCCCGAGGACATCGCCGTCACGGACAAGGCCATCAAGGAGCTCTTCCCCGAGAACAAGCACCTGCACCGCTGGATCGACGCAGCACAGGAGCGCGTCGAGTTCGAGGGCCTGCCGGCCCGCATCTGCTGGCTCGGCTACGGCGAACGCGCCAAGGCCGGCCTGCTGTTCAACCAGCTCGTCAAGGAAGGCAAAGTCAAGGCGCCCATCGTGATCGGCCGTGACCACCTCGACTCCGGCTCCGTCGCCTCCCCGTACCGCGAAACCGAGGCCATGGCCGACGGCTCCGACGCGATCGCCGACTGGCCGCTGCTCAACGCCCTGCTCAACACAGCCTCCGGCGCCACCTGGGTGTCCCTGCACCACGGCGGCGGCGTCGGGATCGGCCGCTCCATCCACGCCGGGCAGGTCTCCGTCGCCGACGGCACCGACCTCGCCGCGCAGAAACTCGAACGCCTCCTCACCAACGACCCCGGCATGGGCGTCATCCGCCACGCCGACGCCGGCTACGACCGCGCAGTCGAGGTCGCCAAGGAACGCGGCGTCCGCATCCCCATGCAGGAGTCCACAGACTCCGCAGATGAAAAGTAGGACTTCACTATGACCATCACCACTCACTCACCGCTCACCGTCACCCTCGGCACCAGCGGCGTGACCCCCGAGGACGTCGTCGCCGTCGCCCGCCACGACGCCCACGTGACCATCGCCCAGGACGCCCTCGACGCCGTCGCCAAGGTCCGCGCCCACATCGACGACCTCGCCCACAGCGAGGTCCCCGCCTACGGCATCTCCACCGGCTTCGGGGCGCTGGCCAACCGGCACATCCCCAACGAGCTGCGCACCCAGCTGCAGAAATCCCTGATCCGCAGCCACGCCGCCGGCATGGGCCCGGCCGTGGAACGCGAAGTGGTCCGCGGCATCATGTTCCTGCGCGCCAAGACCCTGGCCTCCGGCCGGACCGGCGTCCGCCCCGTCGTTCTGCAGACCATGGTGGACGTGCTCAACGCCGGCATCACCCCGGTGGTCCGCGAATTCGGCTCGCTCGGCTGCTCCGGTGACCTCGCGCCGCTCTCGCACTGCGCCCTGGTCCTCATGGGCGAAGGCGAAGCGACCGGCCCGGACGGAGAGCTGTATGGCGCCAAGGGCGGCCGCAGCGTCGCCGAGCTCCTCGCCGCACACGGAATCGCACCCGTCACCCTCGCCGAAAAGGAGGGCCTGGCCCTGGTCAATGGCACCGAGGGCATGCTCGGCATGCTGCTGATGGCCATCGCGGACATCCGCCAGCTGCTCACGACGGCGGACATCACCGCCGCGCTCAGCGTCGAGGCGCTGCTTGGCACCGACCAGGTGTTCCTGCCCGAGCTGCACGCAGCGCTGCGCCCGCACCCGGGCCAGGCTGCGTCCGCCGACAACATGCTCCGCGTGCTGTCCGACTCGCCGATCGTGGCCTCGCACCGGATCAACGACACCAAGGTCCAGGACGCCTACTCGCTGCGCTGCGCACCCCAGGTGGCCGGCGCCGTCCGCGACACCGTGGACCACGCGGCCATGGTCGCCTCCCGCGAGCTGGCCGCAGCGATCGACAACCCAGTGGTCCTGCCCGACGGCCGGGTCAGCTCCAACGGCAACTTCCACGGCGCCCCGGTGGCCTACGTGCTGGACTTCCTCGCGATCGCCGTCGCGGACCTGAGCTCCATCGCCGAACGCCGGACCGACCGGATGCTGGACCCGGCCCGCTCACACGGGCTGCCGGCCTTCCTGGCCGCGGACCCCGGTGTCGACTCGGGCCTCATGATCGCCCAGTACACGCAGGCCGGGCTGGTCTCGGACAACAAACGGCTGGCCGTGCCGGCGTCGGTGGACTCGATCCCGAGCTCCGCGATGCAGGAGGACCACGTCTCCATGGGCTGGCACGCGGCCCGCAAGCTCCGCCGGGCGGTCGAGAACCTGCGCCGCGTCCTGGCGATCGAATTGGTGACCTCGGCCCGGGCGCTGGACATCCGCACCCAGCTCTCCGGCGGCGAACTCACGCCGGGGCCTGCGGGCGCGGCCGTGATCGCCGCGCTACGCGCCGTCGTCGACGGCCCGGGCACCGACCGGTTCCTGTCGCCGGAGCTTGAAGCGGCGGACCAGCTGGTGGCGTCGGGCAAGGTCCGCACGGCGGCCGAATCCGCCGTCGGAAATCTCGCCTGAGAAGAAACAAAATGCACTACAGCTGAACAATTCCCGGCGTCCCCGAAATCTTTGGCGACACGGAAGGCGGGGGCCCGGGAACTGTAGTACAAATGGAAAGTCACACCAATGAAGTTGTGGCAGAGAACACATACAAAGGGGTAAAAGTTCTATGAAAGCACGCGGCACGGTACTGTCCAGACGCCTTGCATCCGCAGCTACGGTTTCCGACTGGAGCGGCCTCCGGGTCGGCGAACGCGTCGAAATCGTCAAGCACGCACAGGTCATTGCAGCCGGTGAGGTCGAAGAAGTCTCACTGAGCGGAAATGTGCTCTGGTTGGTCCCCGCCGGGCCGTCCGAGACGCAGCTTTTCCTGCAGTCCGACGGCGTGCAGGTGCGCCGCAGTTAGATCCGTTTCACTAGAAAGTCCCCGCCGCGGCGGGGACTTTCTGCGTTTCAGGGCCATGGCCCCATGTGCAGGCGATCGCAATGTGCAGGCGATCGCAATGTGCAGGCGATCGCACGGATGGAAGCGCCTGGGCCCCCCGCCTGCGGGAGGGCTAACGGCGCCCCAGCCTACGCGAGCAGCGTATTGACCAGCCGTGCGGCCACCTTGGCGGTGCGGGCATCGATATCAAACTCCGGGTTCAGCTCGGCGATATCCAGATGCATGAGCTTCCCGCTCGCGGCCACCTGCCGGCACACGGCGCTGATCACCGGCAGCGGCACACCATAGGCGGCCGGAGCGCTCACCCCGGGGGCCACCGAGGCCGGCAGCACGTCCAGGTCGATGGTCAGGTAGAGCGCGTCCACCTGGGCCAGGAACGCCGCCACAAACGCTTGCGCGGCCTCCGCCGAGCAGCCCTCGTCCAGCAGGTAGTCCACACCGAGCTCCTCTGCCGTCCGGAACAGCGCCCGGGTGTTGTTCGGCTCGGAAATCCCGACGACGGCGTAGCGCAGTTCGCGGCCGGCGACGGCTTCCGCGCGGGCCATCTGCAGGAACGGGGTGCCGGAACTGGGCACGGCCTCGTCGCGGAGGTCGAAGTGCGCATCGAGGTTCAGCACGCCCACCGTGAGGCCCTCGCGCACGGCCGCCGATCCGGCCACGCCGAGGTAACTGGCAAAGGCGGTCTCGTGACCGCCGCCCAACACCACGGGGAGCTTGCCGGCGTCGAGCAGCCTGGTGATGGCGAGCCCGGCACGTGCCTGCCCCGCCTCCAGCGCGTCCCCGGCCACGGTGACGTCACCGGCGTCGTGCACGCCCCGCGACAGGTGGAAGGCTAGCGGGCCGAGCGCGGCCCTGATGGCGGCGGGGGCGGCCGCGGCGCCGGTCCGGCCCTTGTTGCGCCGCACCCCGGCGTCGCTGCCGAAGCCGAGGATGACGGCGGGGCGCGGACCGGGGCCAGCCGCCGGAGCCGTGCGGGGAGGGTAGGGGCTCACGGCCTGCCACCAGCGCCGGTGCTCGTCGCCGTCACCGTCGAACCGGCCGGTCCAGGGCTGCGGCGGGACATCAACGGGGAGCGCGGGAGAAACCATGCCCCTAGCTCACCGCAGCCCGGACCGGAATACCAGCAACGCCGCGGTGGGGCTGTCCGGAATCCCGGAAAATGCTCTTAAATACCGCCGAGACGGCACTTCGCGGCAGTGTTTTCAGAAAACACTGCCGCGAAGTGCCGTCTCGGCGGGCGGGACCGGGGGAGCGGGACTTAGTGAATCCCGAGGGCGGCCTCGATCGGGCCGATCGCGAAGAACAGCAGGAAGGCGGCCGCCACGACCCACATGAGCGGGTGCACCTCGCGGGCCCGGCCCTGGAACAGGCGGATCAGCACGAAGCTGATGAAACCCGCGCCCAGGCCGTTGGCGATGGAGTAGGTGAACGGCATGAGGGTGAACGTCAGGAAGGCCGGGATCGCGATGCCCCAGTCCTGCCAGTCGATCTTGCCCACCTGGGAGACCATCATGAACCCGACGATCACGAGCGCGGGGGCCACGGCCTCGAACGGCACGAGGTTGATCAGCGGGGTGAAGAACATGGCCACGAGGAACAGCAGGCCGGTGACGACGGAAGCCAGGCCGGTGCGTGCGCCTTCGCCGATGCCGGCACCGGATTCGACGTAGATCTGGTTCGACGAAACCGAGGCGCCGCCGCCGATGATCGCACCCAGGGCGTCCACCTGCAGCACGCGGTCGACGTTGGGGATGTTGCCGTCCTTGTCGATGGTGCCGGCCTCGGTGGCCAGGCCCACCATCGTCCCCATGGCATCGAAGAAGATGCTGAGCAGGATCACGAACGCCAGCAAGCTCGCCGCGACGAAGCCCAGGTGCTCAAAGGCGCCGAACGGGTTGGCCTGGCCGATCAGGGACAGGTCCGGGGCCGCCCACTTGGAGAACGTCGGGGCCACGAGGGACCAGCCCTGGGGGTTGTGGTTCGTGCCGTCAAAGCTGGGTCCGATGTGCAGGGTGGATTCCAGGATCACAGACAGGATGGTGGAGGCGACGATGCCGATCAGGATGGCGCCCTTGACCTTGCGGACCACGAGCGCGATGGTCAGGACCAGGCCGAAGACAAACACCAGCGTGGGCCAGCCCAGGAGCTTGCCGTCGAAGCCCAGGCCGACCGGAACGGTGGTGCCGGCGACGTCCGGGATGCGGCGCACGAAGCCCGCGTTGACGAGCCCGATCAAGGCGATGAACAGGCCGATGCCCACCACGATCGCCGTCTTCAGCCCCTCGGGAACGGCCTTGAACACAGCCGTCCGGAAACCGGTGAGGACCAGGATCAGCATGGTGATGCCCGAGAGCATCACCAGGCCCATCATGTCCGGCCAGGACAGTCCGGGGTTCGTGGCCACGGTGACGGCGACGAACGCGTTGACGCCGAGCCCGGTGGCCAGGGCGAAGGGATGCTTGGCCCAGGCGCCCATCAGGATGGTGAGGATGCCGGCCACGAAGGCGGTGACGGCCGCGACGGCGGGGAAGCCGAGGGTCGCGCCCGTGGAGTCCGGCCCGGAGAGGATCAGCGGGTTCAGCACCACGATGTAGCTCATGGCGAAGAACGTGGCGAAACCTCCGCGGATCTCGCGCGAGAAGTTCGACCCCCGCTCGGAGACCTTGAAATACCGGTCGAGTGCGAAGCCTTGCTTGAGCATTAGGTCTTGCATTAGTCCTCCGGGAGTAATGGGTGTTGCATATATCCTATTTGGCGTCCAGCGGCCAACCGTGCGTTTTCGCCTAGTCTGTAAGGAAGCCAACACTAGGAGTAGCCCGCCCATGCGCCGTATCCGCCAGCTTCTTAGTGCCCTGCTGGGCGCCTTCGTCCTCGTGGCCGTCCTGCTGGGAGCCGTGAGCCCGGCGTCGGCGCACGACACAGCGGAGTCCACCAGCCCGGCTTCCGGAGCAACCGTCGCGGCCCCGCCGGAGCAGGTTTCGGTCACTTTCAACCACAATCCGCTCGCCCTGGGATCGCAGATCCTGGTCAACGACGCCACGGGCGCCAACTGGGCGGACGGCCCCGTGGCGATCGTGGACAACGTCGCCGCGCAGAAGCTGAAGTCCGGCGCCCCTGCCGGTCAGTACACCGTGCACTGGCGGGTGGCTAGTTCCGACGGCCACCCCATCGAGGGCAGCTTCACCTTCACCGCGACGGCGGCCGCAGCAGGCCCGACGTCGGCTGCCGCAGTCCCGACGATGGGCACCGCCCAGCCGGGCACTACCCCGGCGCCCGCCCCTGCGCCGGCTGGATCGGAGCAGTTTCCCTGGAGCGTCATGATCTTTGTTGCCGTGGGGGTCGGCATTTTGGTGGCCCTGGGCCTGATGGCCAAACGCCGCCTCACGCCGGACGAAGGCAGCGACACCGACAGCTGACCAAAGCAACGCGGGGTCAGATACGGCCCATCCGGAGCCCTCTGATGGGCCGTAGCTGACCCCGCGTTGCGTTCGGCAGCCCACGTGACCCGCGGGCAGGACGGTTCCGGCTAAGCGGGAGCAGCCAGGGCAAAGCCGGCAGGCAGCAGTGTGGGTAAGCCGTTGGGATAGACCTTGGCGGAGATCGCTTGCCCCACCACTTTGGCCTGGCGCAGGACTTCCTTGGGCGTCGGCGTAATCAGCTCGCCTACGCCCACGAGGTACATCCCGAGGGCATGCATCGCCGACATGAGGTTCGCTCCGGCTGCCATGCCAAGGTCCGAGAGCATGCGGCGCAGTTGGCTGTGGGCGCAGCGGGTCAGGACAAGATGATCTGCCAAAAGGAGACCGCCCGGGGTCTGGACGGCCCACTTCTCGGTGGGGGAGCCGTCCGTGCCGGTCTCCAGGAGGTCCAGCTGCAGGGCCCGGATGTTGTTCCGTACATCAAGCTTGTGATTTGCGGCATAGTTGCGCAGGTGCCGCAGGATTTCGTTGCGCTCCCTCAGGCTGGCGGCGTCGGCCGCGTCGCAGCGCTGGAGCGAGGACGTGTTGGCCGGATGGCCGGCGCCCAAGAGGTCGAGCCCGTCCACAATGATGGACGCAACACCGCGGCGTTGGAGCTCGCTGGCCACAGCCAGGCCGGAGAGCCCCGTCCCGATGACTACGGCGGTGGTCCGCTCAATCCCGCCGTACAAAGGCATGCTCGACACTGCAGGGTACCTCCTTGAAATGGTGCCAGTCGCGGAGAAATACCCCGGACGCCGACCAAGGCCTGGTTCGGCAACCCCAGCGGTTGCGTTCTGAAATACCAGTCTCGGTTCAGCAGTGCCTCGAAGGATACCTAAGATTCCCGCCCGTGGATAGAGGAGGTAGGACATTGGGTGTGGTGCCGAATTTTGGCCGGTTTCGTGCCCCGAATCCTGCGGAATCGGCCCAAAAGCCCGGGAATCCGCGCCGCGAAACGGCGTCTTAACTCTGCGTAAATCCTTCGGCCGCGGCCCGCCAGGGCCGCCCGGACGCCGCCTTGTATGTTCGCAATTAACCGAGAATAGTGAGGAAAAACAGGGGTTCCTGCACGCAGATTCCGGGTCGCCTCGCCGGTGGACGCCGGGCGGCGGTACTTCTGGCAGAATAGCCGCAACATCAGGCAAGAATCGCGAGGAGGCGGACCCAATGGGCCGTGAACAGGTGCATCCGGACCCGGCATGGGAGGCCGGCGGCGAACCGGCGCCTCCCCGGGGAATCGTTGTGGGAGTGGATGGCTCCGACCATAGCCACTGCGCGCTTGTGTGGGCAGCCCGCGAGGCAGAGCGCCGCCGCCGCCCGCTGCACATCGTGACCGCCTATTCGGTGCCGATCTTCGCCGCGTCCGGGCTCGACGGCGGCTACGCCACGGTGGACGACTCCGTGATCCGTGAGGGCGCCGAAGCCATCCTCAAGCACGCCCTCGACAAGATCGCGGGCTACAACATCGACGTCGACGCCTCGGTCGAAAACGGCGACGCGTCCGGCGTGCTGCTGGAAATCAGCGAAACCGCGGAGCTTCTGGTGTTCGGGACCCGCGGCCGCGGCGGCTTTGTGGGCCGGCTGCTCGGCTCCGTCAGCAGTGCACTGCCCGCCCACGCGAAGTGCCCCACCGTGACCGTGCCGCTGATCTGTGCGGACCGGCTGGGCGAAACCACTGACGACAAGCATGTCCTGGCCGAACGGGCGAAAATGGGCCGCCAGCCGATTGAAAACGTCGTGGTGGTCGGCGTCGACGGCTCGGAGCAGGCCCGCGTCGCGGTGCTGGAGGCGGCAGCCCAGACCGAACGGCTCTCCGCCCGGCTGCGGGTGGTGTGTGCCGTGCCGCAGTACACCGGCTCGCTGGCATGGGTGCCCACCCCGATGGACCGCGATGCGCTGTTCGCAGACATCAAAATCCAGCTCGATGCCGGCGTGGCCTGGCTGCGGAGCCACTTCCCCGCCCTCCAGGTGGAGACACAGCTCGTGGACGGCTCTCCCGTTGACATCCTCGTCGACGCCAGCCGGCACGTCGAACTCGTGGTGGTCGGCACGCGCGGGCGCGGGGGTTTCGCCGGAATGCTGCTGGGCTCCACGTCCGACGGCGTCCTCCACCACGCCAAGGGGCCGGTCATGGTGGTGCCGGACCGCGATGACCCGCGGCTGGCGGACAGGGCCAGCTTCGGCCCGATGCTCGGCGACTCCTAAAGTCCCGAGAGCACAGATCCGGCGTCGGAAGGACGGTTTGCGGATGGAGCACCCCGGGGAGTCGGATCCTGCCGAGGACGGGCCGGTCCTGGTCTTGGAACGCCTTGGCCAGGACATGCTGGCCAAGGTCGGCGGCAAGGCGGCCAACCTGGGTGAGCTGGCACGTGCTGGCCTTCCGGTTCCGGCCGGCTTTTGCCTGACCACCCGGGCCTACCTGGCCGCCACAGCATCCCTTGAGCTGGCGGACGTGCACCGGGCCCTCGCTGCGACCGCCCCCGATGACCTGGCAGGGCTGGCGTCCCTTGCCGCGAAGGCCCGCACGCTGGTGCTCGACGCCGATGTCCCCGCAGGCATCGACGCCGCCGTGCGCGCCGCGTATGCGGCGCTCGGCGCGGACACCCCGGTGGCGGTGCGGTCCTCCGCGACGGCCGAAGACCTGCCGTTCGCCAGTTTCGCCGGCCAGCAGGACACGTTCCTGAACGTGATCGGCGGGGATGCCGTGATGGCAGCCGTCCGCCAATGCTGGGCCTCGCTGTGGACAGACCGTGCGGTGACGTATAGGGCGGTGCAGGGGATCGAGCCCTCGGCGGTGTCCCTGGCGGTGGTCGTCCAGCGCATGGTGAACGCGGCCGTGGCCGGAGTGCTGTTCACGGCCAACCCTGTGACCGGTCGGCGGCACGAGGCCGTCATCGACGCCAGCCCGGGGCTGGGCGAGGCGGTGGTGTCCGGGGCCGTCAACCCGGACCACTTCGTGATCGACAGCGCCACAGGACGGGTCCTCGAGCGGCGGCTTGGGGACAAGGGCATGCTCATCCGCCCCCTGCCCGGCGGCGGAACCGAGCGGGTGGCGCAACCCGGCGCAGGTTTAGCGCCCAGCCTTGACGATGCCCAACTGGCCGCGCTGGAGCTCCTTGGCCGCCGCGCGGAAGTACACTTCGGTTCCCCGCAGGACCTCGAATGGGCCATCGGCCAGGACGGCGCCGTGTGGCTGACCCAGTCCAGGCCCATCACCACGCTGTATTCGATGCCGGACAGGCCGCCGTCCGGGCCAGCGCCGCGCGTCTATCTGTGCTTCAGCCTGGCCCAGGGGCTGACCCGGCCGCTGACGCCGATGGGCCTCGCCGGCATCCGGCTGATTGCGTCCTCGGTCGCGGGGGCGGCACATTTCCCGGTGCCGGCGCCCCGTGACGGGCCCTCGCCCTACGCGGAGGCCGGCCAGCGCATTTTCTTCGATCTCACGCCCGTGGTCCGGAGCCGGGCCGGGCGTGCGATCGTCCCCCGGGTGTTCGACGTTATGGAGGCGCGCTCCGCGGCCGTGCTGCGAAACCTTTTCGCCGATCCCAGATTCTCCGTCACCATAAGGTCGCCGTGGCCGCTCCTGCGCCACGTTGTTCCGGTGGCGGCGCGGGCCAGAGTCCCGGAGACCCTGATCCGGGGCCTCATCCGGCCCGAGGCGGCGCTGCGCCGGGCCGACCGTGTGGGCGAACAGCTCAGGGCCGCACTCGCGGTGCCTGCCGGCGCCACGGCCGCGCAGCGCCTGGACCAGGTTGAGCAGATCCTTGGCCAGCGCGTCTTTGCCGTGGTTCCCGCAATCCTGCCGCTGCCCGCCTTGGGGTTCGCCTTGCTCGCCCTGGCCGGAAAACTCGCGGGGAACCCCGGGAACGGGGCGCTGCAGGAAGTCCTGCGGGGCCTGCCCAACAACGTGACTACCGAGATGGATCTGGACCTCTGGTCGCTGGCTACCGCCATCCGCAACGATCTGGCGTCGGCGGCCGTGTTCAAGGAAGCTGCATTGCCCGAGATAGCCCGGCGTTACCGGGCAGCGGATCTTCCCGGCGCCGTGCAGTCCGGGCTGTCGGACTTCTTGGGCCGGTACGGCCACCGCGCCGTGGCGGAGATCGACGTCGGAATGCCCCGCTGGTCTGACGACCCGACCCACATCCTCGGGGTCCTGGCCAACTATCTGCGCGTGGATGACCCGGCCCTGGCCCCGGACCGGCAGTTCGGCAAGGCGGCGCGCGAGGCTGAGGCCCAGGTAGGGCGGCTTGTGGCTTCGGCCAGGCAGCGCAGCCGCCCGCGGGGTGCCCTGGTGCGGGCAGCGCTGCGCCGGACCCGCATGTTCGCGGGACTGCGTGAACTGCCCAAGTACCATCTCGTGGAAGCGCTCAGTGCCGTCCGCCAGCAGCTCGCGGCCGTGGGCGCCGAACTCGCCGCGGCCGGGGCCATCGATGCGGCGGACGATATCTTCTTCCTTGACCTGACCGAGGCACACCGGGGGCTGGGCGGCGACGCGCTGCAGGGTGTGGTGGCGCAGCGCCGGGAGGCGTACGCGGTTGAACTTGGCCGCCGGCACATTCCGCGCGTGCTGCTCTCGGACGGCACCGAGCCCGAGGCAGTGCAAGCCAACGCAGTGCAAACCAACGCTGTGCGGTCTGGCGCCGGAGGTCGGGGCCCGGCGGGCGCCGACGGCGGTGCGGGGCAGCTCTCCGGCACGCCGGCCTCGGCCGGGACCGTCACGGCCCGGGCCCGCGTGATCCTGGACCCCCAGGGCGCGCACCTGGAACCGGGCGAAATCCTCGTGGCGCCATCCACGGATCCCGGATGGACTCCGTTGTTCCTGACCGCCGGCGGCCTGGTGATGGAAATGGGCGGGCCCAATTCCCACGGCGCCGTCGTGGCACGGGAATACGGGATCCCCGCGGTGGTGGGGGTCCCCGACGCGACCACGAGGGTCGCCACCGGCGACAAACTTACGCTCGACGGCGCCGCCGGCACGGTGACGCCGGCAGTGTGACGCGGGCCATGAGCGAAGTTCGCGGGTCCGAGGGCCAGGAAGCCGGGGCCACCGAAGTTCCCGCCGCGGGCACCCCGGGACCCGACACACGGCCGCCCGAAAAGCCCGGCTCCGAAAGTCCCGTTGCCGGAGCGCTCGGCTCCGAAAACCCCGCGTCCGAAAGTCCCGCTGCCGGAGCTTCCGGGTCCAAAAACCCGGACGTGGCCGCGGAGGCGGACCCGGACGCGCGGCTGCCGGCATGGCTCGTGGAGCGTCCGCTCACGGCCGGCTGGGCGTGGGCAGGGTTCTGGGCAGTGCTGATCGTGGCCGACGAATTCCTGGATCTGGCCGGCTGGTCCTGGTATGTGCTGGTCGGCATGGCCGCCCTGCCGACGCTGCTGGCAACCGTCGCCCTTCTGCACGCCACCCCGCGCAGCTACCTGTTGCCCCGCCGGGACACGGTCCTGGGCCACTTCTTTGTCCGCTTCCTTGCCCTGGTTGCCGCTTTCCTCGTGTGGGGCGTGTCCGTGGTCATGAGCGCCTCGATCTCAACCACCCTTCAGGCACTCGTCGGTGCGTCCGAACGCGAGGTCACCGCCGTGGGTTTCAACCTCTTGCTGGCCGCGATCCCGCTGGTGGTCTCCGTGCTGTGGCTGGTCTTCATCATCCGCTGCGCCTGGTTCCTGCGCCGGCTCCGGGGCTGGAAACAAGCGCCGGCACCGGGCGCCGTGCCCAAGAAGTTCCTGCGGGGCAGGCCTCGGCTGAGGCGGGTGGTGGTGGGCCTCGCCCATCCCGGTCTGCTGCTCGTGGCGGGCCTGGGCACCTCCGTGCTCGCCCTCCTGCTGGGCGCTGTGGAACTGACCATTAATGTGCTGAAGTAGGGCAGCCGGGCTGCCGGGGCCAGGCGTACTGTTGACCTATGAGCTGCACTGAAGCGCGCATTTCTCAGGCACGCATTCCTCAGACACGGATATTTGGATCATCTCTTCCCGGGGCGCGGTCACGGTGACGCGCAAGTGGCTGCGCTGGCTGCCCGCCGTCGCCGTTCCTGCTGTCATTGCCGCCGGCGCGCTGGCCGGATCCCTGCCTGCCAGGGCCGGGGATCCCCTGCCGACCAAAACGCCGGAGCAGGTCTTGCAGTTGATCGCCCAGCACCGCACGCCTGCCCTCTCCGGAACCCTGGAACAGTCCTCCGAGCTCGGTCTTCCCGAGCTCCCCAAGACCGGCACCGGCCCGGATTCGTCCAGTATCGCATGGCTCGAATTGCTGGCAGGTCCGCACACCGCGAGGGTCTATCGCGACGGCCCGGACAACGCCCGAATCCAAGTGATGGACCGGCTGGCCGAACGCAACGCCGTCCGCCACGGCAACGAGGTTTGGTTCTACAACTCCAAGGACAACACGGCCTCCCATCTCCGGCTCCCGGCTGACCCGGCGGGCGTCAACCATCGCGGTGACGGCAGGGACGCTACGGCCACCCCGGACCAACTCGCCACGATGCTCTTCGCCAAGATCGAACCGGGCACCGACGTGACGGTGGGCGCCGACGTCCAAGTGGCCGGCCGGGCCGCCTACAACCTGGTGCTGACGCCGAAATCCGATGCGACTCTGGTCGGTTCTATCGCCGTAGCCGTTGACGGCCAGACCGGGCTGCCACTGGGCGTTGAGATCAAGGCGCGCGGACAGGCGGATCCTGCCTTCCGCGTTACCTACACGAGCCTGACGCTCGGGGCCCCCGACGCGTCGGTCTTCACGTTCAGCCCGCCGCCGGGCGCCACTGTCAAGGAAATCCCGTCAACGGTACCGGAGCGCAAGCAGGGGAAGGACTCCGGGAACGCTAAGGCGCCGGCAGCCAAGGACAGCGCCCGCAAGCCGGCCGTCACCGGCTCTGGCTGGGACTCGGTGGTTGAGTTCCCCGCGGGAACGGCAGGCCCGGCCTCGGAGGCCAAGGCCCCGGCCCTGCTTGAACAGGCCGCTGTTCCGGTCCAGGGCGGCCGCCTCCTGTCCACGGCGCTGGTGAACGTTTTGGTGCTCGACGACGGCCGGGTCCTCGCCGGCTCCGTGCCACTGGGGCGGCTCCAGGCCGCTGCCGCGCAGAAGTGATGATCGGCGCGGTATCCGGCGACGGCCGGGTGACCCTCCGGTGACGGCCGCGTGATCGCCGCCGGGCCGGGGGCCGAGCCGAGCATCGAGACCAGCAGCGGGCTGAGCATTGAGACCAAGGGCCTGACCAAACGGTTTGGCCAGCAGTTGGCTGTCAACGGCGTCGATCTGGCCGTGCCGAAAGGCGCGGTCTTCGGCTTTCTGGGCCCGAACGGCTCGGGGAAGACCACCACCATCAGGCTCCTGCTCGGCCTGGCCACGGCCAGCGACGGCTCCATGCGCGTCCTGGGCGAGGAGATGCCCCGGAAGCTGGCTGGCGTGCTTCCCCGGGTGGGGGCGCTGGTCGAGGGACCCGCGTTCTACCCGTTCCTCTCCGGCGCGGCCAATCTGCGCCGCATGGACGCCGCGGACCCCCACGGTTCGGCGGCGACGCGCCGCGCCCGGGTCCAGTCAGCCCTGGAACGGGTCGGTTTGACACACGCCGCGGACAAGCTGGTCCGGGCCTATTCCCTGGGCATGAAGCAGCGGCTGGGGATCGCCAACGCCCTGCTCGCTCCGCGGGAGCTCCTGGTGCTGGACGAGCCCACCAATGGGCTCGATCCCCAGGGCACCCGTGAAGTGCGGAGCCTGGTGCGATCGCTCGCCGCGGACGGCGCCACGGTGTTCGTCTCCAGCCACCTGCTGGCCGAGGTCGAGCAGATCTGCACGCATGCGGCCATCATGAGCGCGGGCCGGCTTGTGGCGCAGGGAACCCTGGCGGAACTGCGTGGGGCGGGCCAGGCAAGGATCCGTGTGCTGACCCCGGATCCGGGCACCGCGACGCAGGTGCTGACCGGCCTGGGTCTGACCGTGAGCGCCGACGGCCGCACTTCTGCAGGCACGGGTTCCGGTGTGGCTGGCTCCGGTGCCGCTGGTTCCGGGACGGACGTGGCCCTGTTCGCGGCACTGCCCACGGCACTGCCTCCGGCTACGCCAGGTGCGGCAGCCCGGGAAGACGCGGGATCGGCTCTGGCCGTGGAGCCGGAAGCTGTGGTGGCGGCCCTCGTGGCGGCCGGGGTCCGGGTCCGCGGCTTCGCGACCGAACAGGCCAGCCTCGAGGACCGGTTCGTGGCATTGACGGGGGAGGGGTTCGACGTTGTCCAATAACAGCCCATCTTTGGGCGATCCACCCGCCGGACCACCAGCGGGCCCATCAGCCGGCCCATCAGTCGCCCCGGCCGACGGCCGCAGTGCAGCGCAGGGCGGCCGCAGTGGAGCGGCCGCAGGCCCAGCTCGCGACGCCGGGGCAGGAGGGCCGCCGGTTCGGCGCGGATCCCTGACCGGCGGACTGCTGGCCTCCGAGCTCGGCGTGCTGTTCCGACGCCGCCGGACGTGGGCCATGTTGTGCGCGCTGGCGGCCATCCCGGTGCTGATCGCTGTGGCGGTGCGGGCCTCCTCGGCCGTGCCGCCGGGCCGCGGACCCGCCTTCCTGGACCGGATCGCCCAGAACGGCCTGTTCGTGGGCGTCACGGCCATGGTGGTTTCCGTTCCGCTGTTCCTGCCGCTCACCGTCGGAGTCGTGGCCGGGGACACCATCGCCGGGGAGGCAGGGCAGGGAACCCTGCGGTACCTGCTCGTGGCCCCAGCCGGGCGGATCCGTCTATTGATCGTCAAATATGCCGGGACGGCTCTGTTCGTGCTCGTTGCCCCGCTCGTAGTGGCCCTGACAGGGGCCGGAATCGGCGCGGCGCTCTTTCCCGTGGGGCCCGTGACCCTGCTGTCCGGCGACACGATCGAGCCCGGCGAGGCAGTGGTCCGGCTCCTGCTGATCGCCGCCTACCTGGCGGTTTCACTGCTGGGGTTGTCGGCGATCGGACTGTTCATCTCGACCCTGACCGACGTTCCTGTGGGGGCCATGGCGGCCACCGTGGTGCTCTCGGTCGTGGCCCAAGTCCTGGACGCGCTGCCGCAGTTGGGGTGGCTGCATCCCTGGCTCTTCACGCATTACTGGCTGGACTTTGGGGACCTGCTCCGCCAGCCGATTTCCTGGGACGCCTTTGCCAGCAACGCCCTCCTGCAGGGTGGTTACATCGCCGTCTTCGGCGCACTGGCCTACGGCAGGTTCATCACCAAGGACGTGCTCTCCTAGCCGGGACGGCCGGGCCAGTCCCGGGCCAGGACCGCGACTCGGGACGGCGTCTCAGCGCGCCGTCCCAGGACAGGGTCTCAGTAGCGGGCCACGTAGCCGTAGAGCTGCATCCCGGACATGGCGGCAACGTCGGTTACGGTGATGCCCGCGTCGGGATTGAGAGCCTGGACCACACGGCCGCCACCGAGGTAAATGGCCACGTGGTAGAAGCCCGGGGCCGAGCCCCAGACGAGCAAATCACCAGGCTGGGCCTGGGAGAGCGGGACGTGGACGGGGGCCTGCGCGAACTGCTGGGAGGCGGTGCGGGGCAGGTATTTGCCGGCAGCGGCGAACGCGTTCTGCACCAGGCCCGAGCAGTCAAACCCACGTGCCCCGGTTCCGCCGTACTGGTAGAAGTAGGGCGATCCTGTCTTGCCGAGTGCAACTGAAATCGCGGTCTGGTTTGAGCCGCCGGAAATCGGCGCCGGCACGGGAACCGGTACTGGGACAGGCACCGGAACCGGAACGTGAATCGGCGCCGGAGCGGGTGCAGGCGCCGGAACCGGAACGTGAATCGGGGCCGGCGCGGACGCATGTACAGGCGCCGGCGCTGGTGCAGGTGCCGGCGCCGGAACGGGAGCCCCCGGCGCCTGGGCCGGAGCCGGAGCTGCCGGCTGCTGTGCGGCCGAATCGTCCCCTCCCGGTGATGCCGGGGGAGGCTGGGAGCCCGTGGCCGGCGGCGGCGTCGCGGCGGCCGCCGCGGTCAGTGCCGCCAGCCGCTCCTGCTGGCGCTGACGGTCCAGGGCGTCCACCCGGGCCGATTCCAGTGCCGCGGTGGTGTTCCTAAGGTTTGCCAGCTGGTCTACCAGCGCGGTGCGCTGTGCTTTGGCATCCGTCACGGCCTGGCGCTGGGCCGCGGTGGCGCGGTCGGCGTCGGACTTGCGGTCTTCCGCGGTCGAGGCGGCCTCGTCGGCGGCGCGGTTGGCGTCCGCCGCGGCATCCGTCAGTGACTTTGCAGCGGCGGCCGCAGCTTCCGCGGACTCAAACGCCCGAGCGCGCCCGGCCGTTACGGCCTCCAGCGTGGCCGCATCTTCGAGGGCCCGTCCGCTGCCGCTGACAAAGCTGCTGAGCGCAGGATTCAATCCGCCGTTGCGGTACAGATCCCCGGCCAGCTGGCCGATCTGCTTGCGCGACTTGGCCTGTTCCGCTTCGGCGGCGGCAGCCCTGGCGGCCGCCACAGCCGCCGTGTCACGGCGAGTGGCCAGTTCCACGAGGGCCTCGCCGTAGGCATTGTTTGCTTGCAGGGACGCGGCGAGGCTGGCTTCCTGGCCCGCTGAGGCGTCGGCCAGCAGCCCGTCGATCCTGGTGACCTCCGCCGCCGTCGCGGTTTCACTGGACTTGGCGGCCGCGATCTCTTCCGGTGAGGGGATCTCCGGCGACGCCGGAACCTGGCCGGCCGCTGGCAGCTGTACGCGCCCGAATGCGGAAGTCAGTGGTGCGGCCTGTGCCGGGAGCGCGAGCGTTCCAAGGAGGACGACGGCGGTGCAGAGCACAGCCGTCTTGCGACCGGATCCGGTCCAACTCATGGGCAAACCTCGCGAAGTCTCAGGCTGGAATGAGCGAGGTCGGATTTGGCGCGTGCAAGCCCCTCTGCGGATCACCCAGCAGGCATGAGGCTACGTGCCAAAGTTCACTTTGGCAACACGAGTCACATGAATAACATAAACAACACTGGTGTCATTTGCCCACGCACGCGAGGGGTGTGTCGTGCTGGCAGCGGGCCGCGCGGCCCCGCGGACGCTGCCCATCCCGGACGCGGGCACACCCCCGGGACGCTCCCGCACGCTGGCGCCGGCTCAGGCGTGCTGGTGCGACTCGTGCTCCGAATGCGTGACGGGCTCGAGCTGGAATGTGCAGTGTTCGGTGTCGAAATGGGAGCCCAGGCAGCTGGTGAGTTTGTCGAGGACCCGGTCAGCGCCCCGGGCACTGAGCGCCGTGTCCTCCACCACCACGTGGGCGGAGAAGACGGGGACGCCGGAGGTGATGGTCCAGATGTGGATGTCGTGGACGGATACCACTCCGTCCACCGAGAGGATGTGCTCGCGGATCATCTGAACGTCCACGCCCTTGGGAGTGGCTTCGAGGAGCACGTCCACGACGTCGCGCAGCAGGTGCCAGGCCCGGGGCAGGATCATCAGGGCGATGAGGATCGACGCAATGGTGTCGGCCGCCTGATACCCGGTGACCATGATGACCACCGCAGCCGCAATGACGGCAAAGGAACCCAGCAGATCCCCCAGGACCTCCAGGTAGGCGCCGCGGACATTCAGGCTCTCCTTCTGGGCGCCACGCAGGATCAGCAGCGATACCACGTTGGCGACGGCGCCGAGGACCGCCGCTGCGAGCATGATGTCGGTGTGGACCTCCGGCGTTGAGCCGAGCCGGCGGATGGCCTCGGTGAAGATCACCACCGAGATGACGATCAGGACCAGGGCGTTGGCCAGCGCCGCCAGGACCTCTGCGCGCTGGTAACCGTAGGTGCGCAGATCGCTGGCGGGCCGGGTGGCGATCCACGCGGCCAGCAGGGCGATGGAGACGCCGGCGGCATCGGAGAGCATGTGCCCGGCGTCGGCGAGCAGGGCCAGGGACCCGGAGGCGACGGCGCCTATGGTCTGCACGAGCACCACGGCGAGCGTGATGGCCAGGACGGCGACCAGGCGCTTGCGGTGCTTGGCAGTGCCCGTGATGCCGTGCGAGTGGCTGTGGTCGTGTCCCATGCCTACAAGGCTATCCCCAGCCAAGCTCGTGCAGCCGCGCGTCGCTGATGCCGAAGTGGTGGGCTATCTCGTGCACCACGGTGACCGTGACTTCCTCGATCACGTCCTCCCGGGAGGCGCAGATGTCCAGGATGGGCTGGCGAAAGATCGTGATCCGGTCCGGCAGTGAGCCTGCGTCCCACCAGGAGTCCCGCTCGGTCAGGGGAACACCCTCGTAGAGCCCCAGCAGCACGGTGTCCGGGTCCTCGCCGGGCTGCGGGGTGTAGTCGTCCTCGATGAAGATCGCGACATTGCTCATGGTCTTCGCCAGCTCCGGCGGGATCCGGTCCAGGGCGTCACTCACCGCAGCCTCGAAATCGGCCTCGGACATCGGGAAGGGCCCGTCAGCCCGGCCGTCACTGCCGTCCCCGCCGTCGCTGCCGTTAGGAATGATCGGCAGGCCGGGCGGGAGGGATGAGGGCATAGGAAAACTCTAGCGGGACCGGCGCCGGGTCAGCCCCACGCCCACGAGGCAGATCACGCCGCCCACAAGGCCCCAGATGGTCGGAATCTCGCCCAGGACCAGCCAGGAGATCAAGATTGTGGTGCCCGGGACCAGGTAGGTGGTGGCGGCGAGGCGCCCCGCGTCAATGAGGGAGAGCGCATAGGCCCACGTGGTGAACGCGATCGCCGTGGGGAAAATGCCCAGATAGACCAGGCCCAGCGTGGCCGGCAGGGGAGCGGCCTGCAGCTCGGTGATCAACTGGCCGCTGAAGGGCAGGCAGCAGATGGCGCCCACCATGATGCCGAACCATGTCGCCTGGGCGGCAGGGAACTTGCGGAGCACCGGCTTTTGGACGATCACGCTCACGGCGGCCAGCGCGGCCGCGAGCAGGCAGAGCAGCACACCGGCCACGTCCGCCGTCGAGCGCTGGCCGGAACCCAGCGCAATGACGGCCACTCCGCCGAAGGCGATCAGGCTGCCGATGATCAGCCAACGCGGGAAGCCCTCTTTCAGGATCACTCCGGCCATCACGGCGACAAGGATGGGGTTGACGTTGATCAGCAGGGCTGCGGTGCCGGCGTCGAGCATGTGCTCGGCTGCGTTGAGGGCCAAGTTGTAGCCGCCGAACCACATGACGCCGTACGCCAAGATGGGCCACCATTCGCGGCCCCGGGGCAGCCCCTTGAGTTTCGGCACCACCAGCAGGCCCAGCACGACGGCGGCGACCGCCAGGCGGCCCAGCGTCAGGGAGCCGGGGGAGAAGCTCGGGCCCACGGCCCGGATCCCCACGAATGCCGAGGCCCACAGGACCACGGTGACGACGACGGCGGCGATGCCGAGCCGGCTGATCGGGGCCGGCTGTCGGGAAGAGGCGGGCGCGGGTTGCGGGGCGGGTGCGGGGGCGGCGAGCGGAGACCCTTCGTGGGGGCCTGCGGACGGAGTGGGGCCGGATGCGGCGGTTGTTGCCATGTTGCCAATCTAGTCGCTCCCGTGCCGTCAGTACTGGCGGAAATCGGTCGCGTCTAGTCGAGATCCTGCCAACATGCCGGACGGCCTCAGCGGAGGACCCGCGCCGCCGCCCGGACAGCGTCCGCGACGTCGGCCAGCGCCGCCGAGCCGCGCCGCCACTGCTGCCAATAGAGGGCGACGTCCACGTGCGCGCCGGCAGAAAGCGTCTCGAGCCTCCCACTCTCCAGGTCTTCTCCGATTTCGATCTCGGCCATCATGCCCCAGCCCATGCCCCAGCGGATGGCATCGCCAAACTCCTGAGCGGCCGGCACATAGTGGCGCGGCGGCTGAAGGGGTGCGCGGCCGACACGGCGCAGCCAGCGGTCCTGCAGATCGTCCTTGCGGTCAAAGACCACGACGGGAGCCGCGGCCAGCGTAGCGGCGCTCACCCCGGCCCCAAACCAGCGGCGGGTGAAGTCCGGAGCGCACACCGGAAAATAGCGCATGATGCCCAGCTTGCTGGACGAGCAGCCGGGCACGGGCTTGGCTGTCTCGGTGATGGCGGCAGCAGCGGCGCCGGCACGCAGCAGGTCCAACGAGTGCTCCTGGTCCTCGCGCAGGATCTCCAGCTGGACGTTGTCACTGGCCGCGGCGAGCCCGGCCAACGCCCAGGTGTGCAGTGAGTCGCTGTTGATCACCAGGGTCAGTCGCGTTCCGCCGCGGGGTTGCTCCGGCTGCAGTTCCTGGGCCAGGTCCGCGGAGAGCAATTCCAGCTGCCGGGCGAACCGCACCACGGCCTCGCCGGACTCCGTGAGCCCGGGCGGCCGCGCGCGGGTCAGGACGGGCCGGCCAACGGCGGCCTCGAGGGCCCGGACACGCTGGCTGACGGCCGAGGGCGTCACGGACAGGTGGGCGGCTGCGGCGTCGAAGCTCCCGTGTGTGAGGATTGCTGCCAGCGTCCGGGCCTGCTCGGGGGAAATATCCATCATTAGCTCATCTTATGTATCAGCAGGAACTTTAACTGGTTTCATCTTCGGCAGGCCCCTACCGTGGACTGGTGATCCTTCCCCTGTTTTCCGGCCTCTCCGCCGGCCTGTCCCTCATTGTTGCCATTGGCGCGCAGAACGCTTTTGTGCTCCGCCAGGGCATCCAGCGCTCCCACGTCGTCATGGTGGTGGCAGTCTGCGCAGTTTCAGACCTTGTGCTGATTCTGCTGGGCGTCGCGGGCATCGGTGGCCTCCTGGACAAGGCGCCCGCTGCCCTCGTGGTGATCCGGTGGGTCGGGGCTGCGTTCCTCCTCGTTTACGGAGCGCTCGCGGCCTGGCGCGCGGTCCGGGGGGAGCAACTAGAGAATCCCGGCGACAAGCCGGCCGGCGGCCGGGCTGCCGTGCTGGGCACCTGCCTGGCCTTCACCTGGCTGAACCCGCACGTCTATTTGGACACGGTGTTGCTGCTCGGGTCCCTCGCCGCCGCCCAGGGCGAAACCGGCCGCTGGTGGTTCGCCGCCGGGGCAGGCCTGGGAAGCATTGCCTGGTTCACAGCCCTCGGGGCGGGGGCGCGATTCCTGACGTCCCTGTTCCAGCGGCGGGCGGCCTGGCGGGTGCTCGACGCCGGAATCGCCGTCGTGATGGTCACCCTTGCCGGGCTGCTGCTCACCTGAGCCGCTGCCTACTGTTCCGCCGACGCAGTGCTTAGGGATAGCCCAAGCTAATCCGGGGCTCCCCAGGTCACGGGCCGGTAGGCCCTTGCCCGCGCACTGTGGTGGGGTGACGATTGCCGGTATGACCTCACCCTCAGCGTCAGCCCGCGAAAGAAAGCGTGCAGCCATCGGTACAGCCGCCTTCGCGGTTGCCCCCGCAACGGCCGCCGGTGTGGTGCCGTGGCTGCTGACCCGCTGGGAAGTGGCTTCCCCGGTCCCGGGCGGCGTGCCTGCGCAGATCACCGGCGCCCTGCTGATCGGCGCGGGCGCCGCTGTGATCGCGAACTCGTTTGTGCATTTCGCCGTTGAGGGCATCGGGACTCCCGCGCCCTTCGCCCCGCCCAAGAAGCTGGTGGTTGGTGGGCTCTACCGGTACGTACGGAACCCGATGTATGTGTCCATTGCGGCGGCTGTTGCCGGGCAGGGGCTCCTGCTTGGCCAGCCGAAGCTCTTTGTGGCCCTGGGCATCGGCGCCGTCCCGGTAGTCGCGTTCGTCCGGCTGTACGAGGAGCCGGCACTGACCCGGAAGTTCGGCGCGGCCTACGAGGAGTACCGCCATAACGTCCCGCGCTGGCTGCCCAGGCTCACGCCGTGGCGGCCCGAGGGACCGGAGCCGCCCCGGGACGAACGCTAGGGCGCGGGCCTGGGGAAGGCCGCTACTTTCCGCGCCCGGCCCACTCCAGCAGCCGATCCAAGGGCCAGGTGGTGACGATCCGCTCGGCGGGCACACCGTTCGCGGCCGCGCGCTCGGCGCCGAACTGCAGGAAATCCAGCTGGCCCGGCGCATGGGCGTCACTGTCGATGCTGAACAGGCAGCCGGCGTCGAGGGCCAGCCGGATCAAGTCGTCCGGCGGATCCTGCCGTTCGGGACGGGAATTGATCTCGACAGCCACGTTCTTCTCGGCGCACGCCGCGAACACCCGCCCGGCGTCGAACTCGGACTGCGGCCGGGTTCCCCTGGAGCCCTGCAGCAGCCGGCCGGTGCAGTGGCCGAGGACGTTCATCTGCGGATCATTGATGGCGCCCAGCATCCTGTCGGTCATGGTGCGCCGGTCGGAACGGAGCTTCGAGTGGACGCTCGCCACCACGATGTCCAGTTGCTCCAGCATGTCCGGGGACTGGTCCAGGTTGCCGTCCTCCAGGATGTCCACCTCGATCCCGGTCAGGAGGCGGAAGTCCCCGCCGTCGCCGTTGATCTCTGCAACAACGGCCAGCTGTTCCCGAAGGCGCTCGGCGCTCAGGCCGTTGGCGATCGTGAGGTTGGGGGAGTGGTCCGTCAGGGCGAGATAGTCCCGGCCCAGCGTCCGGGCGGCGTCAGCCATGAGTCCGATCGGGGACCCGCCGTCGGACCAGTCGCTGTGGCTGTGCAGGTCCCCGCGGAGGGCGGAGCGCAGTTCGGCGCCGCCGGTCGCGAGGGGCTGCTGCCCGCGCTGGCGCAGGCCCTCAAGGTAGTCGGGGACGCCGCCGTCGACCGCCTGCCTGATGACTTCGAAGGTTCTGTCCCCGATCCCCTTCATGCTTTTCAGCCTGCCGTTGCGTGCCCGCGCCGCGACCTCGTCCGGGTCCAGGGCGCCGATAATCCCGGCCGCCTTGCGGAACGCCTGGATCTTGAAGGTGGGGGCGAGCTCCCGTTCCAGCCAGAACGCAATCTCATTGAGGGCATCAACGGCATCCATCCGTCCATCTTGCACCCACCTCGCACCCATCCTGCATGGGTGCGAGTCAGATTTTGGATAATCCGGGGGTCTGCCCTTATAGTTTTATAGTCCAGTTCGGAGGAACCCGAAAGGACAAAAACGACAGGCTTCGGCCCTTAATTTTTGCCCAGAAATGTTCAACCGAATGGCGTCCTGGCCCCCATCGTCTAGCGGCCTAGGACACCGCCCTTTCACGGCGGCGGCACGGGTTCGAATCCCGTTGGGGGTACGCAGGGAACTGGTCAAGCCGGATGGAAAAGTCTGGTAGGCTAAAGGCCTTGAAAATTTGCGGTAGCGATACCGCAGACAGCAAGAAGCACGCAACACAAGCAGTAAATAGCAAGGCCCTGTAGCGCAGTTGGTTAGCGCGCCGCCCTGTCACGGCGGAGGTCGCGGGTTCAAGTCCCGTCAGGGTCGCTCTGATTGCCGGAAGAGATTTCGGCTCTCAAGGTGACATGTCACCTAGGCTCTGTAGCTCAGTTGGTAGAGCGTTCGACTGAAAATCGAAAGGTCACCGGATCGACGCCGGTCGGAGCCACCACTGGGAAGCATCAGTTCATTGAGAACTGGTGCTTTTCTTCTTTAACACCATCGACTGCTCCGCAGGTGCCCTTCTGAGGGGTCAAAAGGGCACTTACGGAGCAATCGACGGGTAGGCCGGGACTGCGTCGATGGGCGGGCGACGGCGGCGGCCGGTTGGGGGCCGGACCGGTGGCCGGGCTAGACTCGCACGCTGGGGAAAGAACACCAAGGCCGCCGGCAGTCCGGTCCGGGCAGGCGGCGCAATCTCAACCGAAAAGTGATTCTGCAACGTGATTTCGAAGAATATCGCCCGTCCTCTCACCGCCGCCGCGTTCCTCGCCGCCCTCGCCCTCACCGGTTGCTCGGCACCCCAGGCTGGCAGTGCGCCGTCGTCCGCCGCGGCCTCGCCAGCTGCTTCCGCCTCCGCCACGCCGAGCCCCAGCGCTTCGTCCGGACCCTTTGGCAGCTTCTCCAGCGCCGCCGAGGCCTGCACCAAGATCACCGAGCAGGCCACCGGCGCCACGCTCCTGCCCCTGTCGGCCGCCCAAGGCAAGACCGCGCAGCTGGAACAGTTCAAAGCAGACCTGGCCGAGACCGCCGAGCGAGTCCCGGACAGTCTCAAGGCCGACTTCGCTAACCTCAAGGAGGTGGCCGTCGCGGGCGTCACCGACCAGACTGTCTTCTCCAGCGGCAAGCTGCAGGCGGCCATGGCGCCCGTAACAACCTGGATCGCCGCCAACTGCAAATAGAGAAGTTGGACCGGGCCATCGCCCGCACTGGCTCCCGGTTGATGTCGCGCCGCTGACGGGTGGACGCCAGTCCCTGCTCCGGACGCCTGCTCCCTGATGCACTGGCCCGTTCCCACGGCCCCCACCTGCGGCGGCGGTGGGAACGGGCGCCGCAAGATTCCCCCGCGCGGCCCGAGGCAGGGACTAGGGTGGTGTCAAAGAGAAGGGGGAGTGCTTTATGGAATACCAGAATTCTCAGCCCGTCGCCGGACCTGCGGCTAGTCCTGCGGCTGGTCCTACGGCTGGTCTGCCCGTCGCCGGCCAGCACATTGCCAATCATGCGGCCGGGCTGCCCGGTGACGGCCTGTCCGTGCCGGCCGGCACCGGCCGCACGGTCATATCGGAAGCCGCCGTCGCCAAGGTCGCGGGCATCGCCGCCCGATCCGTACCCGGTGTCTACTCGTTGGGATCAGCGCCGTCACGTGCCCTCGGGGCCATCCGCGACGCCGTCGGCAGCGCCGATCACGCGGCGGGCGTCCGCGTCGAGGTCGGCGAAACTCAGGTCGCCGTGGATATCGACCTCGTAGCGGTGTACGGCACCCCCCTGCATCCCCTCGCGGACCAGATCCGCGCTGCCGTCTACTCCGCCGTCGAGGAACTGGTGGGGCTCGAGGTGATCGAGGTAAATATCGAGATCAATGACGTTTATGTGCCCGGCCCGGCCAAACCCGCCGCGTCCGTCGAGGCCCGGCCGGTCAGGGAGGCAATCCAATGAGTCTGACGGTAGTGGGAATCGCTATGGGGGCCTTCGTGGCTTTCATGTCCTTCCAGTTCGGCGTCTGGGGCTTCCTCGGTGCGTTGCTCTTCATGGGCATCGGCGCCCTCTTGGGCCGCGCCGCAGAGGGGAAGCTGGACCTGCGCAGCGTGTTGGACGCCCTCACGGGCCGGCGTTCCTCCTCATGAACATGACGGCTGAAACGCCGATCCGCCGCACCGCGCTGGCCGGGCACAACCGCATCAGCACCCAGGCCCTGACGAGCGTGGCCCGGGCGGCCGCGGGTGAGGCCCTCGGCGTGCCGGCGCACGACGTGCGGGCCGAGTGGTCGGACGATGACGGGCTGCTCGCGCTCTCGCTGGTCATGCCGGTCGCGGTCCCGAACCTCACGATGGTCCTGCGGGATCCCGGCCGCCTCGCTGCCTTTGGCGGTTCCATCTGGGACCGGGCCGTCGCCGCCAAAGCCCAGATCTTGCGCCGCGTGACCGAGCTGACCGGGGCGCAGCTGAGCCGCGTGGACATCCGCATCAGCGGGGCCACCGTGCGCGGGGGAGGTCGGGTGCGTTGAGCCAGGATACCCAGAACGCCGGTCTCGGTTCCGGCGCGCACGACGCCGACGCGGCGCCCGGGAGCGGGCCGCTAGGTTCAGGTGCCGCGGGCATGGACCGTATTTTGAAACGGGAGACGCACTCATCGCGGGCTGTCGTCTCCGTGATCGCGGCCGCCCTGGTGATGGCGGTGTGCGGTTATGCGCTGCTCGAGACCGCTGTCCGGGCGACCGGGCAGCCGCCGTGGCTCGTGGATCCGCAGACCGCGGCCGAGCGCGTGGTCGCGCTGCCGGCCGGAATAGGGCCGCTGCTGCTCGTCGTCACCGGCGCCGTGATCGCCATGGTCGGATTGTTTTTCTTCCTCAACGCCGTGCTGCCCGGGCGGCGGGCGCGCCACCTGCTTCCGGACCGCCGGGCCGCCGTCGTGGTGGACGATGAGGTGATTGCCGCGGCCCTGGCGCGCCGGGCCCGGCTGGCCGCAAACGTGGCTCAGGAGCAAGTGATGGTGGTCGTGTCGCGGAACCGGGTCATGGTCAACGTCCGGCCGACCTCCGGCGTGCCGCTGCGCCCGGACGCCGTCCTTGACGCCGTTCGGCGTGAGCTGCAGGACATGGGCCCGTGGCCGATGCCGGAAGTGCGGATCCAGGTGTCCACGGCAGGGGTGGTGGGCGCATGAACAACACTCCCCGGGTCCTGAACCGCATCCTGATCGGCATCCTTGGCATCACGCTTCTCGCCATTGGCGTCCTCTTGGTGCTGCTGGCGACCGTCCCCGCCGTCGGCGTGTGGTGGCATGAGTGGGCTGGGGGCGTCCTGAACTTCTGGCTCGATTTGTTCGAACGGACGCAGTTCCCGCGCCGCCAGGGTAGCTGGCTGTGGCTTGTCATCTGTTTTGTCCTGGTGGTGGTGCTTGGCCTGATGGTGGCCTGGATTGCCCAGCAGGGCAAGGGCCGGACCAGCCTGCTCGTGGCAGAGGAGGACCCGGGCGACGCGCCCGGCAATGTCGGAATCGGCCACGGCGTGGCGGAGCAGACGCTCCGTGCGGCCCTCGCGGATCGGCCCGACCTCGCCGGCGTCACGGTAGCCGCCTACGAAATCAAAGGGGAGCCGTCCCTCAGGATTCGGGTGGAGCCCCGCCAGGGCGTCGCCCCGCATGCGCTGGCCGCCGAGATCTCTTCCCTAGTCGAAGCGCTCGACGAGGTGATCGGCAAGCGCACCCCGGTCCTGGTCCACATCGGATCCGGGGCGCGGTCGCGGTTTGGCCGGGCCGAGCGGGTCCGCTGAGGCGTCTGCCCTCCGGGCCGCGGAATCTCCTTTGCATAAAGGTTTGATGTAAACGCTTGCATCAGCAGGGTCTGTTGATTACTGTGATGGTCGGCACACCATCAGTACGGCCGTTTTTCACCGGTACTCAGCGAGGAGCACTCCAGTATGAAAACCCGCAATTTCCTACTTCCCGTCGCCACGGCAGGCATTTTGGCTATCACCCTTTCGGCGTGTGGCGGCGGAGGTGGCGGCACTACCAGCGGCAGCGACGCCGCCTCGCAGGGCCTGGACGGCCGCGGCCCCATCACTTACGTTCAGGGCAAGGACAACAGCAACGTGGTCCGCCCGCTGATCGACAAGTGGAACGCGGCCCACCCGAACGAGAAGGTCACCTTCAAGGAGCAGACCGATCAGGCCGACCAGCAGCACGACGACCTCGTCCAGCACTTCCAGGCCAAGGACCCCGGCTACGATGTTGCAAGCGTCGACGTCGTCTGGACCGCGGAATTCGCTGCGAAGGGCTGGCTGCAGCCGCTCAAGGACAAGATGGCGCTGGATACCTCTGCCTTGCTGAAGCCGACCGTCGACGCCGCCTCCTACAAGGGCACGCTGTACGCGGCGCCGGAATCATCTGACGGCGGCATCCTTTACTACCGCAAGGATCTGGTCCCCACGCCCCCGAAGACCTGGGACGAGATGATGGGCATGTGCTCCATCGCCAAGACCAACAACATCGGCTGCTACTCGGGGCAGTTCAAGAAATATGAGGGGCTGACCGTCAACGCCTCGGAGGCAATCAACTCCGCAGGCGGAGCCGTGCTCGATTCAAATGGCAAGCCCAGCCTGCTCACCACTGAGGCAAAGGCAGGCATGGCGAACCTGGTCAAGGCCTACGCCGACGGCCAGATCCCCAAGGAAGCCATCACGTTCCAGGAAGAGGAAAGCCGCCAGGCGTTCCAGGACGGGAAGCTGCTGTTCCTGCGCAACTGGCCCTACGTCTACAACCTGGCCACCACCGAAGGATCCTCGAAGGTCAAGAGCGTCCTGGGCATGGCCGCCCTTCCGGGCAAGACCGGACCGGGTGCATCGTCGCTCGGCGGCCACAGCGCCGGCGTCAGCGTGTACTCGAAGTACAAGGCCACGGCCCTGGACTTCCTGAAGTTCCTCACCTCGGCAGAGACCCAGAAGTTCTTCGCCACGCAGGGTTCGCTCGCCCCGGTGATCGGCACGCTCTACGACGACAAGGAACTCGTCGCCAAGCTGCCGTACCTCCCGGTCCTGAAGACCTCGATCGAGAACGCCGTGCCGCGCCCGGTTACCCCGTTCTACCCGGCCGTCACCAAGGCCATCCAGGAAAACGCGTACTCGGCCATCAAGGGCGAGAAGACCGTAGACGCAGCACTGTCTGACATGCAGAAGTCCATCGAATCCGCTAGCGCGGGACAGTAGGTCCATCATGGCAACTGAAGTAGGCCCGACGTCGGTCAAGGCACCGGCGTCGGGCGGGGCCCCGATCCACCACGCACCCAAGGGTGTTGGAGAGGACAACCGCATCGCGACGCAGGGGCGCTGGGCAGCCTGGCTCCTGGCGCCGACTATTCTCGCATTGTCGGTCGTGATCGTTTACCCGATCATCACCGCCATTGTGATGTCATTTCAAAAGGATGCCGGTCTGGACCCCGCCACGGGTCTCTTCGTAGAGGGTGGCCCGGCCGGCTTCTCGAACTACGTCAACTGGATTTTCCAGCAGTGCCCGGCTCCGTCCGGCGGAACCGTTGACTGCCCGCCGGGTACCCTCGGTGCGCAGTTCTGGTCTGCCACTGGCACCACCTTCTTCTTCACCATCGTCACGGTGGGACTGGAGACGGTGCTCGGCTTCTGGATGGCAGTCATCATGGCGCGGGCCTTTGCGGGCCGGAGCCTGGTCCGCGCAGCTGTCCTGGTGCCGTGGGCCATCCCCACCGCCGTGACGGCCAAGCTGTGGCTGTTCATCTTCGCCTTCGAAGGCATCGGCAACAAGCTCTTCAACACCACCATCCTGTGGACCGGCAGCGAGTGGCCGGCGAGATGGGCCGTGATCATCGCGGACGTCTGGAAGACCACGCCGTTCATGGCGCTGTTGATTCTTGCCGGCCTGCAGATGATTCCCGCGGAAGTGTACGAGGCAGCCAAGGTTGACGGTGCCTCGGCCTGGCAGCGGTTCCGGATGATCACCCTCCCGCTGGTGAAGCCGGCGCTCATGGTGGCCATCTTGTTCCGCACCCTGGACGCACTGCGCATGTTCGACCTCCCGTACATCCTGACGGGTGGAGCGAACAACACCACAACGCTCTCCATCCTGGTAATTAACCAGATCAGGCAGGGCTTCAACGCGGCGGCGGCTTTGTCCACCATCACGTTCATCATCATCTTTCTGGTGGCTTTCATCTTCGTACGCTTCCTCGGAGCGAACGTGGTGGAGCAGCAGACCGGCGCAGGTAAGGGGAAGAAATGACCGCCGCGACGAGCGCCGCAACCGAGCTGCGCGCAGAGCAGGACCGGGGACGGAAGGTCGCGCAGAACCGCGAGAAGTGGGCCCAGGGCCGCACGTACATCAGTGCGGTTGTGATCCTCTTCTGGTGCCTGGCTCCGGCCTACTGGATGGTGGTGACGGCGTTCCGCGACGTCGGTTACACGTACGACACCTCGATCCTGCCGACCCACGTGACGCTGGACAACTTCAAAACGGCGTTCGACACGTCCTTCGGCAACCACTTTGGCCAGGCACTGCTCAACAGCCTGTTCATCGGTACCGTCGTCACCATTGTTTCGCTGGTGATCGGCGTTTTCGCCGCCTACGCCCTGGCCCGCCTGAACTTCAAGTTCAAGTACCTCGTCCTGGGCTTCATCCTGGGGGCTTCCATGTTCCCGGGCGTCGCCCTCATCACTCCGCTGTTCCAGCTCTTTACGAACATCGGCTGGATGGGTACCTACCAGGCCCTGATCATCCCGAACATCTCGTTCGTGCTGCCGCTGACGGTCTACACCATGACCTCCTTCTTCCGGGAGATGCCGTGGGAGCTCGAGGAATCGGCTCGGGTGGACGGCTGTACGCAGGGACAGGCGTTCCGGAAGGTCATCATGCCGCTGGCCGCGCCGGCCATCTTCACCACGGCCATCCTGGCGTTCATTTCCTCGTGGAATGAATTCCTGATCGCCAGCCAGCTCTCGTCCGACGCAACGCAGCCGGTCACCGTGGCCATTGCCAGCTTCGCCGGTGCGCAGCCCAACCAGATCCCGTACACCGCGATCATGGCGGCGGGAACCATCGTGACCATTCCCTTGGTCATCCTGGTGCTTGTATTCCAGCGCAAGATCGTCGCGGGCCTCACCGCCGGCGCGGTCAAGTGAGGATGGCGTCCAGTGAGGGTTCTTTCATGACTGACGATCAGAATCTGGGCCACGTGCCGGCAACGCGTCGAAAGGTGCGCTCCGGTGAGGACTTCGACATCATCATCGGGTTCCTCGGCTTCTGGGCCGCCGTGCTGCTGGTGGTCACCGTCTGGATGGAAGTGACCGCCCAGCCGGCCCTCTTCTGGGCGCTGGGACTGCTGGCCATGCTGCTGGCCATCTACGGGATGATCCGGCTGCGCCGGCGTCTGCCCGGACGCACGGCCAGCCGGCGCCGCTAGGCAGCCAGGGGCCAGGACTATTCATCTGCCGCGGGGGAGGCAGGCGCAGCACGTCTGCGGGCAGCCGACAGGCTTCCGCGGACCGTCAACAAGGGGACAAAGGTGGCACGGACAGAAAGGGCGCAGCGCGGCGGCCACTCCGGCGTCAGCATTGAGGATGTTGCCGCCGCTGCCGGCGTATCCACGGCCACCGTATCCCGGGCAGTCCGCGGACTGCCCCGCGTTTCCCCGGCGACGCGGGAGAAGATCCTCGGTATTGCCGAATCCTTGGGCTACGTCGCCTCGTCCTCGGCGTCCGGCCTGGCGACGGGCCGGACCAAAACCATCGGAGTGCTGGCCCCGTTCGTCAGCCGCTGGTTCTTCTCCAAGGCCATCGAGGGGGCGGACCGGGAACTGCACTCCCGCCAGTACAACCTGTCCCTCTTCAACCTCGGCGGCCACGGCAGCAACCGTGAGCGGCTATTCAGCAAGACCATGGTCTATAAGCAGATAGACGCCTTGCTGGTCCTCTGCATGGCGCTCACCCATGAGGAAATCGAGCATCTCCAGAAGATCGATATCCCGCTCGTGGTGGTGGGCGGCCATGTGGAGGAATGCCCCTACATTGGCATTGACGACTACGCCGCTGCCGCCACCGCGGTCCGCCACCTGATCGGGCTGGGCCACACCGACATCGCGCTCCTGCACGGTGACGACGAAACCGACCTCAACTTCGACGTCCCCCGGGTCCGGATCCAAGCTTTCCACGACATCATGCGCGAGGCCGGGCTGCCCGCCCGGGCCGAATGGGACGTGTGGGGGGACTTCACCGTCCGCAGCGGCCAGGAAGCGTTCCGGCGTCTCTGGGCCACCGACGGGCCCAAGCCCACAGCAATCTTCTGCGCCTCGGATGAGATGGCCATGGGCGTCATCTTCGAGGCCAACAAGGCCGGTGTCCGCGTCCCGGAGGATTTGTCGGTCATCGGCATCGACGACCACGACTTCGCCGAAGCCATGGGCCTCACCACGGTCGGGCAGCGGCCGGACCTGCAAGCCGAACTCGGCACCAAGATGCTGCTGGACGAGCTCGACGGAATTGCCGGGGCCGTGCAGTCCGCAGTGGCGCCGCACCGGCTGATTGTGCGGACAACGACGGCGCCGCCGGTACGGACGTCCGCGCGGCTCCGCTAGCGCGTTCGGCCGTGGCGGCCGTCCCGCAAGGACTGCAGGGTTGCGGTCCGGCCTGGCTTAGGAAGCGCGGGCCAGTTGGCGGATCGGCACCCAGCGCGAGGCCAGCCGGCGGTAGGCCGCGGCGGCGCCGGTCATGTCGCCCTCCGCCAGGCACTCGATGCCGAGGCGGACGTCCAGCGGCGAATCGTCCGGGTAGACCTTGTCTGCCACGCCGCCGTAATCGAGTTCCACTGCCGAATCCGGGTGGAACAGCTCAAGCCATTCCGTGAGCTGGGTCAGGTCCTCGAGCATGTCGAGATCGGGTGCGGCCAAGGCCAGGTGCGCCACCGCGTAGCTCACGCGCTCCAGTGCGTTGCCGATGCCGGCACGGATGCGGACCGTCACGATGTGCCCCTCGGATTCGACGACGTCGGTGGGATCCGATTCCTGGAAGAGGCAGAACCAGCTGAACGGGATTCCCCAGGTGGACGCCCGGGTGTGGACCCGGCTCAGGCCATCGTGGGCCCGCACCTCATCAATGCGTTCCTGGTGCTTGTCCCGCTGTTCTTCCGGGATCAGGAGCTGGGCCAGCGGCCCGTGGATGCCTTCCATCAGGGCATTGGCGGCCAACCCGGCGCGGAGGACCATCTGGCTGGGGCAGTACAGCAGCCGCTCGGCCTGCGGTGCGGCGGCGGTGCCGGGCTCGGCGGCGTCGTGCGCTGAGCCGGTGGGCGCCCGCCGTGCCGGGGCGGGGACAACGCGCACGAGGTCCGTCCGGCCGGTGGGAAACGGGTCCCCGTCGGACCGGGTGATGCGGCCCAGGGACGCCAGGAGCTCGGCGTTCTCCACGGCAGCGCGGGACGCCTGGCCGACGCCGGCGGCCCGCAGGGTTTCCTGCTGCTTCTCGGGGAACGCCTCGAGGGGCTCGTAGATCCGGAGCGCGGAAGAGAACGGCAGCCCGGCCTGTCCGTGGTAAATGTTCCCCGTCATAGGATCACGACGCTTCCTGGGCGGCAGCCATTAGTCCGCCAGTTCCGCAAGCACCGGGGCGTGGTCCGAGGCGCCCTTGCCCTTGCGCTCCTCGCGGTCGATCATCGCACCGGTGACCCGTGCCGCCAGGGCCGGGGAGGCAAGAATGAAGTCGATCCGCATTCCCTCTTTTTTCGGGAAGCGGAGCTGCGTGTAGTCCCAATAGGTGTAGACGCCAGGTCCCGGGGTGTGCGGGCGGACCACATCCTGGAACCCCGCCTCCTCAAAGGCGTGGAAGGCGGCCCGCTCAGGCTCGCTGACGTGGGTCATGGCGTTGGTGCGGAAGAAATCGATGTCCCAGACGTCGTCGTCCTGCGGCGCGATATTGAAGTCACCCATCAGCGCGATCTGCGCCTGGGGGTCCTCCTTGACCCAGGTGCCGGCTTGGGTTTTCAGGATGTCCAGCCAGTTGAGCTTGTACGGCATGTGCTCGTCATCGAGGGAGCGGCCGTTGGGGACGTAGAGGCTCCAGACCCGGACACCGCCGCAGGTGGCGCCGATGGCGCGGGCCTCCTGGACGGCGTCCTTGCCGTTCTTGCCGAATACCGGCTGGTCCAGGAAGGTGCGTTCGACGTTGTCGATTCCCACCCGGGAGGCGATCGCCACGCCGTTCCACTGGCTCAGGCCGAAGTGCGCCACCTCGTAGCCCATGCTCTCGAAAAGCTCCCAGGGGAAGTTCTCGTCCTTGCACTTGGTTTCCTGGATGGCCAGGACGTCACAGTCCGTGCGCTGGAGCCAGGCCTCCACACGGTCGGCGCGGGCACGGAGCGAGTTCACATTCCAGGTAGCTATCTTCACAGTCCCTAACTTACCGAACTTGGCCCCCGGACAAAGCGGCCGGCGGCGTCCGTCCCTCTGGAAATTAGTAGGAAGTCCGAGTATATTCGGCTGCAGAGATGATCTAGGTCACATGCAAAGGAGCATTCGGTCATGGTTCGAGAACTATCCCATTACATTGACGGGCAGCGGGTGGACGGCACCTCCGGCCGGTTCAGCGATGTGTTTGATCCCTGCACCGGCGAGGTCCAGGCCAGGCTGCCGCTGGCCAGCGCAGAGGAAGTGCGCAATGTGATTGCCAGCGCGGAAAAGGGGCAGGTGGAATGGGCTGCGATGAACCCGCAGCGCCGCGGCCGGATCCTGCTCAAGTTCGTGGACCTGGTCAACGAGCACATGGACGAGCTCGCCACCCTGCTCTCCTCCGAGCACGGCAAGACCTTCCTCGATGCCAAAGGTGACATCCAGCGCGGCGTCGAAGTGGTCGAATTTTCCGCGGGTGCCCCGCATCTGCTCAAAGGCGAGTTCTCGGACAACGCCGGCACCGGCGTTGACGTGCACTCGATGCGGCAGCCCCTCGGCGTGGTTGCCGGCATCACGCCGTTCAACTTCCCGGCCATGATCCCGCTCTGGAAGTCCGGGCCGGCCCTCGCCGCAGGCAACGCCTTCATCCTTAAGCCTTCCGAACGGGACCCCTCCGTGCCGCTGCGCCTGGCCGAGCTCTTCACCGAGGCGGGCCTCCCCGACGGCGTCTTCAACGTGGTCAACGGTGACAAGGAGGCCGTGGACGCGCTGCTGGAGGATCCCCGGGTCCAGGCCATCGGGTTCGTCGGCTCCACGCCCATTGCCCAGTACATCTACGCCACGGCCGCAGCGAACGGCAAGCGCGCCCAGTGCTTTGGCGGCGCCAAGAACCACATGGTGATCATGCCGGACGCGGACCTCGACATGGCCGCGGACGCCCTCATCGGGGCAGGCTTCGGCTCCGCTGGAGAGCGCTGCATGGCGATCTCGGTGGCCGTTCCGGTCGGCCAGAAGACCGCGGACGTGCTCGTGGAGAAGCTGCAGGCGCGGATCGCCGGCCTCAAGGTGGGCCACAGCCTTGCCAAGGACTCCGACTTCGGCCCGGTGGTGGCGGCCTCCGCGAAGGAGCGGATCGAGGGCTACATCGCCTCCGGCGTCGAAGAAGGCGCCAGCCTCGTCACGGACGGCCGCGGGCTAACGGTGGAAGGCTACGACGGCGGCTTCTGGGTCGGTCCCACGCTGTTCGACAACGTCACCAAGGATATGAAGATCTACAAAGAGGAGATCTTCGGCCCGGTCCTGAGCGTGCTCCGCGCCGAGGACTACGACGAGGCGCTCCGGCTCTGCAGCGAACACGAGTTCGGCAACGGCGTGGCCATCTTCACCCGCGACGGCGACGCCGCCCGCGACTTCGCCAGCCGGGTCCAGGTGGGCATGGTGGGCATCAACGTCCCCATCCCCGTGCCGATCGCCTACTACACCTTCGGCGGCTGGAAGGCCTCCGGATTCGGCGACCTCAACCAGCACGGAGCCGACGCCTTCCGCTTCTACACGAAGACCAAGACGGTCACGAGCCGCTGGCCCTCCGGCATCCGTTCCGGCAGCAGCTTCGTCATGCCGGAAGGCAGCTGATGGGGGCGGAAGTTTCGCGGGAAGCGGACAGCGGAGCAGCGGCCGGCGAACGCCTGCCCGGGGAAGCCGCGGAAGTCCTGTTTGAACGGCGCGGCAGCCTCGGCGTAGTGACCCTCAACCGGCCCACGGCCGTCAACGCCCTGACGGCCGGGATGGCCGCCGCCATGCTCGAACAACTCACGCTCTGGGCCGATGACGACGCCGTCGCCACGGTACTGGTCCGCGGCGCCGGCGACCGCGGACTCTGCGCCGGCGGCGACATCGTCGCCATCTACCGGGACATGCTCGACGGCGGGGACGCCACCGCGGACTTCTGGGCGGACGAGTACCGGCTGAACCTGCTCATCTCTGAATACCCCAAGCCGTACGTGGCGTTCATGGACGGGCTGGTCCTCGGCGGTGGCGTGGGGATCTCGGCCCACGGCTCCGTGCGGATCGTCACCGAACGCACCCGCACGGGCATGCCCGAAACAACCATCGGGTTCGTGCCCGACGTCGGCGGCACCCTGCTGCTCTCCGGCTCGCCGGGGGAGACCGGCACCCACGCGGCCCTGACCGGCGCCCACCTGAGCGGCGCAGACGCGCTGTTCCTGGGCCTCGCCGACCACTTCGTGCCCTCCGCCAGCCTGGCTGAACTCGCAATGGCGCTCGAGACCGAGGCGGCGGACGCCGCCGTCGCCCGTTTCGGGGAACCGGCTCCGCAGTCAGTCCTCGCCGCACAGCAGGAATGGATCGACGCCTGCTACTCCAGCGACGACGCCGAGGAAGTCCTGCGCCGGCTGCGCACGGTGGGCGGGGAGGCCGCGGGCGCCGCGGACACCATCGAGGCCAAGTCGCCGACGGCGGTGAAGGTAGCCCTGGAGTCCCTGCGCCGAGTCCGCGGACTGAGCCTGGAGCAGGCGCTCGAGCAGGAGTACCGCGTGGGCCTGCGCTTCCTCGCCGGACCGGACTTCCGCGAAGGGATCCGCGCCCAGGTGGTGGACAAGGACCGCAATCCCCGCTGGAAGCCCGCCACCCTCGCGGAGGTCACGCGAGAGGACGTCGCGGCCTACTTCGCCCCGCTGGGCGGGCGCGAACTGAAGCTCTCTGCGACGGAGAAGAACAAGGAGAAGAACCATGTCTGAAGCAGGAGCCGCCGTTACCGGCACCATCGCCTTCCTCGGCCTGGGGCACATGGGCGGCCCGATGGCCGTCAACCTGGTCAAGGCCGGCTACCGGGTGACCGGCTTCGACGTGGTGCCGGCCGCCCTTGACGCCGCCCGGGAGCACGGCATTCCAACCGCCGGGACGGCAGCCGAAGCGGCGGCGGGCGCCGCCGTCGTGCTGACCATGCTGCCCAGCGGCAAGCACCTCCTCGACGCCTACCGCGGCCCCGGCGGTGAGCCCGGCCTGCTTGAACTGGCCGCCCCGGGCACCATGTTCCTGGACTGTTCCACGATCAACGTGGACGAGGCCCGCGAGGCCGCAGAACTCGCGGTGGCGGCGGGCCACCGCGCCGTCGACGCCCCCGTGTCCGGAGGCGTGGTGGGGGCCGAGGCCGGCACGCTCACCTTCATGGTCGGCGCCCTCCCGGAGGACTTCGAGGCCATCAAACCGCTGCTGGAAGTCATGGGCAAACGGGTGGTCCACACCGGCGCCCACGGTGCGGGCCAGGCGGCCAAGATCTGCAACAACATGATCCTGGGCGTCTCGATGATCGCCGTCAGCGAGGCCTTTGTGCTGGGCGAGAAGCTCGGACTGACCCATCAGGCACTGTTCGACGTCGCCTCCGCCGCCTCGGGACAGTGCTGGGCACTGACCACCAACTGCCCCGTGCCCGGGCCGGTCCCGACCAGCCCCGCCAACCGGGACTACCAGCCCGGCTTCGCCGGGGCGCTCATGGCCAAGGACCTCAAGCTGGCCCTCAACGCGCTCCAGAGCACCGGCGTCGCGGCCCGCCTCGGCCCCCTCGCATCCGAAATTTACGATACCTTTGCCGCGGAAGGCGGTGCCGGCCGAGACTTCTCCGGCATCATCACCGACATCCGTGACAAGTCGGAAGCAGGCACATCAGAATCCGGCACGTCGGGGCACTAGTCCCGGAAGCCACACGCAGAAACCACAAGCAGAACCAGACGAGCACCACCTAAGGGGACCACTCATGACAGAACAGTATGCGAACATCCTGGTGGAGCGCCGCGGCCGCGTGGGCCTCGTGACGCTCAACCGGCCCGAAGCCCTCAATGCCCTGAATAAGGCCACGATGGAGGAGCTGGTGAAGGCCGTCACCGAAATGGACGCGGACCCGGAGGTCGGTGCCGTGGTGGTGACAGGTTCCGCGAAGGCCTTCGCCGCCGGCGCGGACATCAAGGAGATGCAGTCCAAGGGCTACATGGACATGTACGCGGCGGACTGGTTCCGCGGCTGGGAGGACTTCACCAGGCTGCGAATCCCCGTCGTGGCAGCCGTGTCCGGCTTTGCGCTGGGCGGCGGCTGCGAGCTGGCGATGATGTGCGATTTCATCATCGCGGGGGACAACGCCAAGTTCGGCCAGCCCGAAATCAACCTCGGTGTGCTCCCCGGCATGGGTGGCTCACAGCGGCTGACCCGCGCCGTGGGCAAATCCAAAGCGATGGACATGATCCTGACCGGGCGTTTCATGGACGCCGAGGAGGCCGAACGCGCGGGCCTGGTGTCCCGTGTGGTCCCGGCCGCGGACGTCGTCGAGGAGGCGCTGAAGGCTGCCGAGGTGATCGCCTCCAAGTCCAAACCGGTGGCGATGGTGGCCAAGGAAGCGGTGAACGCGGCGTTTGAGACCGGGCTTGCCCAGGGCGTGCTGTTTGAACGGCGGGTGTTCCACTCGCTGTTCTCCACCGAGGACCAGAAGGAAGGCATGGCCGCCTTCACCGAGAAGCGGCAGCCGGAGTTCAACCACCGTTAGGCGGAACCGGACACGGCGCGGCGGCGCCAAATGGCGGCAATATGCGCCAAATATGTGGGCTCGGCCTACGTGAAGATGTCGGCCACGTACCTGCCGTGCGTGCGTTCCACTTCATCCATCCACGCCTCGGCCTCCTCCTTGGAAGCGCCGGTCGCTTCCTGGTAAATGAGGGTGCACGTCCCGCGGACCTGCGGCGCCATGTGCTTGCCGTCGCCGCAGACGTAGACCGTGGCGCCCTGCCGGACCAGCTCGACGACGTCGGCCCGGTCGGCCCAGAGCCGATCCTGGACATATTTCAGGCCGTCTTCGGGAGCGGTGGAAAAGACCGGCCGCAGATCCAGGTTGGCCTGCTCCGCCCACGACGCGAGTTCGGCGCGGTAGAGGAAGTCGGTGTCCGGGGCCCGGCAGCCGAAGAACAGCAGGGCAGGCGCCGGCGTCGTGTCCTCGGCCTCGGCCCGCAGCGCCCGGTCCTGGACGAAGCCGCGGAAGGGTGCCAGTCCGGTCCCTGCGCAGACCATGATGAGCGGGACCTCCAGTGACGGGGGCGGGTGGAAAGCCGTATTCGAGGGACGGACAGTGACCGCGACCCTGGACCCGGGCCTGGCCTGGGCGAGGTACGTGGACGAGGCGCCTTCGAAGACGCCGCGGCCCGACCACGCCGGGGACTCGATGACGGTGAAGGTCAGGGTCGCATGGTCGGGACTCCATAGCGGGGACGAGGAAATGGAGTACCGCCGGGGGGTCAGCTGTGTCAGGAGTTGCAGGAACGAGGTGAACGACAGCTGGCATGACGGATATGTCTCCAGCAGGTCCAGGAGGGAGACCCGCTTCTCGAGGATCTCGGCCGCGTACCGCCCGCGGTCCTGGCCCAGGGCCTCAAGTTCGGCACGGTGTGCGGGATCCGCCGCGACATCAGCCAGGTCCTCCAGTTGGAGGCGGGTGGCCGGGACCGCGAGTTCCACGTAGCTGCTCAGCAGTTCGCCCACGGCCACGGGAGCACCCGTGGGCAGGAAAGTGTCCCCCCGCTCCATGCTCAGCTGGATATGCGAGTCGTAGTCAAAGTTGAAATGGGCCAGGGCACGCTGCACGAGGGCGCTGGGATTCAGCGGCAGCACGGCCAGATAGTCCCCGGTCTGGTAGCTCATCCCCTCGGGCAGGGCGATCTCCACATGCCGCTTGGACCGGGCGCCGGGCTTGGTCAGATCGACCAGTTCCCGGTTCGCGACGACGGTGCCGAGTGCCAGCCCGTTCTGGCGCAGCAGCGGATCCCGGACATTGCCGACGAACTGGAGTTCAAGCTGGGGCTGCGCGGTGGGCGGGCTGGTCCGCTGCCCGAGGGCGCCGTCCACGGCGGGCCAAAGTCCGGCGTACCACTCTTCAAAATCGCCGAAGAAGTCGCCGCGGGCGTTGGCTTCGCCCCGGGCATAGATCCGCGTGGCGCCGGCAGCTTCGAGCCGGGCGTCGATGGCCTTGGGCACCTCCTGGTACGTTCGCGCCCAGTCCTTGTTGCCGTTGCCGAAGACCGTATACCGTACCCCGGCGAGGCTGCCCGGCTGCAGGCCCTCGGTCCAGGCTACGAATTTGCGGGCGTTGTCCGGCGGCTGCCCCTCGTAGGAGGACGTCACGATTGCGACGAGCCCCTCCGATGGCAGTCCGCCGGCCGCCTCATCGAGCGGACCGATGGTGGGGCTGTAGCCGCGCCGTCCGGCGTCGTTGGCGACGCGCTGGGCGAAGTCCTTGGACGTGCCTGCATTAGAACCGTAGAGCACACGGATCGGGACACCGTTGGGCGCGGCGGCCGCCGCTGCCGCTTCGGTTTGCCGGGCGTGTTCGACGGCGGCCTGCGGACCGGGTGCGATCGCGACGTCCCGCCTGCGCACGTGGATGAACAGCCCCTCGGGCTTCATCGTCAGTGTGTGCTTGATCTGCAGTTCATAGCCCGGGTCCGCCGCCGTGACCTCGAAGCGCTGCAGGAGCTTGGCCAGGAAGAGCATGGCCTCCTGCAGGGCAAAGCCCCGGCCGATGCACGAGCGCTGTCCGTTGCCGAAGGGCTTCCAGGCATTGGCCGGGATTTCTGCGGCCCGAACAGGTGAGAACCGGTCCGGATCGAAGATTTCGGCGTCCTCGCCCCAGGCAGCCTTGTCCCGGTGCAGCCGCGGGATCAGGACCATGATGGGCTGGCCTGCCGGGACCTCATAGCGGCCGCCAAGCGTCGTGTCCTCGTGCGCGGCGACGTTGAAGGCCGGGGCGGTGGGCCACAGCCGGAGCGTCTCCTTGAGGATCTGGTCCAGGTACCCGAGACGGGGCAGGTGTTCGAACCGGGCGCTCTCGGTGCCGAGGATCTCGTCCACCTGGGCGCGAGCCTTGGCCAGGACGGCCGGATGGCGCAGCAGTTCGTACAGCGCAAAGGACAGCAGGCCGCTGGTGGTCTCATGCCCGGCCACCAGGAAAGTGACCATTTGGTAGCGGACGTTTTCCTCGCTCAACCGCTCGCCGGTCACCGGGTCCGCGGCGTTGAGCATGGTGTCCAGGATGTCCTCGCTGCCCGCCGGGCTGGGGTTGCGCCGACGGTCGCTGATCATCTGGTCGGCGACCTCGAACATCAGGGCATGGTCTTCCTCGAGCTGGTGGCGTCTGCGCAGCATGATCTTGTTCTGGACCGGGAGCCTGCGCGCCCGATCCCCGGATTCGACCAGGCCACGGACCATGGCCCCGACGAAGGGATGCATCTCTTCCCGGTAGAGGCTGTTGAACCGGTAGCTGAACGAGCACAGGGCAATGGTGTCCAGGGTCAGCCGGGTGGTGTTGTCCGGCACGTCGATCCGGGCCGTCGGGCCGAGCCGCTCCCACTTCAGGAGCAGTTGCTCGGCGATGTCGTCCATGCCGCTGAACATCCGCGTCAGCGCCGCCGGCCCGAATGCCGGCATCAGGATCCGGTGCGCCTTCTGCCAGTTCAGTTCATCCGTTCTTGCGGTGAACAATCCATCGCCGATGAATTCCCGCACCTGCCGAAGGGAGACGCCCAGCACCTTGCCGAAACGGGATTCGTCGCACACTTCGTTGACGAGCTCCTGGGAGGAGATGGCGATGATGCTGCGGTTGAAGAACTGGATGCGGACAATGGGGCCGTACCGCTCGGCCACCTCGACTATTCCCAGGATTCCCTTGCTGGAGTCAATGTCCGGCAAGTTGCCGACCACCGGCTTCGTGGGAGGCTGGGGGATGGGGATGGTGGGCGGAGTCATGGCCCCTCCTAGGCGATTGCGAATCGACGCTCTGTGAGCACTAATTGCTGCCTGACGGACGGCACTGTCCGGCTCCGAACCACGATACTCCGGACGGTTCCCGGGCAAAACAGGTTTTCATTTGAACGGCCGGGGCACTGCCGGTGGGCGCACTGGAGGAGGCGCTGCCACGTGGTCCCTGGTTATCGAGACAATGACGTCGATTTGTCTCAGACAGGGAAGAACAGGGGAGCCAAGACGCTCACCGCATACGAGCCCAAGGCCACGAGGGCGCCGAGAATGACAGCGGTAACAACCCAAAACAGGACGGACGGGCTCCGCCTTTGGTCTGCACCCATAACAACCACCCCATGTTCAATCGGGATACCCTCAGACCCGTATCCTGCCTGAACCTCCTTGCATAAAGCTTGGAATCCAGACAAGGGCCCGCAGTTGAAAATCAAGGCTGTTCTTCGCCGGGATCAAACCCTAGGCTTTGCCTCACACCTATCAACCAGTGGAGGCTGCTGTGCGTGTGTCCGAAAAAACTGACCGGGCGGCTCAAGCCCGCCATCTCGAAGAAAACCTTATCGCCCGTCTGGCAAAGGGCAGGGAATGGGCGACACCCGGCGTCGAAGCCGCCCTCCGCCGTGCTCTGGGACAAGTTGATGCCGGCATCGACGTAGCGTCGCCCCGACTCCAAGCCACGCTGAGGGCCATTGCCGACGAACTGGCCGGGGGAGTGGAAGCCGTGACCCCGCGGGTTCACGAGCACATTGCGCGGATCCTTCCCGAGGTGGAAACTCCGGCAACTGGTAAAACCCACGGACGCCGGCCCGGGAAACCTTGGCTAATCGTGGGCGCCGCCATTGCTGCGGTGCTCGCCGGGGTAACCGCGTGGCGGGTGCTTCACACGGCCGAGCCCGTGCCGGAACGTAGGGAACCGGCGGCGCGGGAGACGCCGCCACCGACGATACCGCCGGGCCCGCCTTCGCCGCTCAGCTGAAATCCCCGGCGTTCCGGCGGAACGTGCCCAGGATCCGGATCAGCTGGTCCACGTCCTGGTCCCCGAAGCCGGACTGGCCGAAGACCTCTGAGTTCAGTACCGCCGTCGCCCGTTTGGCCAGGGCGCGCCCGTCGGGGGTGAGCTCGATCAGGGTGGTGCGGCCGTCCGTGGGGTGCGGTGAGCGGATCACCAGCCCGGCGTTCTGGAGCCGGTCCACGGCGTTGGTGACCGAGGTGGGATGGACCTGCAGCAGCGCGCTCGCTTTGTTCATCGGCAGCGCCCCGCTGCGGGCGAAGCTGAGCAACGCCAGCAGCTCGTACCGGGCAAAGGTGAGTCCGAACGGCTTGAGGACGGCCTCAATCCGGCCCAGCAGAATCTGCTGGGTCCGCATGATGGCGGTGATCGCGGCCATCGGGGCGGCGACGTCGGACCAGCCGTGGCGCTCCCAGTTCAGCCGGGCGTCGGCGATCGGGTCTCGCGGCAGCGGTGTCCCCATGCTCAGCCCTGACCCTTGAGCCCTGGGAAATCGGAGTCGGAGTACTCGACGCCGAAGCCCTCGGGCACGGCCCCGCCGCCGTGCCGCAGCTCCTCGCTGTGCCGCAGCTCCACCCGCCGGATCTTGCCGGAGATCGTCTTGGGGAGCTCGGCAAACTCCAGCCGGCGGATCCGCTTGAACGGGGCCAAGTGCTCCCGGCAGTACCGCAGGATGTCCTCGGCCAGCTCCGGGCCCGGCTGGTGCCCGGCCGCCAGGACCACAAAGGCCTTCGGCACCGACAGCTTGAGCGGGTCGGGGGAGGGGACGACGGCGGCCTCCGCCACCGCCGGGTGCTCAATCAGCACGCTCTCCAGTTCGAACGGGGACAGCCGGTAGTCGGAGGACTTGAAAACGTCGTCGCCGCGGCCCACATACGTGATGATGCCGCGCTCGTCCCGGCTCGCCATGTCCCCCGTGTGGTAGTAACCGTCGCGGAAAGCATCGGCGGTCTTCTCCGGGTCGCCGTGGTACGCCTTCATGAGGCCCACGGGGCGGGGGTCGAGGCGCAGGCAGAGCTCGCCGTCGTCGGCCTCTTCGCCGGTGGCGGGGTCCACGAGCACGACGTCGTAGCCGGGCAGTGGCTTGCCCATGGCGCCGATCTTGATCGGCTGGCCCGGGGTGTTGGCGATCTGTACGGTGGATTCGGTCTGGCCGAAGCCGTCCCGGATGGTCTGACCCCAGGCACGGTGGACCTGGTCGATCACTTCGGCGTTAAGCGGTTCGCCGGCGGATACCACTTTGGTGGGCGGGTTCAACAGCTGCGTGAGATCGGCCTGGATCAGCATCCGCCAGACCGTGGGCGGGGCGCAGAAGCTGGTCACGGATTCGCGGTCCATCTGTTCCATGAGCGCTTTGGCGTCGAAGCGCTCATAGTTGTAGATGAACACGCAGGCCTCGGCGATCCAGGGTGTGAACACATTGGACCAGGCGTGCTTGGCCCAGCCCGGCGACGCCACGTTGAGGTGCACGTCGCCCGGTTCCATCCCGATCCAGAACATCGTGGACAGGTGCCCCACCGGGTAGGAGGTGTGCGTGTGTTCGACGAGTTTGGCCTTGGACGTGGTGCCGGAGGTGAAGTAGAGCAGGAGGGTCTCGTCGGCCAGGGTGGGGGCGTCCGGGGTGAAGTCCGCGCTGGCAGCCGCCGCTTCCGCGTACTGCCGGGCGTTGTCCGGCGCTGCGGCGGGATCGGTGGGGCCCCCGCCGATTTCGATCAGTATGTAGTCACCGGCGACGTCGGCGAACTTGGCGATGTTGGCACTGCCGACGGCGGCCCAGGACGCGCCGCCGCGCTCCACCCGGTCCTGGAGGTCGGCGGGACCCATCAGGGTGGTGGTGGGGATCATGACGATGCCCAGCTTGATGCCGGCCAGCATGAGTTCCCAGAGCTCCACCTGGTTGCCGAGCATGATGATCATCCGGTCCCCGCGCCTCACACCCTGTCCGCGCAGCCAGTTGGCCACCTGGGACGAGCGCCTGGAGAGGTCCGCGAAGCTACGCCGGGTCGCGGACCCGTCCTGTTCCACGATCACCAGCGCCGGCTTGTCCGCCTTTGCCGGGTCTGCCGCGAGCTGGTCGAACCAGTCCAGGGCGAAGTTGAATTCCTCGAAGCGCGGCCACTGGAATTCGCTGCGGGCGCCGTCGTAGTCCCCCCGCAGGGCCAGCAGCCGGTCCCGCGCGGCCCGGAATTCCTCAGTCACGGTCATGGGTGCACCTTTCGAAGTCCTCTGGCGCTGCCGTTCCGGGCGGTCCGTGGCACAGCGCCGTTGCCTGGGGTCCGCCGGCCCGGCACGGTGCCTGGCTAGTGATCCCCGTCACTGTGCAATATACTAGGACATCCAAGGGTTTGGAAGAGCGGCGCTGCTCTGCAAGCGGCGCATGACGAAGGGAAACGTGCCCGTGCAGCCACAAGGACGTGCCAGCGGACAACCGGCGCCAGCGGTAACAAACACAGCCGAATCGGACACAGCCGCAGCCGAAGCAGCCGCAGCCCAAACAGCCGTTGCCGCGGTCGAAACAAACACAGCGCTGCCGCCCTTTCCCGACGCCGACCTGATGTACATCGTGGACCTGCTGCCGCCGGACGAACAGCTCCGTTACCAGGAGGTCCGGGAATTCCTGCAGTCCCGGATCCGGGCCGCGTCGATCGACTACTGGAACCGCGAGGAGTTTCCCTTCGGCCTGCTCGCGGAACTCGGCAAATACGGGCTGGGCGGGTTGCAAACGGACGGCACGTCCAAGCTCTTCAAAGGGCTCATGTACGTCGAGGTGGCCCGCGCCGACGTTTCCCTTTCGGCGCTCGTAGGCATCCACAATGAGCTGATCGTCGGCATGATCGATGAGCTGGGCTCGGAGGAACAGAAGGCGCGCTGGCTCCCCGGCCTCACCGCGTTCACGCAGCTCGGAGCTTTCGCCCTGACGGAACCGGACCACGGCTCGGACATCGCCGGTGGCCTGGAAACCACCGCGCGGCTGGACGGCGACGAGTGGGTCCTCAACGGTGCCAAGCGATGGATCGGCGCCGGAACCATCGCGGACTTCGCCCTCGTTTGGGCCCGGGACGTCGCTGACCAGCACATCAAGGGCTTCATCGTGGAGACGGACCGCGCCGGCTACACCGCCACGAAGATCGCCAACAAGATCGGCCTGCGCATCATGCAGAACGCCGACATTGTCCTGGACGAGGTCCGCATTCCGGCGGCCAACCTGCTGCCCGGCGCCACCGACTTCTCCAAGGCCAATGAGTTGCTGCGCGATTCACGGGCCTGGGTGGGCTGGCAGGGCGCCGGCATCCAGTTGGCCGCTTTCGACGTCGCACGCGCATATTCGCTGCGGCGCCGCCAGTTCGGCAAGGAACTGGCCCGCTTTCAGCTCATCCAGCAGCAACTCGCCGAGATCCTGGGCAACGCGACAGCCTCCCTGGCCCTGATGGCTCAATTGGCGCGAATCCAGGAAGACGGCAAGCTTGAGATGGTCCAGGCCGCCATGGCCAAAGCGACCACCACGCGGCTGGCGCGTGCGTCGGTGGCGATGGGCCGCTCGCTCATGGGCGGCAACGGCATCAGCAGCGACTATGAGATGGGCAAGCTCTTCGGCGACGCAGAAATTCTCTATACCTACGAGGGCAGCTACGAAATCAATTCGTTGATCGTGGCCCGGGCCGTGACGGGGAAGTCAGCCTTCGTCTAGGCTCCGCGCGTGATCTAGGCTAACCGTGTGTCAGTGCCGTCCAGCGCCCGGCCGGCCTGGTCAGACTGAACCGCCTGGCTGGGGTGGCCGTACCGGGACGTGCGGTTACGGCCGCCGTTCTTGGCCTCGTACAGGGCCCGGTCCGCGCAGTCCAGGAGGGAACCGGCCGCGGCGTCGCTCTGCTCGCAGACTCCGGCGGAGATGGTCAGGAAACCAACTTTCCCGAACGGTTCGGACGCGATGGCCTCGCGGGCACGTTCGGCCGCGCGCAGGGCCTCGGCCCCGTCGGTTTCCGGGAGCAGCCACACGAACTCCTCGCCGCCGAATCGGGCCACGACCTCCTTGGCGCGGGCGACCGTCCGGAGCCGGGCCGCGACCTCCGCCAGGACGGCGTCGCCCATCAAGTGACCATAGGTGTCGTTGACTCTCTTGAAGTGGTCGATATCCAGGACAATGGCACTCAGCCTCGTCCCGCGGCTCCCTGCCTGCGCAACGTGTTCGATGAGGTGCCGTTCCAGGGCCCGCCGGTTGGGCAAGCCGCTCAGGGCATCGGTGGTGGCCTGCTGCTCCAGCTCGGTCCATGCCTCCGTGTTGCCGATGGCGATCTCGACCAGCTCCGCGAACTGGGCCAGCCGCTCCATCATCGCTTCCGTGACCCCGGTGCGCGATTTTGAGCTCAGGCTGAGCGCACCCCACAGGCTGCCGCGGACCCGAATCGGCGCCGCCGCCGCTGACTGGAAGCCGCCGGCGCGCATCTCCTTGGCTGCCTGTCCGCCCTCCGGCCGGTAGAGAACGAGGGCCGGCTTGCCGGTCACTGCCACCCGGACGGTGGCGGACTCGTCCGTCGGGGCGAAGATCTGGCGCCGGCTCAGGGTCGGCGGGAGGGTCGGGGCCATGGCGACGATTTCCGCCGAGGATGCGCCCGTGAATCGGACGACGGCGGCGGAATCCACGTTGAACAGATCGCGGACAATAGCGGCGACCCGTTCTGAAATGTCTGCGGGGGCCGCATTGCGCGCGACTTCGGTCGCTATTTCGTGCAGGGCCTGCCAAACCTGCTGTTGCTGCAGGCGCTCGGTAATGTCAACGGCCACCACCATGCCCGCCGCGGCCTCGTCGTCGGAGTAGACAGGCCGGGCATTCAGCCGGTAGGTACGGTGCCCGATCTGCCGGTTCCAGGAGACCTCGCGGCCGGCGAGGGCCGCACGGTAGCGCGGCTCCAGCTCAGTGGCCAGATCGCCCTTGAGCACGTCCTGGATGCGCTGGCCTTCGAGCTCTTCCCTGCGGTAGCCGAAGGTCTCCAGCTCCCGGCCTTCGGCGATCAGGTAGCGCAGCTCGGCGTCGAAGAGGAGTACAAAGACGCCGGGGACGCTTCGCGCGAGGGTACGGTACCGGTCCATGTCCCGTTGCCGGCGCCGGTCGGCCAGCACCCGCTCGGTGATGTCCGTGACCACGACGAAGAAGCCCTGGACCACGCCGTCGCAATTGTCGGGGGTGTAGGTCACCTCGGTGAAACGGGCCTCGCCCGCGGCGTCCACCAGCGTCCGGTCAAACTGCTGCTGCTCTCCGGCGAGCGCCCCCTCGATGTGCGGTCGGTTGGCCTCGAAGACGGTCTCGCCCAGCACGTCCCGGACATGCATGCCGTGCAGCTGCCGGGGCCCGAACCCGAACCACTCGCAGTAGGCATCGTTGGCCAGGCGGTTACGCAGCCCCGTGTCCCAATAGCCCACGAGTGCTGGTATCCCGTTGAGGACGGCCCGCAGCTGTGCTGGGATCTCAGGCAGTGGCGACGGGCCGGCGTCGTCCCTGTTAAGCGGGCTGGGATTAGTCATTGCCCCAGTATCCATGGCGCGCCGCGGCATCGGAAAACCATCAGGAAAGCTGTCAGGGCATGAACCGGTAGCCGATGCCTGCCTCAGTGAGCAGGTGGCGCGGGTTGGCGGTGTCCCGCTCCAGCTTGCGCCGCAGCTGGGCCATGTAGACCCGGAGGTAATTGGTCTCCTTGGCATAGGCCGGACCCCAGACGTCGGAGAGCAACTGCTGCTGCGTGATGAGCTTTTCCGGGTTCCGGACCAGCACCTCGAGCATTTTCCACTCCGTAGGCGTCAGCCGGACGTCCTGGCCATCCCGGATGACCCTGCGCTTGCCCAAGTCCACGGTGAAGTTTTCTGTGCTGACCACGGCGTCGTGCTCCGGTTCGATGCTGCGGCGCAGCACAGCGCGGAGTCGGGCCAGGAGCTCGTCCAGGCCGAAGGGTTTGGTGATGTAGTCGTCCGCGCCGGCGTCGAGCGCCTGGACTTTGTCGTCTGAGCCGTGGCGGGCGGACAGCACCAGAACCGGTGCAGTGCTCCAGCCGCGCAGCTCCCGGATCACCGCTGTGCCGTCCAGATCCGGTAGGCCGAGGTCCAGGATCACCACCGACGGCGGCTCCTGCCGGGCCTTCAGCAGAGCCGTCCTTCCGTCCGCAGCTGTCGAGACCTCATAGCCATGGGCCTGCAGCGTAATGCGCAGCGCCCGCAACAGGTGGGGGTCGTCGTCGACCACCAGGACCGCGCTCACAGCGGGTCCGGCCCGGCGTCTTCGCTGGTTTCCTGGCCGGTGACGGCCAGCGGAGGCCGGTGGCTGCGGCCCGTCAGCGCAGACTGCGGCTCCAGCGGGGCCTGGCCGGGCGCGGCGTCAAAGGGCGCGCCGGTGGAGAGCGGCAGGGTGATCACCAAGGTCAGGCCGCCGCCCGGAGTCGCCTCCGCCGCGAGCCGTCCGCCCATCGCCTCGGTGAATCCCTTCGCTACGGCCAGGCCGAGCCCAACGCCGGCGCCCCGGGCGTCGTCGTCGAGGCGCTGGAACGGGCGGAACATGTCAAGGACCCGTTCCGCCGGGACACCGCGGCCATGATCGATGATGCGCAACTCGCCGGCGGGACGCCCCCCGAGCGTGGCCGGGCTGAGCCCGCCGGCGGTTCCCACCACCACGATGTCCGAATCCGGGGCGTACTTTACGGCGTTTTCGACGATGTTGGCGATCACGCGCTCCAGCATGCCTTGGTCGGCATCGATCTCGGGCATGTTGGCTGGAAGCTCCACCCGCACCCGGCCCTGCGGGACGCCGTGCAACGCGCCGGGGATGACCTCATACCAGCGGAGGGGGCGCAGCTGGGGGCGGACCGAGTCGGAGGTGATGCGGGACATGTCCAGCAGGTCGCCGACCAGCAGGTCGAGCCGGTCCGAGCATTCCTCGATCGTGGCCAGCAGCTCCTGCTCTTCCTGCGGGGTATAGGGGACGCCGGTCTGGCGGAGGCCCCCGACGGCGAGCTTGATCCCGGCCAGCGGCGTCCGCAGATCGTGGGAGACCGCGCGGAGAATGGACGTGCGCATGGTGTCGCTCTCGGCCAGGCGCATCATTTCGCGTCGGCTGGCCACCAACTGCTGGCGTTCCAGCTGGGCGGCCAGGTGCACGCCGAATGCCGCGAGGAGCCGCCGGTCACTGGCCGGCAGGATCCGGCCGTAGAGGACCAGCCGGGTGGTGGGGTCGATCTCCTCGATGTTCTCGCCTTCCGTGCCTTCGCCCGCGGCCGGGTCCCGGGGCTCTGTGTCCTGGCGCTGGGTATTCTGCCCCTCCGTGGCCGTCCGCAGCGCGGCGGCCGGGACCTCGCCGGCGGACGCCAGGAATTGCCAGGGTGCGTCGCCGTCGTTCCCCTGGCCGAAGAGAGCCGTCCCCCGGACCTGGAAAACGGTCCTGGCCTGCTCGAGCAGCGACTGGACGGTATCTTCGGAACCTGCCGCACCGCGGGTGAGGTCACTGAGAGTGGTGGCCTCGGCCCTGGCCCGGGCGGCCTCCTTCGAGCGGCGGGCGGACAGGTCCACCACCACGGCGACGGCCGCCGAGACTGTCAGGAAGACGAAGAGCGCCAGGAAGTTCTGCGCATCGCTGATGGTCAGGTTGCCGATCGGGGGTGTGGAGAAGTAGTTCACCAGCAGGCTGCTCCACAGGGCCGCCAGGACCGCGGGCCACAGCCCGCCCACCAAGGCAACCGCCACGGAGCCGCTGAGCTGGACGAGCATTGCGGTGGCAACGCTGTGGTCCGGATTTACGGCCACGAGCAGCAGTTGCAGGAGAACAGGTAAGAGCACGGCCAGGACTAGGCCCACGGCAACCCGGGCCCGGCCCAGATCGCGGGGGCGCGGCACCCCCGTGCCTTGGCCGCCGAGCGGATGCGAGACCATGTGGACATCAATGTCCCCGGAGCCCCGCACCACACGGGTACCGACCCCGCCGCCCAGGAGGCCGCCCAGCAGGCTGACGAAGTTTTTATGCCGCGAGATGCCGACCACGATTTGGGTGGCGTTGACGCTGCGGGCGAAGTCCAGCAGGGCGGTGGCAGGGTCTTCTCCGGCCACGATGTGGTAGCTGCCGCCCAGCTCCTGGATCAGCCGCCGTTGCCGTTCGAGCGCCTGTGGCGACTCCGAGGCGACACCGTCGGCGGCGCGCACGTGGACTGCCAGAAGGTCGCCGCCGCTGACTCGGGTCAGGATGCGGGCCCCGCGCCTGATGAGTGCCTCGCCCTCAGGGCCGCCGGTCAGGCCCACGACGATGCGCTCGCGGGCCGGCCAGCTTTCTTGGATCCCGTTCTCGGCCCGGTACTTCGCCAGGCCTTCGTCCACCCGGTCGGCCAGCCAGAGCAAGGCGAGCTCGCGCAGCGCACTGAGGTTGCCCAGCCGGAAATAGTTGGACAGGGCCGCATCGATCTTGTCCGCGGCGTAGATTTTTCCGTCGCTGAGTCGCTGACGCAACAGCTCAGGGGGAATATCGACCAGGTCAATCTGGTCGGCGCGCCTCACGACGTCGTCAGGCACCGTCTCTGCCTGCCGGACGTCGGTGATGGCGCTGACGACGTCGCCTAGGGACGCCAGATGCTGGATATTGACAGTGGACAGTACATTGATCCCGGCGTTAAGGAGGTCGTCTACGTCCTGCCAGCGTTTCTGGTTGCGGCTGCCCGGGACGTTCGAGTGGGCGTATTCGTCCACCACTGCGGTTTCGGGGGCGCGGGCCAGGACTGCGTCCACGTCCATTTCCTCGAATTCCGCGCCGCGGTAGCTCAGCGGCCGGGGCGGAATGATCTCGAGGCCCGCCATGAGGGCCCTTGTGTCGGCGCGGCCGTGGTCCAGCGCGAAGGCGACGACAACTTCCTCGCCCCGCTCACCGAGGCGGTGGGCTTCCTCCAGCATCTCGTAGGTTTTGCCCACTCCGGGCGCGGCCCCCAGGAAGATCCGCAGCGTTCCACGTGCCATGTCGTCATTCTGTCACTTGGAGGCGGACACGGGCGACGCGGCGGCGACTGCAAGGTTCAGGGCAGTCACGTTCACGGCAGGCTGCCCCAGGAACGCCAGGGCGCCGCCACTGGTCTGCCGCGACACGAGGGCGGCCACGGCTTCCGTGCTGAGACCGTGCGCGGCGGCCACGCGCTGGATCTGGAGACGGGCGTAGGCGGGGGAGATATCGGGGTCGAGTCCGGAGCCGCTGGCGGTCACGGCATCGGCGGGGACCTCTGCTTCGGGGACGGATTCTGCCGCCGCGACGGCTGCACGGTTGGCCGCGATGGCCTCTGCCAGTTTGGGGTCGTTGGGGCCAAGATTGCTTGCCGACGACGACGCCGGGTCCCACTTTACGGCCGAGGGCCGGGCATGGAACCAGCGCGGGTCCTGGGCGCCGGCTTTGTCGGCCGGCGCCTGGACGATCAGGGTCGACGCGGCGGGGTTTCCGGCCGAGTCCTTGATGATGGAGCCGTTGGCCTGGTAAGGGGCGATCAACTGGCCCGCACCGAAGACGGCCAGGGGATAGCCGAGTCCGAGGACCACGGTGGCGAGCACGAGGAACCGCAGTGCGGTCCCGGCCTGCCGGAGATAGCCGGTGAGTGTATTCATGGGGCGTTCCTAGCCGATGCCGGGGATGAGGGACAGGATCAGGTCGATGATCTTGATGCCGATGAAGGGTGCGATGAGCCCGCCGAGTCCGTAGATCAGCAGGTTCCGTCCCAGTGCCTGGTTGGCGGAGACCGCGCGGTATTTGACGCCGCGGAGCGCCAGCGGCACCAGGGCGATGATGATCAGGGCGTTGAAGATTACGGCCGAGAGGATGGCCGAGGACGGGGTGGCCAGTCCCATGATGTTCAGCAGTCCGAGTCCCGGGAAGGCGGCCGTGAACAGGGCCGGGACGATGGCGAAGTACTTGGCGACGTCGTTGGCGACGGAGAAGGTGGTCAGCGCCCCGCGGGTGATGAGTAACTGCTTGCCGATGCCCACGATGTTGATGAGCTTGGTGGGATCGGAGTCGAGGTCCACCATGTTCGCGGCGTCCTTGGCGGCCGGGGTGCCGGAGTTCATCGCGACGCCGACGTCCGCCGCGGCCAGCGCCGGGGCGTCGTTGGTGCCGTCCCCTGTCATGGCCACGAGCCGGCCTGCGGCCTGCTCTTTTTTGATGACGTCGAGTTTGTCCTCCGGTGTGGCTTCGGCAAGGAAGTCGTCCACCCCGGCTTCGGCGGCGATCGCCTTGGCCGTGATGGGGTTGTCACCAGTGATCATCACGGTCCGGATGCCCATCTTCCGCAGTTCGGCGAAGCGGGCGTGCATGCCTGGTTTGACGACGTCGGCGAGGTGGATGGTCCCCAGGACGTCCGCCCGGCCGTCGAGACCCACCCGGGCGACCAGCAGGGGTGTGCCGCCCTGGGCGGAGATTCCTTCCACCCGGTGCTCGACCTCTGCCGGTGTGTGGCCGCCGTAGCCGGCGACGAAGGCCGATACCGCGGCGGCGGCGCCTTTGCGGATCTGCAGCCCGTCAACGTCCAGCCCGCTCATGCGGGTGGTGGCGCTGAAGGAGACGACGGCGAAATCGGCGGAGCTGCGTTCGAGGGCGGCCAGATCGGGTCCGGCGACGCCCTTGTCCGCGGCCAGGTCCACGATCGAGCGACCCTCCGGGGTGTCGTCGGCCAGGCTGCAGACCCGGGCCGCGTCGATCAGGTCGGTCCGTTCCACATCCCTGGCGGGGAAAAAGTTGACGGCTCGGCGGTTGCCGTAGGTGATGGTGCCGGTCTTGTCGAGCAGGAGGGTGGTGATGTCTCCGGCGGTTTCCACGGCGCGGCCGGAGGTGGCGAGCACGTTGTGCTGGACCAGGCGGTCCATGCCGGCGATGCCGATCGCGGGGACCAGCGCCCCGATGGTGGTGGGGATAAGGCAGACCAGCAGGGCGACCAGGACGATCGGGGACGGGGTGGCGCCGGCGAGGGCGGCGAACGGGGCCAGGGACATGGTGACGGCCAGGAACACGATGGTCAGGGAGACCAGCAGCACGTGGAGGGCGATTTCGTTGGGGGTTTTTTGCCGCACGGCGCCTTCGACCAGCTTGATCATCCGGTCGATGAACGTCTGGCCCGGTTCGGCGGTGATCCGGATGACGATGCGGTCCGAGAGGACGCGGGTGCCGCCGGTGACGGAGGAGCGGTCGCCGCCGGATTCACGGATGACCGGGGCTGACTCGCCGGTGATGGTCGATTCGTCGACGCTGGCGAGGCCGTCGATGATTTCGCCGTCCGAGGGGATGACGTCGCCGGCTTCGCAGATGACAACGTCGCCCAGCCGCAGCTCGGTGCCGGGGACCTCCTTCGTGGTGCCGTCGGGCTGGCGGAGCCTGGCCTGAACGCCTTTGCGGCTGGCGCGGAGGCTGTCGGCCTGGGCTTTGCCGCGGCCCTCGGCGATGGATTCGGACAGGGTTCCGAACAGGACGGTGAGCCACAGCCAGGCGGTGACCGCGATGCCGAACAGCGAAGGCCGGTACAGGGAGATCGCCGTGCACAGTCCGGCCCCGACCAGCACGGTGAACATGACCGGGGAGTGGATCATCTGGGCCGGGGAGAGTTTCCGGACCGCGAGCGGCAAGGCGGCCGCGACGGATGCGAGCGTCAGTTTCGCCGGGGCCTTGGTGTGGTGCTTGTGTTCGCCGGGGGTGCCGAGGGGGTTGCCGTCGGCGAGGGTTGCGGCGACGGCGGCGTCCGTGGCTAGTGCCGTGCTGGGCCGGGTCATTTCAGGAGTCCTTCTGCGAGGGGGCCCAGGGCGAGGGCCGGAAAGTAGCTCAGGGCGGTCATGATCACGGTGACGCCGAGCAGGAGTGAGCCGAAGAGCGGGCCGTGGGTGGGCACGGTCCCGGCGGAGGCGGGAACCTTGCCCTGCCGGGCGAGGGACCCGGCCAGGGCGAGGACCAGGACGATCGGCAGGAACCGGCCCAGCAGCATCCCGATACCGAGCATGCTCGAGAGGTAGGGGCCGGAGGTGGTGATGCCGCCGAATGCGGAGCCGTTGTTGTTGGCGCCTGAGGTAAAGGCGTAGAGGACTTCACTGAATTGGTGCGGGCCGGTGGCCGGCGCGTTGGCCATGATGTCCGGGAGCAGGACGGTGATACCGGCAAGGGCCAGGACCAGGGTCGGGGTCACCAGGATGTACATGGCCGTGAGTTTCATTTCCGTGGGGCCGACCTTCTTGCCCAGGTATTCCGGTGTGCGTCCGACCATGAGGCCGGCAATGAAGACGGAGACGATGGACAGGATCAGGAGCCCGTACAGTCCGGAGCCGGTTCCGCCGGGGGCGACCTCGCCGAGCATCATGTTCACCATGGCCACTCCGCCGGCCAGCGGTGGCAGCGAATCGTGGGCGACGTTGACGGCCCCGGTGGAGGTCAGGGTGGTCGAGGCGGCGAAGATCGCGCTCGGGGCGGCTCCGAAGCGTTGTTCGAAGCCTTCGCCGAGGCCGCCGGCCGCCGCCGTCGCGGTCCCCTCTGCGGAGGCCACGGCCCAGCCGGTGAGTGCCGTCGAGGCGAGCCAGAGCGTGCCCATGACGGCCACGACCGTGTAGCCCTGCTTCTGGTCGCCCACCATCCGGCCATAGGCGTAGGGCAGGGCGGAGGGGATGAGCAGGATCAGGAATACCTCGAACAGGCTGATGATGGCGTTGGGGTTCTCGAACGGGTGGGCGGAGTTGGCGTTGAAGTAGCCGCCGCCGTTGGTGCCCAGGATTTTGATGGCTTCCTGGGAGGCCACGGGTCCGCCCGGAATGAGCTGCGAAACACCGGTGGCCTGGTTGGTGACCCCGGTGGGCCAGAAGTTCTGCACCACGCCGCCGAGCACCATCACCACTGCCGCCACGAACGCGAGCGGCAGCAGGACCCGGAAGGTGGTCCGGGCCAGGTCGACCCAGAAGTTGCCGAGCCGGTCGGTCCGGGTGCGGGTGATGCCGCGGATGAGGGCGACGGCGACGACGATCCCGACGGCGGCGGAGAGGAAGTTCTGCACAGCCAGCAGGCACATCTGCACGAAAATGCCGACGGTGGTTTCGGGGGCATAGGCCTGCCAGTTGGTGTTGGTGACAAAGGAGATGGCCGTGTTCATGGCCACCCACGGGTCCACCCCGGTCAGGGCGCCGCGGCCGGGCAGGAGACCCTGCAGCCGCTGGAGACCGTACACCACAACGATGGAAACCGCCGAAAACGCCAGGACGCTGCGGAGGTACACCGACCAGGTCTGTTCGGTGCCGGCGTCGACACCGGCGAGCCGGTAGAACAGCCGCTCCGGCCTGCTTGAGGTGGTGCCCTCGAAAACGTTTGCGAGGTAGACCCCGAGCGGCCTGTGTACGGCGGCGAGGACCAGGAGGAGGGCTGCGAGCTGGGTGAAGAACGATGCAGTATTGAACGTCACGTGCCGCTCACCACTTTTCCGGGTGGATCAGGACAGCCAGCAGGTAGCCGAAGAGGCACAACCCAACAATCAGCAGGACGAGCCACATGATCGCATCGGCGCTCATTGCCCGCCCTCCGCCCGGTCATCGGGACCGCCGACCATCCCGGCCAGGGCGTGGCCGATCCACATCACAAACCCCATCGCCACCAGGAGAATTCCGATTACAGCCAGGTCGGCCATTGCAAGTTCCTTTCTTCGGTACCCCGTTGCGGGGACAGCTCCAGTCAAACCCTGACGCCGGCCCGCAGCGCCGGTTTTAACGCTTCCTTGATGGTTGTGGCCCGGATCTTGACGCGGCCTTAGCGGAGCGACCGCCTGGGACCCCCGCGGGCCCGAAGAACGCGTTAGGCCCGGCTAAGGGCCGCGTTAAGGAAGCATCAGGATTGCCCGCCGGACGGGTGCGGCGGCGGCGGGCGCTGGTACTGTCCCGGATGGAAGCGGTGCTGTGCGCCGCGTGGAAAGGACATCATGACCACCCTCAGCCGGCCTCCGGCAGACCCTTCGGCGCCCCGGCCCGGCGCCGGGGAGCACTTCAGGAACTGGCTGCTGTTCGGCCTCCAAGATGCCAAGGGAATCCATCAGGGACCCGGGGCCGTGAGCGACAGCCACCTGAAAAAACACACGTGGTGGCAGGTCATGTGCCTGACAGGCGTGGACTACTTCTCCACGCTGGGCTATCAGCCCGCCATCGCCGCTCTCGCGGCCGGGGTGATTTCGCCGCTGGCCACCCTGGTCCTGGTCGCCGTGACCCTGTTGGGCGCGCTGCCGGTGTACCGCCGGGTGGCTGGCGAAAGCCCGCGCGGCGAAGGGTCCATCGCCATGCTGGAGCGGCTTTTGCCGCGCTGGGGCGGGAAACTACTCGTTCTGGTACTGCTCGGCTTCGCCGCCACCGACTTCATGATCACCATGACGCTCTCCGCAGCCGACGCAACAGCCCACGCCATCGAGAACCCCTTCGCCCCCGCCTGGATGCAGGGCCAGAACGTCGCGGTCACCCTGTTCCTGCTGGCCTTGCTCGCCGCCGTGTTCCTGCGCGGCTTCAAGGAGGCGATCGGCGTCGCGGTCGTCCTCGTGGGGCTCTACCTTGGGCTGAACGTCATCGTCGTCGTCACAACGATCTTCGAGGTCTTCGCCCACCCCGTTGCCGTGAGCAACTGGTGGCTGGCGCTGACCACGGCCCACGGCAGCCCGCTGATGGTGGTGGGAATCGCGCTGCTGGTCTTCCCGAAGCTGGCCCTCGGCCTTTCGGGCTTCGAGACCGGCGTCGCCGTCATGCCGCAGATCCGCGGTCACGCCACAGACACCGAGGACAACCCCGAGGGCCGGATCAAGGGCGCACGCCGCCTGCTGACCACGGCCGCCGTCATCATGAGCGCCTTCCTCATCACCACCAGCTTCACCACGGTGGTGCTGATCCCGGCGCAGGATTTCGAGCCCGGCGGCCCGGCCAACGGCCGCGCCCTGGCGTTCTTGGCCCACGAATACCTGGGGAACGGCTTCGGCACCGTCTATGACTTGAGCACCATTGCGATTCTGTGGTTTGCCGGCGCCTCCGCCATGGCCGGGCTGCTGAACCTCGTACCGCGCTATCTGCCCCGGTACGGCATGGCCCCGTCGTGGGCCCGCGCCGTGCGGCCGCTGGTCCTGGTGTTCACGCTCGTGGGGTTCCTGATCACCTGGCTCTTCGACGCCGACGTCGACGCCCAGGGCGGCGCCTACGCCACCGGCGTCCTGGTCCTGATGACATCGGCGGCGGTTGCCGTAACCTTCTCCGCGCGCAGACGGCGGCAACGCAAGCGCACAGTCGGGTTCGGCGTCATCGCCGTCGTGTTCATCTACACCACGGTGGCCAACATCTTCGAGCGGCCCGAAGGCATCCGGATCGCGGCGCTCTTCATCCTCGGGATCATCCTGATCTCGCTGCTCTCGCGCCTGCGGCGCTCCTTCGAGCTCCACGCGACGCACGTGCGGATGGACACCCCGGCCCTGGAGTTCCTGGCCGCCAACGAAACCGGTCCCATCGCGATCATTGCCCACGAGCCACGGCGGCTGAGCGCCGAGGCGTACCAGGACAAGCTCACGTCCGCCATCGAGGTCAGCCACCTCCCGGTGGACTACCAGGCCCTGTTCCTCGAAGTCGTGGTGGACGACTCGTCGGACTTCGAGACCGCGCTTGAGGTCCGTGGGGTGACCCGGCACGGGTACCAGATCCTGGAGGTCCACGGGCCTGTCGTGCCGAACACCATCGCCTCCGTGCTGCTGCACATCCGCGATGTCACCGGGCTGATGCCGCACATCTACTTCCGCTGGACGGAGGGAAACCCGTTCACCAACCTCCTGCGGTTCCTGGCCTTCGGCGAAGGCGAGATCGCCCCGGTGACGCGGGAAGTGCTGCGCGAGGCCGAACCGGACGTCACGCGGCGCCCGTGGGTCCACGTCGGCTGACGCCGGGGACTCTGCAGCAGGGCGCCCGGCAGCGGTGCCCGTGAGCCGCCCGGCAAACACAAACGCCCCTCCGGAGGAATCCTCCGGAGGGGCGTTGTGGTCTTCGGGGAAAGTGTCCCGGCCGGGCGGCCGGGGCTTTTTCCTGAGTACTTAGAGCGGGCGGATGTTCTCAGCCTGCGGGCCCTTCGGGCCCTGCGTGACGTCGAATTCGACCTTCTGGTTCTCGTCCAGCGAGCGGTAGCCGCTGCTGGCGATTGCCGAGTAGTGGGCGAAAACGTCGGCCGACCCGTCATCCGGGGCAATGAAGCCAAAACCCTTTTCGGCGTTGAACCATTTAACTGTGCCTGTAGCCATGCCTTTATCCTTCTGAAATGCTGCTGATCTCCGGCGGCCCTGGGGCCAACGGCTGCGGAGACATTCGTCCGCTGTCCCCAACGTACGGTGCCACGGGCCGCGGTGCAAGGGTCTAGTGCGGGTCTTCGTCTCGGCAGGTGGCTTCAGTCACGCCGAGACGGAGGCGTCGAAGAGCGCAATCAGGTCCCGGCTTATCTGGTACGGCGAGGTCTCGGACGGGCTGTGGCCGCCGCGGTAGACGGCAATCCGTGCATTGATCGACTGCGCGAAATGGCGGTGCAGCGCCAGCGGCCAGAGGTCTTTTTCGCCGACGGCGACAAGCTTTGGCAGCGTCGCGGCGGCCAGGACCCGCCGCAGATCCGGTGTGTGCTTCATGAGGCCGATGATGTCAATGACCGAGGAGCGGCGCGTGAACGCGAACCGGCTCCTCACGAACCGCAGCCGTTTGGGCGCCACACGGGCAACATTCCTGCGGATACCCCAAATCATCACTGCGGTGCCCACCCTGTTGTTGACCCAGCCACTGAACCAGCCGGCGAGGCGCAGGCCGCGGAAACTCTGCCCCGGCTCGGGCGGGCAACTGATCAAGGTCAGGCTGCGGAACTTCTCTGGCCGTTGCGCGAAGGCCAGTTGGGCAACGATCGCCGCGAAGGAGTACCCCACAACGTGCACCGCGCCGTCTTCGGCGTCCAGCATGGCGAGGAGGTCGTCGCGGAAGAGCTCGTAGTCGTAGCGGCGCCGGGGCGGAACGAGGTTTTCGGGCCCGGCCTGGGCGGATTCATACTGCCCGGCGATGTCGCAGCTGAGGACGAAATAGCCGGCCGCGGCAAGCTCCGGCAGCATGAGGATGAAGTCTTCCTTGGAGCCGGTGGCGCCCGGGATGAGCAGGACTCGAGGCTTCCCGGGATCTCCGGTGGAGATGGTCGCCAGGGTGCCGCTGGGCGCCGCGAAGTCACCGCGCACCACGCCTTCGGGAAGAACGGCCCAGTCGAAGTCGGGCAGCGTGGAGTCCCGGCGGGCGGCGTCGTCCACCAGCCCCGAACCGAAGCCCTCGGGCTCGGGAAACGGGGTGCCATGTGCCTTGCGGCCAACAGACACCATAGCCCTAACATAGCCCTTTCGTGTGCTCAGCTGGCCAGGCTGCCGGCGGCCTTCGCGGGGGAGAGCGGGGCATCCACCTGCCGGACCGTTCCGGCGGACCCGTCCACGGTCACCCTCTGGCCCGTCCGCAGCCGGGTGGTGGCATCCGGCACGCCCACCACGGCCGGGATGCCGTATTCGCGGGCCACCACCGCGCCGTGCGAGATCACGCCGCCCATCTCCATCACGAGGGCGCCTGCGGTCATGAACAGCGGTGTCCAGCCGGGGTCGGTGGAAGGCGCCACGAGGATTTCCCCGGGTTCGAGGTGGGCGCCGACCGGATCCAGGATGACCCGGACCGTTCCGGTGGCGGTACCGGCCGACGCCGGAGTCCCGGCGAGGGCGCCGGAGGCGGGGGACTTGGCCATCACGGCAGCCTCCACGTCCGTACCGTCGGAGAGCAGCAGCCGGGGAATCCGGCGCCTGCGCATTTCGACGTCGTAGAGCCGGCGCCGGGCCGCGACGATGCCCTTGAGGTCGGCACCGCGCAAACCCACGCGGACCTCATCGAATTCCAGGAAGTACACATCGGCCGCCGCGGCGATCGCACCGGTCCGGACCAGTTCGGTGCTGATCGCGTTCAACTGCCGGCGCATCTCCGCGAGGGCGAGGACGATATAGAACTTGGGCAGTTCGCGCAGTCCCGATAGCTGCCGGGTCCGGCGCAGGCAAAACTCCACCAGCCGGGCGCGGAGCTGGCTCCGGGTCCTGGTCCGTTCCACCAGGCTGCGGATCCTCGCCTCTGCGTGTTCCTCGGCGCGGGCGAACTGCCGGTCGGGGGCCTGCTCGGGGTCCTCCACGTGAAGGTAGTTCGAGATCATGCCGAGGATATGGTCCGGTTTCTCCGCCCACCGCGGCATGCCAAGGTCTATCTCCGCCACGGCGCGGTGGCCGTACCGGTCCAGGAACACACGCAGGCCGGTCTGCGCCACTGCGGGCAGGGATCCGGCCGCGTACAGGGCGGCCAGTTCCTTCGGGCCGTGGGCCAGGAACGCTTCACGGGACGCGTCATTCGCGCGGATCGTGACGGCCAGATGCCAGAGCTCAAGGTCCATCTCGGTGGTGACGTTGTTGGGCAGCCCCCGCAACACTGCCTCGAGTTCCCTCGGTTCCGCGATGCCGCGCAACAGCCTGCGGGCCCAGGCCAGCATGAGGTAACCGACGGACGGTCCGGGCAGCGTCGCCAGGATCAGACCGTCCACCGTGCGGTCCAGGATCCGCTGGGCGTGATCGAGCCGGCCGAAGGCGGTGACCGGCTCCGACAGGACAAGCTCGGCTTCGAGGCGCCTTCCGTAATCGAAGGCGCGGCGCAGTTCGGCGGCCGGCCGCACCGCGGCCCGCAGCAGGGACGGAACCAGCCGGACCGTCAGGCCCAGGCCGGCCAGAGTGTTGGGACTGCGCCCTGCGGTGCTGTGCGCTGCGGGGCTGCCGGGCTCCGGTTTCTGCCGGACCCGCCGGATGGCTGCGCCGGGTCGTTTCCGCCGGGGCGGCCGTAGGCGCACGCTGAACCGCGGATCAGCCAGGAGCGCCGGGAAAACCGCGCCGGACCTCCCGTCTGCCAGCGGGAGCATCCGCAGCAAGTAGCGGCGGCCGTACCTGTTGCGCACCATGGCCGTCACATCCACGTACATGCGCAGGCCGGGGTTGACGTACGCCCAGGGCCCGTTGCGGTTCCGCATTGAGCCCAGCACGGAGAGCCCCATGGGAGTCAATGGCCTGGTCAGGCCCTGAAGCAAGGTGCCGCACAGGTACACGCGGGGCTCAGCGGCGGGCCCCGACTCCGCGCCAAGGGGTTCGGCGGCGGCCGGGTCCGGCAGGGGATACAGCGTGGTGATGGGCCTGGACTGGGTGACCCAGATTTTGCCCGCGGCGTCGATCACCCATTCCACATCCTGAGGTGCACCGAACAGCCGCTGGACGGTATCGCCCAGCGCCGTGAGTTCGCGGATCCGCGCGTCGTTCAGGCTCGGCCGTCGCCTGGCCGCGGTCCCTACCGGCGAGCGGAGCAGGATGCGTCCCGTGGCCGTTTCAACCACGAAATGATCAGGGTTCACGCTGCCGGAGACCACCGCCTGGCCGGGCCCGGCGCTCGCATCGATGACCGTTTCGCTCCGGGTGCCCGTCACGGGATTGGCGGTGAACAGCACGCCGGCGGTTGTGGCGGAGACAAGGTCCTGGACGACGACGGCGAGTCCGGCGTCGCGGTGGCTGATTGCGTTGGCGCAGCGGTAGGCCACGGCCCGTTCGGTCCAGAGTGAGGCCCAGCAGCGCCGGGCCGACTCCACCACGGCATCGGCTCCGGAAATGTTGAGGAAGGAATCCTGCTGTCCGGCGAAGCTGGCGAAGGGCAGGTCCTCGGCGGTGGCGGAGGACCTGACCGCCACGGCGGCGGCGCTGCCGAGCGTGGCATAGGCGGCGCGGAGGGCGGCATCAACGTCGGTGGGAATCGGCGCGGTTACGATCATTTCCCGCGCCTGCCTCGCCAGTTCGCCCAAGTCAGGTTCGGGGTGGTTCAAGCCGTGGACTGGCTCGTCGTGGCCTGGCGGGCCGCCGCCCGGTTCTCCGCCGTTCAAGGATGCGGGCTGCGCGGCGTCCAGGCTGGCCGCCAGTGCGTCCAGTTCGGCCGGGGCGGCCTTCCGATAGGCGGCGGTGGTGAGGCAGAAGCCGCGCGGCACCGGGAACCCGGCCGCGGTGAGCTTGCCGAGGTTTACGGCTTTGCCGCCCACGAGTTGCAGGGGAGCGGAGCCCAGCGCGCTGAGATCTATGACGAGCCCTTGATCCGCAACGAAGCTTTCCGGCGCCCTGCCCTCTGCAGAACCCATTTCCCTGCTCCCACGTCCTGTCCGCGTATCCAAGTCGCGTATTCACGCCATGGCTTCACGCCATGGCCGGTTGCCGGTCCTGGGCCCGGTGCGGTCCCTTCGGTAGTCCCTCTGACGAGAGCGGCTGCCGGCCTACTGGCCGGCGTCGGCCTCGCCGGTGTCCTCCCACATGAGATCCAGGTTGCGGAAGACCGGAGGACCGTCGCAGAGGGCGGCCATCTTCGCGGCGAATTCGGAGGTCTCGGGCCGGTTGGAGTTCTCCATGCCCGACTCGTAGGAGTCGAATTCAACGATCGTGAGGTAGGTGCCGGGGCGGTCGCGGTCGGCGGCGGCCATGATGCGGCGGAAGGTCGGGGCCGTGGACCCCTCGGTCCTTGACGGGCGGCCGAGTTGTTCGATCTCCTCGATGCGGGAGGTCTGGAATTCGATGATCTGCACAAACCTGGCCATGACGGCTCCTCGACGGCGGCGGATGCTGATGCGCTTCACGCTAGACCTTCGCCCTTGCCCGTGCAAGGGCGGCGGCAAGCAGTTGCGCGGCATCCGGCGCCGCTGCCGTCGGGAGTCCGGCTACGGGGTCAGCAGGACCTTGATGGCGCGCCTTTCGTCCATGGCGCGGTAGGCCTCGGGCGCCTCCTCAAGGGGCATGACCGAGTCGAACACGCGGCCCGGATTGATGGTGCCGTCCAGCACGTCGGCCAGCAGTTCCGGGATGTACGTCCGGGCCGGGGCCATGCCGCCGCCGATCGAGATGTTGGTGTCGAACAGGAAGCGCAGCGGGGCTTCGGCCCCGCCGGTGGGGACGCCCACAAAGCCGAGGGCGCCGCCCGGGCGGACGCTGTGCAGCGCCTGCTCCATGGATTCCTTGGTCCCCACGCACTCCAGCACGGAGTCGGCCAGGACGCCGCCGAGCAGTTCGCGGACCTTGGCGACGCCGTCGTCCCCGCGCTCGGCCACGATATCGGTGGCCCCGAATTCGCGGGCGATCGCCTGCCGGTCGGCGTGCCGTGACATGGCGATGATCCGCTCCGCGCCGAGGCGCTTGGCGGCCAGCACGCCGCAGAGGCCGACGGCGCCGTCGCCGACGACGACGACAGTCCGGCCGGGGCCGGCCTTGGCGGCGAGGGCCGCGTGGTGGCCGGTGGCCATGACGTCGGAGAGCGTGAGCAGGCTGGCGCGGAGGGCGTCGTCGGGATCGGTGACGCCTGGGACCTTGACCAGCGTGGACTCGGCGAGCGGCACGCGGACAGCCTGGCCCTGGCCGCCGTCGATCGCGTGGCCGGTGTCATCCTTGCCGCCCCAGCCGGCGAGGTGGTCGCACGCGACGGTGACGCCGTTGAGGCACTGGGGGCACTTGCCGCAGCTGACCACGAAGGGGGCGATCACGAGGTCGCCCACGGCCAGGTCCCTGATGTCCTCGCCGATGCTTTCCACCGTCCCGATGAACTCGTGGCCGATCGCGGACGGCTTGTGGGTGGGCTTGACCCCGCGGTAGGGCCACAGATCCGAGCCGCAGACGCAGGAGGCGGTGACCTTCACGACGACGTCGGTGGGCAGCTGGATTGTCGGGTAGTCGCGGTCTTCGACTCGGATGTCGCCGGGGCCGTGGATGATGGTGGCGCGCATGGGGGCTCCTCGCATGGTGATGGGTGGGCTTGGATTGAGTTTAGTCTCCCCGGCGCCATTGGCCGTTTCGAGCCGTGAGAAGCAACGCGGGGTCAGATACGGCCCATGGAGGCACGGCAAAGTCAATCAGTGGGAGCAACGCAGGGGGTTAGGCTGCGTGCAGCAGCTGGTTCAGCCGGTTGGCTGGGGTTTCCAGGTTCAGGGTGGGCCGGGGCCGGCGGTTGAGTTTCGCGGCGACCTGCCGGAGGTCCTCGGGGGTGTGA